>NZ_JAWOTC010000001.1:0-307657 GCF_033338675.1 Vibrio sp. Vb1574
ATGAGTAGTTTTACAGGCAAAGCCGAAACGGATGATAACCACCTACTGAAGTAGGTGGTTTAGGGCTGAAAACAAAAAGAGTCGCTATTGCGACTCTTTTTTATGCTTACCACATTGGTGTTTGATCCTTGCGTTTCACGCCTGGAACGCTACCAAGGCGATTACGATGCCGAGCGCCACTCGTAGATCAAGTCATACTGTTCTCGGACAGGCTCCACAATCATCGGCTGAGTTGGTTGTGTTTCGTCACTTGCTTCTGCCACAACATTTACTGGTACTTCAGGCTGCGCTTCTTTTGGCGTCGCGGCGTCTTTTGCTTCATTACTCTGAACCAATGGCTCTTCTTCTTGAGTTGAAGCTGGGGCATCAACTTCACCTAAAGGATCTTCAAAAACCATTAATTGAGAAATAGAAGAAGCTTCTTTCTCAAAAGCTTGTTGTGATGCCAAAAGGTGGATGTTGAGCGTTAACTCGTCCCCTTGAACACGCTTAATCTCTGTACCCGCAACCGAATTAAGTTGTTTTAGCGCATTCTCTAAACGGAAGAAGTCCGTGGCAGAGGTTACATTAAGGACTTTCACTGCTAGCGCTTTTGAAGACTTTCCTGAAACCACAACTGCACTCTTACTTGCATAGTAGTCTGCGATGCCATCCACCATTTCTGCAATAGCATTAGCACCTGATGCAGACTCGCTACGCGGAGAACGTTGCGCTTCTACAATTCTCGTTGGCGACTGGTCGTAGAGTGTCCAACGAATTTGTTCACCTTGAGCCCGTACAACCAAAACGGCGTCAGCTGGGTAGCGCTGGCTGGCTTGACCAATTGGCTCAATAAAGCCGCCCCAAAGATCAGAGACATTAACACCGGTTACATCATCAAAATCCCCAACCGGGATAGTGATTGGTAGGCCTCTTAATTTCGCTGCGCTACGAAGTGCTGCAACATTTGAAGATTCAGAATGTTCCCACGCAATGTTACGATCGTAACCCTGTTCTTCAACCATCCAAACTAAAATATTGGCACGATTTGGCGACCAAGATGGCAATTGTGCTTGTGTTAAAAGAGAGCTGATTTGGTCGTTGTTAAACAACATTTTTAAGCTCGCTTTTCCATCAACCTGCCCATAGCTTAGTTGAGAAATGTAACGCGCACTTGAGCTAAGTGCCTTTTTAATCACTGGATTGCTTAAAGAGGATTGAGAACCGGTCGCTCGAACAATCACATCCTGCATACCTTGTTGACGAGCCAAAGACTCACCGTCGTTCTGCTCACTGTCGATAACCACTTCGGCACGATAGATATCCACCTGAGTTAATGCATATACTGGTAGGGACAACCAACCTATCAGTAAGAGAGCTAAATAGCGCATAGTTTTTATAATCCTCTGAACAAGAACCCGAATAATAAGCAACTATCAAATCTTGAGCAAGGTAAGTACTGAGTAAATTGTCTGTATTATGACCAGCTTTGTTAACTCGGGCCTCAACCAGCACTTCAGTGCTATTTTTTATAATAAACTCATTGCTTATTAAGCTATCTCAACAAGTTAGGCTGTCCATTTTTCATCTTCACGCAAGACACGTAAAAGAGGACAATTTGCAAGCAAGCAACTCTCAAAAGTGCTATTTATGGGAAAAATTCAATCGAAAGTTTGATCTATGCAACATTGCAAACGATTGCAGGATGATAGTATTCGCCGGATTTGTCTGCGTATCTTGAAAATAGGGAATTATTATGAAAAACGCGTTACAAGGCGCTCAAATGCTCTTTGTCGCTTTTGGTGCTTTGGTGCTTGTGCCGCTCCTAACTGGCCTTGATCCAAACGTAGCCCTCTTTGGTGCCGGTGTCGGTACTCTCCTCTTCCAATTAATGACTAAACGTTCTGTTCCCATCTTCCTTGCCTCTTCTTTTGCGTTTATTGCTCCTATTATGTTCGGTATCCAAACTTGGGGTATCGGTGCAACGATGGGCGGCTTGATGGCAGCGGGCTTAGTTTATGTGGCTCTAGGGGCGATGATCAAAGTGCGTGGTGTTGGATTTATCCATAAAATTCTCCCGCCCGTTGTCGTTGGCCCTGTGATCATGGTTATCGGCCTTGGCCTTGCCCCAACGGCAGTGAACATGGCGGTAGGTAAAACTGGTGATGGAGCTGCACAGCTAGTTAATGGTGATGCTGCGATCATTATCTCGGCGGTCTCACTGCTCACAACCATTGTACTCAGCGTTTTTGCAAAAGGCTTTTTGAAGCTCGTTCCTATTGTTGGTGGTATTCTTGCTGGTTACTCTGTTTCTCTATTCTACGGTGTGGTTGATTTCACTCCCGTAGAACAAGCGGCTTGGCTAGCCATGCCAAACTTCACCGCGCCAGAGTTCAATATCAACGCAATTTTGTTCATGATTCCTGTCGCTATCGCACCTGCGGTTGAGCACGTAGGTGACATGCTTGCTATCTCAAACGTTACAGGTAAAAACTACCTGAAAAAACCAGGCCTTCATCGCACAATCGCAGGTGACGGGGTGGCAACTATCGCAGCTTCGATGGTGGGTGCTCCACCAAACACCACTTACAGTGAAGTAACAGGAGCGGTAATGCTAACCAAAGCATTTAACCCTGTGATCATGACTTGGGCAGCAATCACCGCAATCGTACTTGCATTGGTAGGTAAGCTAGGTGCGGTTCTTCAAACGATTCCAGTTCCTGTTATGGGTGGCATCATGATTCTGCTGTTCGGCTCCATCGCAACGGTAGGCCTCAACACACTGATCAAGAATAACGTTGATTTACATAAGTCTCGTAACCTAGTGATTGTTGCCGTAACACTTGTGTTTGGCATTGGTGGTATGGCTTTCGGTATTGGTGAGTTCAGTCTACAGGGTGTGAGCCTATGCGGTATCGTGGCAATTATTCTTAACCTTGTGCTACCAAACGATTTAGGTGAAAACCACGTTGTGGATAACGCACAAATGGAAGAAGAAAGCGCGAAATAGTTCGTTTGCGCCGCTTTATTAGGTGGCGTGCCTTACTCTTCTCCTCTTGTAGATACAAAAAAGGCTTGGTTTTCACCAAGCCTTTTTCTGTTCAGTCATAGTAATACATCAAAGAATTACTTAGTACCGAAGATCTTATCACCTGCATCGCCTAGACCCGGAACGATGTAGCCTTTGTCATTAAGCTTCTCATCGATTGCCGCAGTGTATAGCTCAACATCTGGGTGTGCTTTTTCTAGCGCTTCAATACCTTCTGGTGCAGCAACAAGTACCAGCACTTTGATTTGGTTACAACCTTTCTCTTTTAGGAGATCGATAGTAGCAATCATAGAACCACCTGTTGCAAGCATTGGGTCAACAACAAGCGCAATACGCTCCTCGATGTTTGAAGCAAGCTTGTTGAAGTAAGGAACTGGCTCAAGCGTTTCTTCATCACGGTAAATACCCACAACACTGATACGTGCGCTTGGCATGTGCTCAAGAACTCCATCCATCATGCCTAGACCTGCACGTAGGATTGGCACTACGGTTACTTTTTTACCTTTAATCTGGTCTACTTCTACCGGACCGTTCCAACCATCAATGGTCACTTTTTCTGTTTCAAAGTCTGACGTTGCTTCGTAAGTAAGTAGGCTACCGACCTCAGTCGCTAACTCACGAAAACGTTTTGTGCTGATGTCACCTTCTCTCATTAGACCAATTTTATGTTTTACTAGAGGGTGCTTTACTTCAACAACTTTCATGTCCATCTCCGGCTATAGTTGGCAATATTTAAACAAACCTTCAGATTATACATGATTTTCACAGGGATATCAGGATAAATCACTAAAGAAAAAAACAGACGCAAACGTTTGCTATCTATGTTTAAGCACTGTTAGAATAGCGCCGTTTTCATATCCAACTTAATACCGAGGACTTCCCTGTGAGTGGTAACAACTCTTCTCTTAGCTATAAAGACGCTGGTGTAGATATTGATGCAGGCAACGCGCTTGTGGATCGTATTAAGGGTGCGGTAAAACGTACTCGTCGCCCTGAAGTTATGGGTGGTATCGGTGGTTTTGGCGCGCTATGCGAATTGCCAACTAAATACAAACAACCTGTACTGGTTTCTGGTACTGATGGCGTTGGCACAAAACTTCGCCTAGCACTGGATATGAACAAGCACGACACGATCGGCATCGACCTAGTGGCAATGTGTGTAAATGATCTTATCGTGCAAGGCGCAGAGCCACTGTTTTTCCTAGATTACTATGCAACAGGCAAACTAGACGTTGATACCGCAGCGGATGTTGTTTCAGGTATCGCTGAAGGGTGTGTTCAAGCAGGTTGTGCCCTAATTGGTGGCGAAACTGCGGAGATGCCGGGCATGTATGAAGGCGAAGACTACGACGTAGCTGGTTTCTGTGTTGGCGTAGTAGAAAAAGAAGACGTGATTGACGGCACGAAAGTCGCTGCTGGTGATGCACTTATCGCTGTTGGCTCAAGCGGCCCACACTCAAACGGTTACTCCCTTATCCGTAAGATCCTAGAAGTATCTGGTGCAGATAAGAGCGAAGAGCTAGCAGGCCGCACTATTGGTGAGCACCTACTAGAACCAACAAAAATTTACATCAAGTCAGCACTTAAGATGATTGAGAAACACGACATCCATGCGATTTCTCATATCACTGGTGGTGGTTTCTGGGAAAACATCCCACGCGTACTGCCTGAAGGCACGAAAGCAGTTATCGATGGTAACAGTTGGGAATGGCCAGTTATCTTCAAGTGGCTACAAGAGAAAGGCAACGTCGACACACACGAAATGTACCGCACATTCAACTGTGGTGTAGGTCTAATCGTCGCACTACCGAAAGACCAGGCAGACGCAGCAGTTGCTCTTCTTAAAGAAGAAGGCGAAAACGCGTGGGTGATTGGTCAAATCGCACAAGCAGACGCGAACGAAGAGCAAGTTGAAATCCAATAATTTGCAAATCGAGCTCAAAAGATAAGAAGAATGAGGACACTAGATGACTAGGTCCTCATTTTGCTATCTAGAACACTAAAAACCATTCTATTAGTAGGTAGTTTAGAAGCTACATAACTCCAACCTACAATACCAAGGCGCTCTCGACATCATGAAAAACCATACCCTAAAAAACATTGTGGTCCTCATCTCGGGTAACGGAAGTAACCTGCAAGCTATCTTGGAAGCTTGCGAAGACAGCATGCCAAACGCACGAGTGGCAGCCGTGTTCTCTAACAAAGCAGATGCTTTTGGTTTAGAACGTGCAAAAAAGTTTGATGTGGACGGTCACTTTGTCGACCCTAAAGCATTCAGCTCGCGTGAAAGCTTTGATGCAGAGCTAATGAGTCAAATAGATGAATACCAACCAGACGTGATTATTCTTGCTGGTTACATGCGCATTCTGAGCAGCGCATTTGTTTCTCATTACATGGGTAAGATGATCAATATCCACCCTTCTCTTCTACCAAAATATCCTGGGCTACACACACACCAGAGAGCAATTGATGCTGGCGATAAAGAACATGGTACGAGTGTGCACTTTGTAACGGAAGAGCTTGATGGTGGCCCTGTCATACTGCAAGCAAAAGTTCCTGTGTTCGAAGACGATGATGCTAGTGTACTTGCGGCACGTGTTCAGGCGCAGGAGCACCGAATCTACCCTATGGTGGCTAAGTGGCTGGTAGACGAGCGGTTGATCATGAAGGATGGTAAAGCCTATTTAGATGGCGCAGAGCTTGGCGTACATGGGTACGCCTCAGATGAGTAGCCCTGAATAATAAACTCCAAGCACAAAAGAGCAGCCTGAGGGCTGCTCTTGGTTGTTTTAATACTTATAAACTTGATTCAAGAAAACCATGGTGAGACTAGAAACCTAAAACCCAGCATTCTAAAAAATCCCATAACCACTTGAGTAACATAACACTCGGAAAGTAGATTCTGCATCTGGTTCGTTCTTCACCGTTCAGACTGACGAGGTGTTTTATGAGAAATTTCTATCAGTTACGTCTTTACAGCAAGCCTTAGCGAGACTAGGACTCTACTACCAGCACTCTAGAAAGTAAGAATGCTCATCCGTATCCGCCCTCGGTTTAAAACGCATAAAAATAAAGCTCGCGATTAAGCGAGCTTTATTTTTATATTCAGAGTAAGAGACCATCACTCTAACGGTTCGGTTGGCGCTTGATTGCCCGGCTTAGCCGCCGCAAACGGCACATTTACCAGTTCAGAGGCATTATTTTTGACTAGTTCACCTAGGTGAAACAAGCCGTATTCGCCAGGTTTCATACGCTGCCAAGCTTCGTTGCCCGTCAAAGGTTGAGTTGCGATCACAGAAACGATGTCATGTGGCGTTGTTTCTTCTTGGAAGTTAATTTCCACATCTTCATCAAGCAACGCGGCTTTTCCAAACGGTGCGCGTCTTGTGATCCAATACAAATGATTGGTGCAATACGTCATTACATACTCACCATCACTCAGAAGCATGTTAAATACACCCTTCTCTTTTAGCTCATCACAACATTTAGCAACATATAAGAATACCGACTCCATATCCTTTGGTGGCTCAGGATATCGATCTTCCATTTGCTTCAATAACCAGCAAAATGCCAGTTCACTATCTGTCTCACCGACAGGTCTATGTCGACCTGTATGCAAGTCTTGGTAGCCAGAGAGCTGACCGTTATGCGCAAACGTCCAATACCTACCCCACAGCTCACGTGTAAAGGGATGAGTATTTTCTAAATTAACACCACCACGATTCGCCTGTCGGATATGACTAACGACCGCACGACTTTTGATGGGATAATTTTGTACCAACTCTGCTATTTTAGACTCACAACTTGGCTTGGGATCTTTGAAGGTTCGAAAGCCCTTCCCTTCGTAGAAGGTGATCCCCCATCCGTCACGGTGTGGGCCGGTTCGACCTCCACGCTGCATGAGCCCAGTAAAACTGAAACAAATATCCGTTGGAACATTAGCGCTCATACCGAGCAATTCACACATGGTTTAAAAAACTCCCTAACAACACAGCTCGAAACGGTGGCCGTAAACGATTATTCCATCTCTTTTTCGATCAACTGAATGATGATATGAATAATCTTAATATGAATTTCCTGAATGCGGTCTGCATAACCAAAGTGTGGCACGCGGATTTCAATATCTGCAAGGCCTGCCATTTTGCCGCCATCTTTACCTGTTAGCGCAATCGTCTTCATGCCTTTCGCTTGTGCTGCTTCAATCGCTTTCAGGATGTTACCTGAGTTACCTGACGTCGACAGACCAAACAGTACGTCACCTTTTCGACCAACCGCTTCTACATAGCGTGAAAACACGAAGTCATAACCAAAGTCATTACTCACACAAGAAAGGTGGCTTGGATCTGAAATAGCAATACCAGCATAGCCAGGACGATTTTCTCGATAACGGCCTGTTAGCTCTTCGGCAAAGTGCATTGAATCACAGTGAGAACCACCGTTACCACACGACAATACTTTACCATCTTGCTTGAATGAGTCAGCAATCATTTTCGCCGCTGCTTCGATTTGCGCAATGTTATGGTCATCGCTTAAAAATTTGTTGAGCACTTCAGCAGCTTCGTTTAATTCACTTCTAATCAGATCATGGTACATAAGACGTTCTCTTTATTATTTCGGCTTCAGTCAGCTCTAGACTCACTGAGCAAATTGTTCTGATACCAATTTGGTATCGGACATTTCATAAACCTGAACTCGGGTTTGATTACTCTGAGTTTACCCACAAACGAGAATTAGTGTCGATAGTGAACCAACAGATTTAGATTAGTGATGGTAATAAACTTGTCAACTTGCTCATGAAACCATCACTCAAATCTCAACTTTAGAATTTTAACTCTACTTAGATCACTTTTTATCCAATCTTATGTTTTACATTTCCTTAATATTTTGATTACACTTAAACCAACTGGTTAGACCTCTTACCTAACATACAGACGTACAAAACTTATAAAGTCTGAAAAGGAAAATATATATGGACATCTTGCTCTCAATCATCACGATGGCGATCGTGCTAGGCATTACGCTCTACCACCGCATGTCTCTCGTGAAATCTATTAGCTTACTCACCGCGGCCATGCTGGCTCTTACAGTAGCAGGAACTGTCGGCGTTATTGGTTGGGCTATTTACGTTCTCGCCGCAGCTGTGCTCGCGGTTCCTGGCGTACGTCAGTCTTTAATTAGCCGCAAAGCGTTAGTGCTTTTCAAGAAAGTGCTGCCAGCTATGTCTCAAACCGAAAAAGAAGCGTTAGACGCAGGTACCGTCTGGTGGGAAGCCGAACTGTTTAAAGGCAAACCAGAGTGGCAAAAGCTACACGCGATTCAAGCACCTAAGTTAAGTGCGGAAGAACAAGCCTTTTTAGACGGCCCTGTGAATGAAGTGTGCGCCATGGTGAGTGATTTCCAAGTGACCCATGAACTCGCGGACTTACCGCCAGAAGTTTGGCAATACCTGAAAGATCATAAGTTCTTCGCCATGATCATTAAGAAAAAGTACGGTGGTCTGGAATTCTCAGCATACGCGCAATCACTAGTACTACAAAAACTAACGGGTGTTTCTGGCGTTCTATCGTCTACCGTTGGTGTTCCTAACTCTTTGGGCCCAGGTGAGCTACTGCAACACTACGGCACTGAAGATCAAAAAAATCATTACTTACCGCGTCTAGCTGAAGGTAAGGAAATCCCTTGTTTCGCCCTAACAAGTCCAGAAGCGGGTTCTGACGCAGGCTCTATTCCAGATTACGGTGTGGTCTGTAAAGGCGAATGGGAAGGAAAAGAAGTACTGGGTATGCGCCTGACTTGGAACAAGCGCTACATCACCCTAGCGCCAGTCGCAACGGTACTAGGCTTAGCATTTAAACTTCGCGATCCTGAAGGTTTGCTAGGCGACAAAGAAGATCTTGGCATCACTTGTGCGCTTATCCCAACTGATGTCAAAGGTGTTGAGATTGGTAACCGACACTTCCCGCTCAATGTACCATTCCAAAATGGTCCAACGCGCGGTAAAGACATCTTTGTTCCTATCGATTTCATTATCGGTGGTGAAAAAATGGCGGGCCAAGGTTGGCGTATGCTGGTTGAGTGTCTGTCGGTTGGACGTGGTATCACGCTACCTTCAAACTCAACAGGTGGCATCAAAACTGCGGCAATGGCAACCGGTGCTTACTCACGTATTCGCCGTCAGTTCAAACAGCCGATCGGCCATATGGAAGGAGTTGAAGAACCATTAGCACGCTTGGGTGGTAATGCTTACGTGATGGATGCAGCAAGCAACTTAACCGTTGCGGGTATCGACTTAGGTGAAAAACCTTCAGTTATCTCAGCTATCGTGAAGTATCACTGTACGCACCGCGGCCAGCAAAGCATCATCGATGCAATGGACATCGTAGGCGGTAAAGGTATCTGTATGGGACCTTCTAACTTCCTAGCTCGTGGTTACCAAGGTGCGCCAATCGCAGTAACGGTTGAGGGTGCTAACATTCTAACACGCTCAATGATCATCTTTGGCCAAGGCGCAATCCGTTGCCATCCGTACGTTCTTGAAGAAATGAACGCGGCGTATTCTGAAGCAAGTAATGCTGTCGAGAAATTTGATAAAGCGCTTGCTGGTCACGTGAGCTTTACAATGAGTAACCTAGTGCGCAGTATCTGGTTTGGTTTGAGCGACGGTCTGGGCTCTTCATCGCCAACCAAAGATGCAACCAAGCGTTACTACCAACAATTGAACCGCTACAGTGCAAACCTTGCCTTACTATCGGATATCTCGATGGCAGTGCTAGGTGGCTCTTTGAAGCGTAAAGAGCGTCTATCAGCGCGTCTTGGTGACATTCTAAGCCAGCTATATTTAAGCTCTGCGACGTTGAAACGTTTTGAGCAAGATGGACGCCCAGTCGAAGATTTACCATTAGTACACTGGGGTCTACAAGACAGTTTGAAACAAGCGGAAGTGGCGGTAGACGAATTCTTAGCAAACTTCCCGAACAAAGTGATTGGTCGTGCACTGCGCGTGTTAATCATGCCATTCGGTCGTGTACGCAAAGCGCCAAGCGATAAACTAGACAGTAAAGTGGCGCGCATTCTACAAACGCCAAGTGCAACGCGCTCACGCATTGGTCGCGGTCAATACCTTGAACCAACCGAGCACAACGCAGCAGGTAAGATTGAGCTTGCGCTGTCAGTCATTCTTCAAGCTGAACCTGTGTTTGACAAAGTATGTAAAGCGCAAGGTAAGCGTCGCCCATTCTTACGTTTGGATATGATTGCTCAGGAAGGGCTAGAGCAAGGCTTTATCACGCAAGAAGAAGCCGATCTACTCAGAGAAGCGGAACAGCATCGTCTAGATACAATCAACGTTGACGATTTTGAGCCGGAACTGCTTGCCGCAAAGCCGCTATACCCTCAGATGGATAGTGTCGCGTAACTCTAGAATCTGAGACCACAAACGGGAGTATCAGCTCCCGTTTTTTATTGCTTCCAGAATCGGATTCATAACACCTCACACTACAAAGCCCCCCTGCGCAATAAAATCCTCGCACTCCAATCTTTTCCCCGATTTCCAGTGATAACTAACTCACAGACGTTCCAACTAAGCGGTGTATACTTTAAGTAACTCACTCACATATATGGTAAATCCGTTGGCTAAAATATTACTCGCACAGTGGTTCCCAGGGCTTGTTCAGCTTAAGCATTATCAAAAAGAATGGTTTGTTAACGACTTTAGAGCCGCCTTTTCTGTTGTCGCGGTTGCACTGCCAGTTGCCATAGCTTACGCACAATTAACTGGTGTATCCGCAATTGTCGGTCTGTATTCGTGTGTACTGCCAATGTTGGTTTACGCCATGATGGGCACATCTCGGCAACTCATTGTCGGACCCGATGCAGCAACCTGTGCAGTGATCGCAGCTGTTGTGACACCACTTGCCGCAGGTGACCCCACAAAACATTGGCAGTTGGTTATGACCATGACAGCGATGACGGGAATTTGGTGTGTACTGGCAAGTCGTTTCAAGCTAGGGGTATTTGCAGATTTCCTTTCTCGTCCGATTCTTTTGGGTCTACTCAACGGTGTTGCTCTCACAATTATCGTTGGTCAGTTTGCGAAAGTAGTCGGTTTGAAATACGAGCAACGTTATTTACTGGAACGTTTATGGGAAGCTCCACAACGATTAACCGATCTTCATTGGCCTACTGTAACTCTGAGTATCGTGACGGTTGTCGTTTATTTGCTCACCAAACGCTACCGACCAACTTGGCCTGCTGCCATGCTGGCGATCCTCGTAACTACTGCGTCAGTTTGGTTTTTCCATGTACAAGAGATGGGCGTATCGGTTGTCGGACTCACTCAAGGTGGCTTCCCTCAGTTTCAAACACCGGAGTTTGAGCTAGGTGAAGTCCGTGAACTAGTGGTCCCGGCGCTCAACCTTGCGATTGTCAGTTTTGTTAGCATGATGCTCACCGCCCGCAGTTTCGCGGCTAAAAACGGTTATGATATTGATGCAAATAAAGAGTTTCAGGCGTTGGGTTTTGCCAACATTGCCTCAGCGTTTTCACAAGGTTTCGCAATAAGCGGCGCTGACTCACGCACAGCCGTCAATGATGCAAATGGCGGTAAATCTCAATTAGTTTCGATTGTCGCCGCAATCACCATTGCCATTATTGCGGTATTTATTTACGAGCCTTTGCAGTTCATCCCTATCGCTTCACTTGGTGTTGTATTGATCATTGCGTCCCTATCGCTGCTCGATCTTAAAGCAATTTGGAAATTAAAATCTCGTGACAAAGATGCATTTTATCTGGCCATCATTACTTTTATTTCTGTGTTGATCGTGGGTGTAATACCGGGGATCACTTTGGCGGTATTGCTAGGGCTGTTTCAATTTTTACGGATTGTCATGCGACCGAGTGATCAGCTACTTGGCTTGGATGAAAAAGGTACCATTCGGACCATCGACGACTCAGGAAAAGCTTCGCCTATTCCTGGAATGGTGATTTACCGCTTTAACTCACCGCTAACTTACTTCAATGCTCCTTACTTTAAACGTAGAGTGTTAGAGCAGGCAGAGCATCACAAAGACGCAAGTTGCGTTGTCATCGACGCCGTATCGAGCTTTACTCACTTGGATCTCAGTGTGATGGCAACACTGGCAGATATTCACAATACTTTGAAAAAGAGAGGTGTACGCTTAATCCTCGCAGGAAGGAAACGACGTCTTCGTCAATGGTGTGAGCTTACTGGTATCAGCACCAGTGAAGGAGGCATCTTACTGCGAGCTGATATGTACCTTGCCATTAAACTTAGTGGCTGTTACATCAGTGCTGTGGGTGAGGGACAAATTCCTACTGTTCAAAAAGAGCCTGATTTAGAGCAGCCACCCAAACCAATTCCAGAAGTGGCTTAAATAGAAATTTAATATAGAAAACAGGAAATTAAACTCCTGTTTTCTAGTGCTTATCTTCACAGCTGAATACGTGTTATGCCTTTGGCTTAAACTTTTTTGTCATCCCTTGGCTTTTAGGAGCCACCAGCCTATAACCAAGCTTTTCGTAAAAGACCGGTTCATCAGCAATCATAGAAACGTAAGAGCCTTCAAGTGCAACAGAAGAAAGATAACCGTCGATGTATTCCATGACTTTTCTACCTAAACCGTTACCTTGATAATCAGAATCAACGGCAACGTCGACAATTTCGAAGTTACACGCCCCGTCACCAACAACCCGACCCATTGCAATGAGCTTTCCTTCATCCCGAACAGATACGCCATATAACGAATTGGGTAGGCCAATTTCAGCAGCTTTCAACGATTTAGGTGATAGCCCGGCTTTTATACGCATATCACAGTATTCTTTCGGGCTTGGCACATGCTCTTCATATCTTATTGTCATTATGTACTACTCCTTTGTATCACCTTGGAGCTTACATAACTAAACTGTATAAATAAACAGTTATACGCTGGAAAGATGTTCCCATTAAGCACACAAAGTATCGGGTCTAGAAAAGAACCCGCCGACAACTCTGACGCCATAATAGATATAAGTTGCTCTGAAGCTAGACATTCCTTTTTCTAAACATGTTTCTCTCAACAACGTATCCGCATGCTTTCGAGCACTTTGAGGCAACACCTCTTCCCTCATGAGTTGGTAAAGAGCATCATGCACTAAAGAAGCTTTCATAATGTTTTTTGTGTCTAACGCTGGCCCACTCGCTCCATCCCATGCATAGCCCTTTTTAATCGTTAACACGCCTTGTTTGGACAAACTAAGAAAAGGGCTGTCATACGCGTTACTCACTGAAATGTGAGTCTCAACCTTTTCTTCAGAATGGAGAGTGTATTTATACTTCTGACGCTTTTTGTATTTCATCAGAGACCTCGCGTTTACTTATTCTTATTTATCACGCACAGCTGAATATTTATCCAGAAACCCTAAAAGATCGGCTCTTGTTATTATGGCGTACTACCTATTACAAAGCCCAAATCAATATAAATAGAACTCCATGCAATCAATAAAGCCAGAACCCCTGACTTTATTGACCAAAATTCAACCAACAATCCTTATTCTGAAGGAAGTCTACTCAATTTTTTATGGATATCTTCTACAAAATTGGCTTGTTCACTTGGAGAAACCTCTAGAACATAATGAAAAAACGGACTTGTATGCTCAGTAATTTTATACTCTTCACTTAACAGCTTAATTACTTGTTCATGATTAAATCGTGCGGAGACTAAGCCACTCTCGGTTTCTTGAGTTATAACTATATAGTGAGCGGTTGGAAAAACCGTAAACCTTCCTTCGACAGGAAACCAAGGAGCAAAAGAAATAATCTCGTCATCAATTATGTATGCTTGAGGTTTACTGACATAGGTGTAAGGGTACTTTTCATCTAAATAGGGTCTTGCTGTATCAAACAAGCCATCATAATAAGTTGGTATTTCTACTTTTTGGATTTTACTTAAGGGATCGAAAGTGAAGGTATCAAGTGATTTTAAATTATTACTTCCCGAATCTGGATTATTAACACCATTGTCAATAGAAGAACAACCTACAATTATCACTGCACAAAAAAAAGCTAAAATTTTATTCATTATTTCTTTATCTTTAATTGATTGTTTTGAAAGTTAGTCACATTAAAAATGCAACCAATTTAGAAAGTAAAAATGATATATTATTTATATAAAATCCCAAACATATATTTGAATACAGTAAACTTAAATATTCATATTTTATCCATTTTTCTTCTTCCAACTTGGTAACTTGATAAAAAAACGGAGCCGATTGGCTCCGTTTCTCGCTTTATGTGTTACTACTATTTCTTTGGTACTTCTAATTGCATCTCTGGCATGGCATCGCGCTTCGCTTTAATTTTGCGCCAGACTATCCATGCAATGATCACAATCAGCAGCATTATCAAATTACCCACCGCGATAATAATCATGCTGCGCTTACGCTCAGCCTCTCGCTCAGCGATAATTTGCTTTTCCATTTCAATACGGCGCTGTTCGGCTAATTCAGCTTCTTTTGCAATTCGAGCAGCTTCTAGATCAACTTCATCAACAACACTGAAGGTTTGCTCTGGGATAGGAAACACCAACGAGCGCTGAGTTGCAAAATCAGTGGCAAAGATCTCGCCGCGCCATGCGTACTTACCAAGCTCAGCATCGTTATTGAGGTTCAACGTAACTCTCATTCCATCTTTAGAGACCTGTCCTTGGCTGTAACTAATGAAACCATCGGGAGCGTCCTTTTTCACTGTGACTGCAATAGAGCCTGGTGCAATCATACCTTGCTCGCCACTCACCACTAATTGGTGTGGCTTATCGGGATTACGAGCCTGAATAAAAGTACGAGAGATTGGGTTCGGATAAACCAAGATGACTTGCTCTTGCGCTCGTAAGAATACGCCATTGCCAGACGTGATGCGCGCACGGTACTTACCAGGCTCAACGTCTATTGGGAGCTGAACCGTGAACACTCCATCCCCTGCTTTTTCATCCAAGCCTCGGCCGTCATCAGAAAACTCACCCACAACCATCGGCATTGGACGTGCTTCTTTGATCAGCTCATCTTCATTTTCGACAAACTTGGTAAATGTCACGCGCAGATTCACGCGATCAAGGAAGTCGCGCAGTACAAGAGGTTTGCCGTCGGAGGTCAGGCGAGCTGTAAACTTAAGCGCTTCCCCATTATATAATCGGTTTGGGAACAGATCCGTACTGAGCTTTAGGTGAGAAATTAAGCGGATGTTATTTTTAGGCGTAACTTTCCCCACAGCCTGCCATGGACCTGGCATAGGGTTATCAACGGAAATAATATCGAGTGAGGCTTCTTGATACCAACGTACATTGTCGTAAGAGCCCCAAGCATAGTATTTTTTACCGTCAGGACGGACTAAAACAACTGGCTGAGAACTTTGCTCACGATAAACCAAAAACGTGATCTGCTCGATGGTTGGATCAACTCGAAAGCGATTGTCTAACAAAGACATTGTAGATTCACTCGCAGCACTCGAGAGACTACTCCATATCGCTAAAAACGCGACCAACAAAGCCCTCAACATAGCTTCTCCTATTGATGCCAAATACAGTTGTTCACCAACTCTAATCTTTTTTGGTGAGCTTCTAGTTCATCGGCACTTGCGCGCAAAACCTTTAGCGCTTTTCTTCCTTCAATACGACGAATGGTTTCTACCCCACCCTCTTGTTTATTCGCGTTAAATTCTAGACTCGTTTGACCACCCGTCATAAAGAGGTAAACGTCGGCTAGAATCTCCGCATCGAGCAAAGCTCCGTGGAGTGTACGGTGCGAGTTATCAATACCGTAACGTTCACATAAGATATCAAGGTTGTTTCGCTTACCAGGGAAGATTTTCTTCGCCATAGCAAGGGTATCGGTCACCTTGCAGTAGTCGTCCGTTTTGCCGATGTTAGGATCGAGCATGCCAAACTCGTAATCCATAAAGCCGGTATCGAAGGGCGCGTTGTGGGCAACAAGTTCTGCGCCTTTAATAAACTCAAGAAACTCTTGGTGCACGCTCGCGTATTCCGGTTTATCAACCAAGAATTCATCCGTAATACCGTGAACTTCAACCGCTTCTGGTTGGATTTCACGATCGGGTTTTAAATAAACGTGGAAGTGACGACCAGTCAGCTTACGGTTGATGATCTCCACGGCACCGATTTCAATAATGCGGTGTCCCATGTAGTGAGGACCACCCTCGCGGTTCATACCTGTGGTTTCGGTATCGAGAACTACCTTTCGGTCTACGTGTTTCTGTAAATTTGTCATCTAATTTCAATCCGAGTTTCTTTCATTTTAACACTCTTAGCCCAAACCTAATGCCTATTATTTGTACTACCTGTGTAAACGCCCTATGTTAAACAATATAACTCCGATAAAGTGTAAATTATCATGTTCGAGATCAGGCATTATATCGCGACAAATGGAGAAAGGTTCTCGCTATTGTATCGAAAACCTTTTAGCGGGTCTCCGTTGTTTTATCCAACAGCCTATTGTGCAAGAAACCTTCGTAACAAAAACAAACATAATACCCAGATAGATCATCTATATGCCATTAGAGGTCTCTATGAATGGGAAGAATCGCTCCGAAATACATACGGATTAAACTCAATTGATATTCATCAACGACTTTTGTCACAAACATTTTTCAAGTCATATGAGATAGATTCACTGAGTCAATTTTTGGCGACCAAGAAAGGCTCTAAATCTAAAATAGGTGAAGTGATTATTGGCGAAAAGATAAATTCAAAGCTCACCAAGGTGGCCGAATACCTAGTGTGGTATGCCAATGAGATCATAACCGATACAAATCAGCCAATAGTACAGTCGGCGATTCAAAACATGTCTGACATGATAATCAGCTGCAAGCGTAGAAAAATCAGCAAGGCTAGGCAACAACAAAGAACACTAGCAAAAAAACTAAGTAAAGAAACAAGGGCTGACCTACTAAGTATATTTAGTAACCCCTGTATTAAAATGGAAAAAGAACAATGTGCTCCTACTCGCTACCGCGATGTATTGGCACTTAGCATTCTTTATGACACAGGTATGCGACTTGGCGAATTACTTGGCTTGAGATTAAAAGATTATTGTCCTGGTTATGGTGGTGATCCAGATATTCTGTGGATTCAGGATTACCATGACGACAAGAAAGATGACAAGTCAGTTCAGGACGTCGCTAAGACTCTTATTCGCCCATTGCCAATAACTCCAGAGCTGGCTCAAAAAATTTATCATTATTTAACAACTTGGCGTGCTGAGACTGAAAGCGTTAGTTTTGAGGACGATGCTCCATTATTGGTCGTTCACCTTAAAGGTGACAGGCAAGGTAAGGCAATAACCCGAAGCGGTTTCTACTCTGCCTTGGATACATTGAAAGAAAAATTTGCTGCCCTAAATGAGCTTCACCCTCACTTGCTCAGACACGACTGGAACTATCGGTTTTCACTAACAGCAAAAGAGCAAGGCCTAACTGAAAAAGAAGAAACGGAGCAACGTGCTTTTCTAATGGGCTGGGTTGAGAACTCTGATATGCCTAAAGTCTATAATCGTAGACGTATCCAGGAACAGGCCTATGAGATTGGATTGCAAGTTGCTAAGCGTACTTTAGAGGTAGAGGCAAGAGAATGAAGAACAAAGCAACAGCGCAACAAGTAACCTCAGCGGATCTTCAATTATTGGCCGAATTTGACAAGACCAATATAAAATCATTGTCAGGTTATCCGATTGAATGGAAAGCAGAGCAACTGAATATTGTCGGTGAAAGTTTAATTTCCATAAAAGCGCTAAATGACCATTTATCCAATGACGTTCTGACGGGCTTTAAGCTCGCAATCCAGTCCATGGCGGCCTCTGGAGTAATAGCGAAAACGACACTTATTGGTAACATTTATATCTTCAACTCTTTTGTAAAAAAGACCAAATCTCAGGCAATTACCATAACCGCATTCGCACAGTATTACGAGCATTGCCGCACGACTAAAACTGGATCGCCGCCGTCACTGAGGGCTTTTCTAAATCGCTGGTTTAAAACTGGTTATGCAGGAGTCAATGAGGACGTCATAGATTATATTAACGAACTTCATTTCCCTCAAACTCACTCCCCTTCAGGCACTAAGGTACGTTCTGACAATCCAGAAGAAGGCTGGTTTACCGAGCAAGAATATAACGAGCTGGTTTCAATTATTTGGGACGAGTATGAGTATGAAAAAGTTTCATTGCAAAACACACTGATTCAGCTCTTAGCCGCACAGTATGGTCGTAGACCCATACAAATGGCTCACTTAAAAATTGCCGACATTAGGCAAGAAGGAGAAGATGTAGGGGTATCAGGTAAGCGTATTTTGTTTCCAGGAGCGAAGGAAAAGGGCCAAACCAATTTTAGAGAGGCAAAGCTAGAAGTTCACCCATTAAGCGAAGAGCTGTGGGCTTTGTGTCTGTTGCAAATAGAGCACAGCACTAGAGCCTGGGAAGCACAATTACAGTACAAATTCACGACTAAAGAGGCTGAGCAGCTTCCCCTTTTTACGCCTGTTTATATCAACCACTTTCAAAAAAAAATTGCCACAGCCCGACAATATGCATCTTCCTTCCAAAGTGTTGTTGGTTCCGAATATTTGCATGTATTAAGCAATCTTATCAAAAATACTACATCAAGAGCCTCCGCTGCCTACACTATTGTCATTTCACATCGCACCAATCGGCCTTTGCTAGTAAATGCTTACCGTTACCGTTACACGAGAGCCAAGCAGTTAGCTAGACTGGGGATCCCCCGCATTGCACTGATGTATTGGATGGGTCATAACCATGATAAGTCATTGGATGCCTATTATGACGATCCAGCAGAACGTGCTCGAATTCTAGAAGATGGCATGGGGCAAATGATGCGCCCATTGGCTCAGGCCTTTCGTGGCACACTTGTCGATACCATGGATGACGCGCTTAACGGGGATGAGAGAAACCGACTGCAACTGGATGGTAAAGATGAACTATCGTTAGGCGGGTGCGGCAAACATGGATTCTGTGGAACGTCTGTACCTATCCCTTGTTACTCTTGCTCTAAATTCAGGCCATGGGTGTACGCACCTCATGAAGAAGTACTTGAGCGCTTGATTGAAAGGCAGCAATTGGAAAATAGCACACCGCAAGTTGGCCAGGGGCGGCTTTTAATATCGCCATTGAGCTTAGATAAAGAAATTGCAGCAGTAAGATGTGTGATTACCCGATGTGAGGAACGCCAAATAGAGCTGGAGAGTACCAATGAGTAATATTGTTATTTTTAAGCCCAGGGTAGAATTAACAGCAAAAGAAAACTTAGAGAACTTTATCGACTTGGCCAAAAACAGAATCCAATTATGGTCAAGCGGTGGGGGGTTTAAGTGGGAACATAATCAATGGCCAACACACTTTAAAAGCATACGTTTTCTTAGTTTTGAGAACAGACAACTGCACCATACCAAGCCTACTCCACCTGAAATTTGTCTTTTAGAACCTTATCTGGATTTTGCCAAGGCTTATCTACGTTACACGCAAAACATCAAGCAAACAAAAACATACTCAAGGACTATATCAGCTTTAATTTTCCTCGAAAAAGCCATGCGCAACCTAGATGGTAAGTCGAATATCACCAGGGCTGCACCTCGCCACTTTACGGAGGCCTGCAATCTGATATTGAAAGAAAAAATGAAAGATAAGACAGGCATAGGAATTGAACTAAAGCGACTTGCCGATAATATTTCAAAATTCGGTATCACTGTTCATGCAACTAAAACTTGGGTTCACCCTTTTTTTGGGAAAAACGCAAATGAAAGCAGTTTGAACACAGGAAGCGCTAAAGCTCGAAAAGAGAAGTTACCTGATGATGACGCTTTGTTAGCATTGGCCGAAATATTTTCTAACGGCTATACAGGAATGCAAGATGATGAAGATACGTATGTATCCTGTCACACTTGTATCTTATTGAGTGCTCCTCAGCGCATCAGTGAGGGGCGGTGGTATCGAACAAATCTACTGGTGACCGAAAATGACAGCCTTGGTAATCCTCAATTGTATCTGTCTTATTGGGTATCAAAAAATGCCAAATATGTCAGAAAAGAAGTGCCTAAAACGATGGCAGAGCACACTAAGGAATCTGTAAAGCGCTTGCTAAAAATGACTAAAGAAGGTCGTGAATTGGCATGGCATTATGAAAGCAATCGAACTCAATTTTATCGACATAAAGACTGCCCAGACGTTGATGATGATGAGATCTTATCTGTCGAACAAATCACTCAAGCTCTTGGGCTTAAAAACCGCAAAGCATGCGAGGATTTCATTCGAAAAGAATCAGGTAGTTACAGTCTGACAACGTGGACGTTAAATCGCCTATGGAAAGAGGTGGTACTACCCAAGCATAAAAGGCTAAATCCTTATTTTCCTTACCAGGTCCCCCCTAGTGAGCAGGGTATAGGCAAAACACCTAAAATGTCTGAATCTTTGCTATGTTTTCGATACCTTCAGCTATCAGGCTACAAAAAAACTTCCCCAATATTACTGGTGCCATTTAATCGAGATTACTACGCAAAGCGTCTCGAATACAGGGAAATTAAGCGCGGCAAAAAAATCGTAAATATGAGTATTTTCCTTAAAAATGGCTACGGAAATTTGTCCCTCCGCTCTCATCAGTGCCGACATTTTTTAAATACTTTAGCGCAAGAAGCAGGAATAGGTATTGAGGCAATCACTACTTGGTCAACACGAGTCTCACAAAGACAATCTAGAGTATACATGCATCAAGACCCGCTAGATAAGGCGAAAAATATAGCTAGTCAGTCAGAACATGAAATTCTGCAACCAGAGCCAGTAAGTGAAGATGAATATGCGTTAATGGATAAAGGGGCAGTTATCAACACCCGCTATGGCGTATGCTCACATGATTACACACTGACCCCCTGTCAAAAGCATGCCGAGTGCCTAGATTGTAGTGAGCTTTTAGTGTGTAAGGGACATCAGAAAACGATAGATGCAATAAAGGATGAATACAGCAAGCTTACAGAAAACCTTATGGCTGCAAAAGCACAGATTGAGGCAGGTAGGCAGGTTGCAAGCCGCTGGTACGAATTTCATACAGAAAAATATGATCGTCTAACAGAACTACTAAGCATTATTGACACCTCAAGTGTTGAGAATGGTAGCATCATTAAGCAAGTGGGCAGTGACTTTAGTCACCAACAACGAATCATTGCTGAAAAGATTGGTAAAAACCATTACAAGCTAGTCGAAGGTAGCGAACTCGAAACTAAGTACGGTAAAAATGTGATGGCTTGTTTAGACATATTAAGAGAAGAAATTGATGAGTAGCCCGATCACCAAAGTGCAAGAGCATAAGATTGTTGAGTTGATCCGCAACTGGCCAGTAAATGCAAAATTAACATGGGACATGATATGTGAAGAGTCTGAAAGCATATTAGATTACATACCAACAAGGCAGGCGCTAAACAAAAAAGCCAGAATCAAAAATGCATACAAGGTAAGGAAAGAAATTGTAAGCAGACATAATGAGTCAATGTCATCAATTTCAAGGCCCAAAAGCATAAATGATGCAGTCGAACGAATAATGAGGCATCAGGACAAAATTAAGCAGCTCGAGAAGGAAAGTGAACTAATGGCGGAGATCATAAATAGATTTATCTACAACGCTAGTTTACATGGACTATCTGAGCAGCAATTGATGAAGCCTCTTCCAATCAAAATCAAAGACTAATGCAGGTTTCTAATTTCAGGATTATTTTATTAATGGCAAAGTTGGCAACAGAGATGAAATGAAACAGATTACCTAATCGCTTAGCTGCTCTCATAGGCGAAATAGCAATCTGAAAGAGCTTTTGAAAGTGAGTATTTCAAACACACTTTTGCCCCAAAGCTTTCTACCACAAGAATCAGGACACATTTCTATTATTATAACTTAGGCCTACTTTCGGGTGGAATATCACATCCTCATCGGTAAATAAGGATCACACCCCTAAGTTATTAAGTAAAAACAATGAGTAAAGTTCTCCCCCTACCTTCCGTCTGGTATGCTCAAAAAAATAATCATGAGCTATTAGATGACTACTTCTCTGTAGCTTTCTTAATATGGCATATTCAACGGGTAACGTAATAAAATGAATAAAGAGAAACCAATTACACTCGTTTCTGAGGTCGTCGAGCGCAGTTTTACAAGCGATTTTCACTGTTTAATCGCATTAATTCAGCATCTTGGCGCTCATGAAAAATGGAACAGCAGAACACCAAGAAACATAGCTGATAGCATTGGCTTGGATAGGGGAGATGTAGAGAATGTTCTTGATGGCTATCCCGCCTTTTTTAGAAAGTCCTCTAATCTAAGTGCTCAGAAAGAACCTTTGTACTCTCTGCATATCAGGTATGCGAGAAGAACTAAAAAACAAATTGAAGGAGAAGGCAGTCACAAGGAATGGTCAGCACCATTATCCTCTGAAGAAATGCAGACACTCCTTAACCTAGTAACAAATATGATTGGGTTAGAAGCAGAGAATAGACGTCTTAAAGAAGACTCAAGACACAACAATATGAAGGTTTGGGTTGCGTTGACTGGCGCTTTTGCAACGGCAATTGCGGCAATTTTAGCGCAGATTGTCAGTAGTGGCTCTTAAAAGGAGTAAATATGAAACTCACTAAATTCCGAGTTAGAAATTTTCGTTCAATTAATGATAGCGGTGAGATTACGACAGACGACTTAACTGCAATACTAGGTCGAAATGAAAGTGGCAAGTCTAATATCTTACTTGCTCTTCAACACTTAAACCCTCCAGGCGGCATGACTGAGATAGAAGCCATTAAGAATTTCCCTCGCCATCGCAGACTTGCAGAACAGGACGCAAATACACACTTCCTTGATACCGAATGGGCCTTGTCGGAGCAGGAAATAGAGTCCCTGTCTTCAATATTTCCTAGAGCGTCTGAGGTTTCAACTGTCACTATTGCCCGTCGATATGGAAACACTAGATACATAGGTTTGGTTGGCTTAAAGAACCATAGCTTAGATATAAAAGCAATAAACAGAATTATTGACAAAATAGTTACGCTACTAGACGCTCTAAAAACCGATGAAAATGCTGAAAATGTCGAAGCCGTAGTGCAAGAGATAGGCATGTTGAAAGCAACTGATACTCACTCTGCCGAGAGCTGGTTGGAAGCAGTTTTAGGCCGATATGATCAAGTACTTAGAGGTGCTGCACAATACACGCTAGAGAGGCAAGACGACTACCTCGACCTCAAAGACGACTTCACGCAAATAGTGACGGCTTTAGATGATGGTGAACAAGAGAAAAAAGCCCGTAAATTTATAGTAGAATGTCTCCCTATTTTTGTATATATCGATGAATACCCGCATTTGGATGGACATCAAAATCTCAGCACTCTTAGTCAGCATAGACAAAATTACCAGCTGACTTCGAAAGACGAGGGTTTCATTAAATTGTGTAAAGTTGCGGATATAGACCCATCTAAGCTCCAAGAGTTAGCGTCAGATCCCGAGACACGAAACCAGCTAGTTAATAGAGCGGGGGCTGTTGTTACCAGTGAAATTAGACGCTTATGGACAGACCGCGAGTTGAAAGTCCGTTTCAATTTGGATGGCAACTACTTCGATACGTACATATCTGATCCAACGTCTACTTATGATGTTGAAGTTAACCTCAACGAAAGGAGCCGAGGGTTTAGATGGTTCTTTTCATTCTACATTACGTTTTTTGCAGATACGCACGGCGGGGATGCAGAGAATGCTATCATTCTTCTGGACGAACCTGGACTCTACCTACATGCAAAATCCCAAAGTGACCTGTTAAAGCACCTTGATGAAGACTTTAGCAATCAGATTATTTATACAACGCACTCACCTTTCCTAGTCCCGACAAAACAACTTTCCACAGTAAAGACCGTGAATATATGCCAAGAAAAAGGAACAACGGTTACTAACGATCCTACCGGTGATTCAACTACGTTATTCCCTTTGCAAGCGGCACTCGGGTACGAAGTTTCTCAGTCGTTATTCATCGGTTCAAACAATTTGGTTGTTGAGGGGGTTACTGATTTTTGGTATCTGTCATCGATGTCTGAGTATTTGAAATCGTTGGGTAGGACAGGTCTGATGGATAAGATCACTATAACTCCAGCTGGCGGGGCTCAAAAAATACCATACTTGGTAAGCTTGTTGTCATCTCAACACCTCAATCTGTTGGTGTTACTCGATCATGAAAAAGATGCACTTGCCACTAAGACCGATCTGATAGCTAATCACAAACTATCTAAAAGAAACGTCATCTTAGTCTCTGAAACAACAGACAACGATGTTGCTGAATTAGACATTGAAGACCTTTTTGGTTCTGATTATTTTCTTTCTCTGGCAGAGGAAGCCTATAAAGATGAGATGACTGATGACCTTAAATACAACGAGAATATTCCAAGGGTCTGTAAACGATTCGAAAAAGCGATGAAGGATTCCGGTATCAAGAAGCAGTTTGTAAAAGCAAAACCAGCGAGAGTATTTATGAGTAAACTCTCTGAAGGAAAAGAAACCAACGTTCCAGAAGAGGTAATTGATAACTTTGAATCGCTATTCAAACTTATTAATAAACGAATGAAATAGGTTTTTAGGGGAATATGCAGATTCTTTAAATCTGCATAAGCTTGGCACTCCAGCAGTTTCCCCAACTCTGTCCAACATTGGGCAAGTATCGATGACACCTCAGCTAAAAGATTATGAAGATTGATTCGAAGTGAATATGATTGTTAACGAATGGCAGCAACAGATACTGCTAATACGTTCGTTAGAAATGGTGGTGCGGAGAATCAATTGGGGATATAGCGTATGTCCTTGGCTATTCTACGCCAAGTAACGTTATCGCGATGTGTCGTCAGGTCTATGGTGAATCATCCTCACGTTACTTTTCGAATTGCGGTATATAGTTGCCAAAGTATATGGATTAGTTCTGTCGTTATGTTCTGATGCTTTTGGTGTAAATTTACTCACCCAATATGAAAAATGTAGACCCTAGCTTATTTGAGTCCGACTTCGTTCCATTTCATTCATCTGGCACGTGTGTTCTGCGTTGAAAAAATTTCATGCGATTCATTACTTATGGGTAAATCAGCTTTAGACTTTATTGTCTAGCTGTTGGAAGCTCTATAACAACTGAGAAAGCAAGTTGCTTTTTCCTACTCGATTTACGCCAAGCAGCACGATGTTTTGTGTCAGTGGTATATCGATGTATTCAAAGTTACGGAAGTTTCGAATGATTAGGTTTGATAAGTGCACATTTTACTCCCTTGTAAAGGATTGTGTTCCAGTGCTAAAGCTAGGGTAGACTTGTAATGTTTTGATAATGTTACACTTAAATCAACAAACTAGAAATTGAGTTGACGCACACTAATGCCAAGCAATGACGAGAACTTAACCTTTTTGCCTCTGTTAGCCTCTCCGTATAACTGTATGCCCAGAATAGTCTTTAACAAGTACTTTCTTTTAGGAACATGAGGTAATGTCTTTTCTCGGTACAGAAAAGACACATACAAGTTATACAGTAAAGCCTCTTTTATTGTGCTGGCTAAAATACTAACTATTGATCTTCAATCGGGAGGTCGTTGATGAGCTCAAGCAGCTGATTTCGTTGGTCTAAAGACAGTTTTGAAATAGCAACTGCTAACTTGGCCGATACATCATCCTCACAAAAAAAGTAATTCAGAGGCACCCCAAGCTCATCCGCTATCAGTTTTAAGGTCTGCACATCAGGTGTATGCCGTCCTTTTTCATATTGATTCATTCGTGGACTTGCCGAACTCTCATCCATACCTATACGTACTCCTAAAGCCTTTTGGGAGAGGTTCGCTTTTTTACGTGCTTCTTTGAGACGCACTGGAATTGGGTTGTTGAACGACACTTATGGATCATATCTCAAGGCTCAATGTTACTAAGATTTTCTTAGTTTTACTGATTTCTGTATACTAAGCAATCCTTAGTTTTTGGGTTGTGTGAGTAATAAATGAAACGTTCTAGAAAAATTAGTGCTGTAATGCACAAGCTGTTGATTGAAAAAGGAATGGATGGTTTTTCAGTTGTTGAGTTGAGAGATGCTTCGCTTTCCATTGAATTTACTGGCTCAGACTTGGATGAAGCACGCAAAAAGGTTTATCGACAAATTTTGCGTTTTGAGAAGAACAATTGGCTTCGAAGTGAAGGATTCGGGCGAAAGAAGCGTTACTTTCAAACTGACTTATTCAAAAGACTTCGTTTGGTTCCAAAGCCTGAAATCGTTAGGGTTACTTTATCTTCAACTCCTGACTATTCGATCTTGAGCCATGAGCGCAACGAATATGAAGGAGAATTGGAGATCCTGCTAGGAGAGATCGAAGAGTACCGTTCACTCAATACTCGTTTTCCTGAGTTAGAACCTAAACTCGCTCCATTACTGAAACAAGCTAAAGAACGTTCAGCGCACTTACTTGGTAAGGTGAACGTATTAACGAATGTTATACGAACACTTTCGTAAGGCCATCAAGCGTGTTAAGACCATCATCCGATGATAACTAGGACGTGTTGCTACATATTACCTGAATTGGTCTGAATGCAATGTGTCAGTTTTGTTTCCTTGATGTAACTAGTTCTGACAGGTTACCTTAAATTGGTTTTGCCCCTAACCTTCTAGCTGCATGCTGTTCCCAATTGTTGGTAAACTGACTTTTGCTATACTAGAACTAATCCAAATATCGTATCGCTGTGTATGCTTTGAGCAAGAAAAGGTTGACGGAAATCGGTCACAACAGACGAAGTTGATAGGTTTTAAGATGAACTACTTTGCAAAGGATCCCTTCCAGGTAATGTAAACCTGGAGGGTAAATGAAAAAACTAAAGCAACAGTACCGAAGCCAAGACAAGGCGTATGGGCATTATCTGTGGGATGTGTATCCAATAAAACTGAGAGCAGCTAGAGGAAAAACACTAGCCGTCCCTTGGGATGATTATCCAGCATGCGTATATGACGTTGCGAAGTGCTGGAAGCATAATTCAAAAAGGCGTCACCAGTACTACAAATAAACATCATCGAGCCTCGCTAATGCGGGGCTTTTTTCTGTCCGTCGGCGTGTTCATTAGAGTCTGCTAGCTCGGATTTGCCCCAAACTTAGTTACAAACCCATCACGCAGTCTGCGTGATGCAACTGGCATGATGAACTTAAAACCGGAAAAAAGCACTTAAGAAACAAGTAAATATTGCCCCTAAACATTTCAGAACGCATTGTTTTGGCAATAGAACTAGCTAATGTGCAAAACATGCACATTGCTTATCAATCAACTACCGAGTATTCCTCGGCAGTTGAACTGTTGCAAAATTTGCAATAGTTGCTTGAGTAATGAGAAAGTTCAGTTGTTGCAGATTCTGCAACAACTCATACCTGCCCCTTTCCGTTTTACCGAAGATTGTCGTCTCAGGTGCGCTAAGACAGAAATTCCTTAGACTTTCTAATCTAGCTGTATCTACAAATCGTGGGCCGTACGATACATTTCGACTAATTAATTTGGAAATGTTTCATTTAGAAGTCCTTTCACGTTCGTAGCAAAAGTCAATTATGTCGGTGAAGCTAACTTTTTCTTGTGAAAGCTGCTCTTTCAATTTGTCCAGTTCAGCGACATTAGGCAAAGCATTAGTAGGGGAGATTACAACCTCAAACTCCGGATTGTACTGCTGTCCAACTCTTGTAAGCTCTTTTCCTAATTGAAAAAGTATGTTATCGCGCAGTATCAATTGATTTCGTTTAAAACGGAGCTGGCGATAACAATCGAAAAAATCTGAACGCTTTGATGAATCTTGTTTTCTGCCAGTCCAACCAGTATCTATTGTTGCTCTATACAGTGCTTTATCTTGCGTTTCTACCCAATAGTTCAAGTCAAAATTGTTTCTTGGTAAGGGGTTCTTATATGTGGCTTTGGGATAAAATGCAGTGTTGTCATGTTGATGCTTATCTAGAGCGGTCAATATCCTATTTTGTGCTAACAAAAGTTGCTTAATAGCACTGGAAATATCAATTCGAATAAGTTTACTTGTATCTAAGATTCGTAGCTCTGCTGGTAGTAACTCTCCATCGCTAGTCCAATGATCTTTTCGTCGTTTTGGCAAAAGCTGGATACATATATTTAAGAACTGGAATAGATTAACCGAACTTAAAGGCACTATATGTAGTTCTTCGTTTTCTGCGTCTTCATAAAGGAAATAGTACACGGTTTTCAAACGCACTAAATTTTGAGCTATTTCCTCCACCCACTCACGTACAGTATCGTCTAAGCAATGATGCCTACGTCTCCCTTTTACATTTCCAAGCAATTTATCAATTAGTACGCCATCATTAGACTTTATACTAAAAAGAGCTTCATTTCTCCGACGAAACGATTTAAAAATTTGAGAAAAATCTTGGTTAAACATTCCTTGGTAGAAGCCTTCTCGTTCTCTCAAAGGACTAATGAAAAGTCTTTCTAAGAACCCCATATTTTCTGTATCGAAGTGAAAATGATGTTCTGGTTTCCCTTTAGCAAACTTCATAAGTACCCCTCTTCACTGTCTTCAGTATCTTCTAAAGAACGCTTAAGTGAGGAAATATCATGACCTATTTCGAAATCAACAGAGCCAAGTTGCGGAAGAATATGTAAGGCAATAAATAGATGAGAAGCATCCGAGAATGAGTTGCTAAGAAACGCTCTAATTATTTTGTTTTTATGGGTTTTTCCTCGACTCATACCCATCTGATCTGTATATCCATCTTGCCTTGTACGATCTTCAAAAGCTGATTTCCAGTTGAACCGAATCATATCTCTTGGGGATACACTGAAGCTAAACGAACGAGGGTTTGAAAGCCGAACCATCCTCTCCAAATATTGTTTCTTGGTTGGAAACCTATCAATCCATGTATCGAACTCGCCAAGTGCCATTTCGGGAAGTCTCGAATTGTCAAAGTAAGCTCCATATAAAATAGCAAACCCTACAACTGACATTATATCGTTCAATACAGTTGAAATGAGATGTAATCGAAACTCATCATTTATATCGAGTTCAGGATCTACGAATTTAGAGTCGGAAGCCAGAAAAGCTAATAACATGAACATCGGAATAGATTTACTTAACTTCTCTTCATCATTCTGCTCAAGCGCATCAATACAAGCCTCGGCGAGTTCGAAGTATATATGCCCAAAATGATCTGGTAGTTCATCATTTTGTTCCTGCCTAAAAACATGCCCAATAATACTAGCTTCACCCAGCATCGCTATTGCTTCATCTCGTGCTATGGCGTGTTGCTTTCTAAAAGCATCAATATCTATTTCTGGAAATAAATACTGCTTTTCGGAGTAATGTTCAAACTCTCTGTATCTATTAATTAGCTGAGATATATCTTCGAACCATCTAGGTAACTTCCAATAGTTGTGAAGATTCGCCAAAATTACTTGAGTTGCAGCTTCCTTCATCTGCATTTCTGATAACTTTTTTACAAAGTTAGGGATCGTAAATGCATAATAGTCGCTGATTTCTTGAAGCACCTTTGCGTAATGATTTAAAAGCTTTTGAACTGCCAGTTGTTGGACATACTTAGGTTTTGACAGTCGCTTACCTTCAATCCTTCGTTCAAAGTTGATGCGTTCCACGACAAAGTTTAACTCTACTTGTAGGAAAGAAGGTAGAGATTTTAGATGTTTACCTGTCCATATATCAGTATCAAAGAAGTGCTTTAGCTCTTCCTCGAATATAAACATACGCCTCATTGTTTCAAGACAAAGGTTGCTTCCTAATGCAGCCCATGCGTCAGCTATCCCAATCAATAGAACTAGTTCCTCATGTTCTTTCTCAACTTTTTCTATGGAAGCAAAAGTGGTTTCTATAACTGACTGTATTTTCTTGATTTCTTGCATGCCTATTGCGAAATGAAACTGTTCTGAATAAGTTGATATTCGAGATGACATTTGAGTTAGGAGGTTTAGTCCTAACATAAAATCATCGACCGAAAATGCTAGCTCTACATGCTTAGCTAACCTATCAATAATCTCATTCTCTAACCATTGATAGTCTGCTTCATCTTCTGTTGCTAATTGGCTACTTGTTTGTAAAGCAGTTTGGGTGGCGAGATCTCCGGCATAGAACCATTGCTTGTGCTTTTTTCGCCTTGGGAACCAATAGCTTGTATGAACGATTCGATGTTTGGTATGTAGGTAGTGTTTTAGTAATACTGAATAATCATGGCTAAGTGCAGGCAAGTTATCATTAAGCTTCTTTGTTTCACTTTTCATCTCGTCGTCGATATAGCATAACTGTTTAAAGGCTAAGCGAGCTTCTTTCGAATGATGGTTGGATAGAGAAACTGAATTGTTAGACTTAACTGCATTGTCTATGTGGTGAGCTATTCTAGGTAGTACTTCACTAGTAGCCAATTGATTGAGATTGAAGAAGTTGAACAGCCGTTGGCCTAAAGGGAACAACGCAAGGGAGCTTATGGCTGTTAAAAATGTTCCTACGGCATAAACTGAAACTCCCAGTGCAATGCCATAGGATTCTAGTGTTGTGGCAATGAGACAAAAGATGGCCGAGAAGACTAAAATGCGTGAATATACATTACCAACCTGTTCAGTCGTGAGAAGCTGAATAATATCACGCCGAAGTTTAGTGTAACCCGTACTTAATATAATACCTATTGATGCAAAGTATATTGAAAATATGGTGGTGAGAAGTTGTGCATACAATCTGAGCTGGTTGATATTAAATTCTATTTGCTCTTTACTAAGAGGCTCCAAAATATTTGTGTTTGATCTAATATAACTCTCAAACAAGCCTAGAATAGTTAAAGCGAGAATCACCCCACTTAGGCTCTTTAAACCAACAATCGTAATAGAGCCTAAAATTGTAGTGTTGGTCCTCGTTTTAGTAAAAGATGCTCGTTGTTTGTATAAAGTCCGTTCTAGAAGAAAGGCCATCCTTGCATACTTAGCTTTAAATTTCCAAAACCACGATTTAGAAGTCAGCCATATTTTTATTGAATCAACCAAAATACACACCCTATCAGAGGCTTACGAAGCTACTAGGCATCATAACACCTGAAACTTCTGTGTATCAATTGTTCATATAAAACATACTTCAATCCAAGCTAAACGTTCCTATAATCACAAGGGTGGTAAGCTCGTTAATTTGCCATACTTCAAGTAATTCGCCCTTTACAAATTTACGTAACCATTCTGAAAAACTTTTGTCCAAAAATGAATCAGAAAGCCTTTTTGGACTGTCTAGAGTTTTAATGAAAAACGTACAGTTCAAAAGCCACATATTCGCTACATGGTGCTTTCAATAAACTATAGGCATCTGTTTAACGTGTTGATTTATAGGTATTAGATTATGCTTTCACCTTAATGCGAGCATTAAAAGGCGTAGCCATAGCTGGCCAACAGTTCATCACAAGAGTGTTTCAGTGGCAGGTATCTTCAAACGTGCGCTTTGCTTTTTAACTTGGAGTTCTGTGAATAGCTGTATTTTTATGATTAGTGAAACAAGGAAACTGCCCCGCTCCTGTTTAGAACTGTTACTCATAACATTTCTGAACACTCCCATTTGAACACATGTTACTTATACCTATATAGTGCAACTAACTATATAAAAGGATGGTCATACAAGGATTATGGGCAACAGAAAAATCGCTGTACTAATTGATTCTGAAAACACTCCACATTCAAAGCTAAACTTGATCATTGAAGAGCTATCTAGCTTTGGGCAAATAATAGTTAAACGTGCATATGGTGATTTTTCTGCTGAACAACTTAAAAACTGGAAGCAACCCCTGAACGAGTTAGCTATTCAAGCTAAACAGCAATTCGCCTACACATCAGGAAAGAACTCGACAGATTCGTTAATGATTATTGATGCAATGGATCTCTTGTATAGCCAAAGGTTCGATGCTTTTGCTTTGATTTCAAGTGATAGTGACTTTACAAGTCTTGCCACTAGATTGAGAGAGTCTGAGATACACGTCATTGGTGTTGGGAAAGCTATGACTCCCACTTCGTTTAAAAACGCTTGTGACGATTTTGTAGCGATAGAGAACTTAAATGCTGAAGTTGAGCTTGGGGAAGTTCAACCAAGCACAGACCAAGATGTAGAGCGAGAACTCTGGCGACTAATGCATCAAGCTTGGCAAAACTATAGAGATGAATCTGGGTGGGCAAAACTAGGCGAAATAGGCAAATATTTGAAAAGGCTTAAGCCTGACTTTGACCCTCGAAACTATGGGTTAAAGAAATTATCTGACTTTTTTGATAAGTATCCAACACGCTATCGAACCCGTAATACTAAGCGTACAGGTATGGAGTTTCAGTTAATAACAAAGGCTAGTAAACAAAAATGATGTGTTTTAGCACCAAACGGTTCAAACGATTCGGGTGGCTCAAAATTACCCACAAATTTGTTAATCTTGCCTTTAATTACTTATCGACCTAGCTTAAAGCTTTACTTGGTTGTTTATGAGATTCTGTTAAATAACTCTAGATGGTAGTGGGATGAATTAACAGAATAGTACTACCATCAATACATTAAAGAAATAAGTAATCCAATAGTATAAGAAGAAATCAACGTTATGGTATATCTAACTGATGAATCTCTAGAGTTCGCTCGCCAACATATATTGTCATATTATGACTCGGATTTTTTTCCAAAGGCCGATGAGTTTATTGCCATATGGCACTCATGGGAACATATTAAGGCTAGTCTACTTGAAATTCCGCTAGGTGAGTATAAACCAAAGGCTCCAAGAACAGCAGTATCGTATAAACCGAAAGGAGGATTTAGAGTTGTCCAACAACTCGACCCGCTGGACACTTTAGTTTATGTAGCTTTAGCCCATTTAATTGCAGAGAAGATAGAGTCCGTTAGAATACCAGTTGAAGATAATGTTGATTGTGCCTATCGAATTTCATTACATGAGGGGAGTTTTTTCTCTAAAGGTGGCGGTTATAAAACATTTATTGAACAAACAGAGAAACTGTCGAAAAAACATAATTATCTACTTTCGACAGATATTACAGACTGTTATAGTCAACTATATTTACATAAGTTAATTCATACAATTACGTTGGCTGATTCTAGCTTAGAATCTATTGCTTCCTACTTACATGGCTTTCTTACTGAGTTGAACAATGACACTTCCCAAGGTGTACCTGTTGGTCCAGCCCCTAGCATTATCATGGCAGAAGCTATTTTATCTGATATTGATTTATTCTTAAAGAATAAAGGGATCGAACACACCCGCTATGTTGACGACTTTCGAATCTTCTCAGATTCTAAAAAAGAACTTCTAAATACTCTAGAATCTCTAACTATATACTTATTTGACAATCATAAACTTACTCTTTCGTCTGAAAAAACAGCGATAGGTAAGTCTACAGAATTTGTTGTAGGTACATTAAATAGTTACTATGAGTTGCAAAAAAGTAAAATGCTCGATTCCTTAGATGAATTAGAACCTTACTCTATTCAAGCTGGTGAAATTGCAATTCATGTTGAAGACGAGACTGAAGTGGCAGCTGACGATGAAGAGCAATTGTTGTCTCTAGCTCAAACCATCACCAGAAGAAAAATACTCGATCTTGGAATGGCTAGGGCCTTATTACGCAAGGCTAGAACATTCAGAACAAAAATATTAGTACCAATCCTTTTCGAAAAGTTTGACTTTTTTGCGCCAGCAATCAATGACGTCTGTCTCTATCTTAACTCTGTAACAGATGCTGATTTAATCTCCGAGTCAGAAGGTTTATTAATAGGATTGTTAGAGGAAGAGTGTATTAATAGAGGGGTCGTCAAGTATTGGTTTGAGTGGTACATAGCAAACAACATTGAAGCCTTACAAGTAAAGAAATTAAAATTGTATCTAATGGAAAATGGTAGTATTACCTCTCAATCGTTAGCTGCAATAACATGCCAGGATATAGCGTGGGTTAGAGAAATGAAAACAAAATATAATACCATGGGAGATTGGGATAAAAGGGCTATATTGAGATCGGTGGATATTCTTCCAGCATCTGAAGCTGAGCAATGGAAATCACTAGTGAATAAAGAGTCCCCTATACTAGAAAGGATAACTTTAGATTGGGTATTAGCTGATGATTTGTACTAGTAAAAAACGAATTAGTAAATTTATTTTCCATGTATATGACTATTAGGTTTATCTTCTAGCATCTCTATATAGCACTAGAAGATAAAAGCAGCATCGACAAATACTATTGTTCTAGCAATCATCCGTTAATTTTATTTTTAGTAAATCATACGCTCCTAAATAATCCAAAGAATAATGAAAGATTGATATAAAAAATATAGTTAAAATCAACTTTATTAATAGCTTTAATGTAGATGGTAATTTATCTTTCCAAAAAGTTAAATTGAGTGCATTACATAACCATTCTGATTGGTGTTCATTAAATAATTTGTGGTGCGCGAACCATGAAGCAAATGGTAATTGATCTGTGCTATAAAAATCTCTAGCCTCGTTTTGAATTTCTTCCAAACGCAATTGAATATCCTCTGTCGTAGATGATGAATCTACTTCAGAATATAGAATTTTAAGTTGGTCATGGTATTGGGTTAGCTTAATTGCGCCATTTTTTAAATTAACCATCGAATCAGGTGACTTGCCTACAAGTAGCCCAAGCAGACCTAGCAACAATAAAGCTACAGATAATTCTTTTGTTGCAAACTCAACAAAAGCAAGCGCGATAATACCTATCGCTAGACTGAACGCTGATACTCCTGTCGAGATGTTTTTTGATAACTCGTATGAGCTAAAGTTAAGTTTTGCGCCATAGATTATATTATAAGCGGTATCAGCGATGTCTTTCTTTAAACGTTCTTTTTCGTTCATATTATAAAGCTACAGATATTGATTTAGATACAGAGACTTTACTATAAGTCACTTAGTATAAGATAATTTTACGACTAGAAAACTGACTAACTCTTTTCCCATTAAGCATCTACCACCTTCAAGAGTCTGTCTCAGGTGGTGGTCTTAGAGAAGGTATAGGCATACTAACGACCTGTGAAACCACATTAACAATCACCTGACCTTCCACATACGATTCTTACTCAATTGGTACAGTAATTTCATGTCGCGCTATCACCGTGTTATTACGAATAGCGTAACACTCAACTGTATGATCACCATGGAAAATAGCAGTTTCTACATGAATCTTGCTGCCATCATCATCTATGATTTCACCACGGTGGTCCTTGTTTTTATCTGCAATATGCCCACGGTTACGTACCTTCCACTTCACCTCATAGTCTCCAACTATGTCAGTCTGTTTCACAAAGAAGTACAGTTTCCGTTGATGCGGGATTCGCTCTCCAACAAATTTTAACGACGACAACATTTTTGTCATCAAATCGCTTTTCACTTCGCAATCAATGACAATTTGGTTGGTTCTATCCATATCGAATAGTTCCTCAATAAATTCTTCATTGATCGCAGACGCTTGCTTAGTTTCACGATGAGGAAACTTCGTGCCAAAAATAGCCTTATATTTTTGGTTACATTTATCCTCATAACCATTCTCTCTTGCTTCAATCGCTTCATTAGCATTATACAGCGCTATTGCAGCATCAGCTTGGAATGATTTTTTCACTCCGACTTTAGAGTTGCTGCCAAATGCGTAGTAGAACGCTCTGTTTGGTTCTTTGGTAAGGTATTGGAAAAAGTCTCTCACCATCTTATCAAAGCTGCCAAATCTGGCTTTGTCATATTGGGTGTTTTCTTTGAAGAAGTTGTAGCAAAGGTTGTCGATCAGAAAGCCGCTCATCTGGATTTCGTTTCTGGCCTTCCATGCACGAATCATTTTCGCAAGCTTACGAAGGTTGTCTTTGCGCTTGTTGTTCAGTTCTCTAAAGGCGAGTAGTTCAGCACGAGTGTTACATTTTCGCCATGAGCCGCCGTTATATGTATCAGGATATTTGAATACTCCTTGCCATTCGAATACTGGTACTACTTCAAAGGTAAAGTCTTGAATCTCAACAACCACCACATTGCGATCTTTCTTCACATTACTAGTCTTATAAGTTTTCTTTATAGCATCTTTTGCGTGGTCTAGAGCCTTTGATGGGTCTTTGCGATAGGTAGTCCAAGAGCTAGGTGGTAATATATAAAGCATATCAAGGTCAGAAAGGCCTTGGATGCCAGAGTAGCGACCATACGAACCTGCTTGAAGACTATGACTTGTCTTGTCGTTTTCTAAACCGCGAAACTTCTCATTGAGGTTTTTCGTGATGCTTCCGTAACGACTCGAAATTGTATCTTTGTTTTTAATCTTGAGGTTATCCAAAAAAACACTAAAGTCCCGTCTTACAGTCATATATCTCTTCCTTGCAGTTCACTCTAGTACTATATGGCGATATTAATTAGAAAAGCAACTCTTTGGCCCAATATATTGCAGTAATTTTATTATAAAATCACTGCATGTGTGATGCGGGTATTAAGAACATTTCTGATTTTTGACTTGGTAATAAATAAAAATCATTACGAAATATGTAACCCACAAAGGTCGTGTAATACCACGGGTGAACCGCAATTTGTTAATTTAGAAAATAACATAATATTGTCCAAGCCAGAGTTATGAATGCTCATGCTAGTACCTAGGGTGTACAATTTATTTGATACACATTAACTACATGAATGATTGTTTGGTTGTGCTTAATTTTCTTAGGCGTATGAAATATAATTATTAAATACTAATTTATTACCCCTTTTAAAATCGATTATAGAGATACATACGAAATTTTAAATTCTCTTACATCCCCTAAAAAGGCGACAATTGATACTTTGAAAGTAAAATCACCAGAATGGATTTATAAAAAATAAATTAGAATTTATAAAGATGGCTCAGGTTTGTACGCTGTAAAACCTGAGGCAATTAAAGAATTTTTTTGGTGTTAAGACTTCAGAGAAAACTATAAAAAAATAAAAAATATCTGTGCTAAAAAGGTCTTGGTCATATATCTTTTTACCGAGCTAAAAAAATGCATGGTCAGTTTGTTGTCGATTTTGAAATTGCCTAATAAGTGTTTAAGGTTTCAAGATACTTTTACTACTCTGGTATAATCGGTTTCCCAGATTACGCGTAACTCTCTTTTGTCCATAAATGTGTTTCACGTGGGATGGTCAAGAAAGATCACAGTTCGAAAAGTAGTCTTAATAAACTAAGCAGTCTTGGCTCACTTTTAGTGATTGTGTAAACGATTCAGTGCTTTTCTTATACGATATTTTACACTTTGCCCCAACTTGCTTAAAAATTAAAAAAGAGAACCAGAAAAATTCTTTATAAAACATAGAGTCTGACTCACTCACTCACACGTTTACACAGGCCTTAACCAAATAGTAGAGAACGACAATGCGGTTATATTCAGAATTGCTGCTGGTATTCATAAGGTTATGTATGTCAGACTATGCTTTATTAAATGTTTCGGCTAATAGTACCAAAAAATATGACCAAACACGTTGAGATTTTCACTGACGGTTCTTGTTTAGGTAACCCAGGACCAGGTGGTTACGGCATAGTATTGCGTTACAAAGACGTAGAAAAGACACTTTCCAAAGGCTATACGTTAACTACCAACAACCGCATGGAAATGTTGGCGGCTGTCGTCGCGCTACAGACGTTAAAACAACCTTGTAAAGTCACTTTAACGACTGATAGCCAATATGTGCGCCAAGGTATTACTCAGTGGATCCATAACTGGAAGAAGCGTGGTTGGAAAACAGCGGATAAAAAACCCGTGAAAAATGCCGATTTATGGCAAGCTCTAGACAAAGAAACCGCACGCCATCAAGTTGAATGGCATTGGGTAAAAGGCCACGCGGGCCATCGTGAGAACGAAATGTGTGATGAGCTAGCCCGGACTGCTGCAGAAAACCCAACTGAGGAAGATACAGGTTACCAACCCTCTTAGCGAGATTCTTTCCTCATAGTGTTACCCTCTCGATTCATCACCCCAAGTGGTGTGAGCTTTTTCTTCAAGCGCCAATGCGGTTTGATAGGCTTGAGAGGGTATGTCCGTTTCCGCGCGACTATGTAATACAAACTCCCAGCGGGTGATGCCCAATCACCAAGACTATTTTCCAACCATGTCCACATCGTACGGTAACGTTTCATCGGAAACAGCGCATAACGATCACAATGAATCACTTGATAATTAAGTAACCCTAACCAATCTTTGATGCGGCTCGACGTAAACATTCGTCCACTCCAAGGCAAATTATGTTTACGCCATGGAAGCAAACTCGCTAATCCAGTCAAGCTTAATGGGTTGAATCCAGTAATAATTACATAGCCATCATCCATCATCACTCTATCGACTTCACGCAACAAACGGTGTGGATCGCTTGCATAGTCGAGCTGATGAGCGAGTATCACAACATCAAAGCTTTTTTCCAAAAAGGGTAATTCGTAACCATCTGCAATCACATTATGCAACGGGTTCTGGATATCTACGTTGACTTGGTGTTGAATGTTACAATTACAGCTGGTTAGCTCACAGCTCAACCCGCCCAGTTTGAGCATATGGTAGCCGAAGAGTTTCGGGCACCATTCATCAAGTCGGGTCTGGATTGACTCAAGCACCCACGGACCGTTGTTCATTGCTGACCAAGTCGACGGGTGTGGTATAGTTTTGTTGCTGAGTGCTGGTTTCATTAACCACCTGACTAAAATGGGTGACGGAGAACGAATCGTGTTAGAGATCAAAAGCATACCCGCATTTAATGATAATTACATCTGGCTGATACAAAATAGCGATAAGCGCTGCGCAGTCGTTGATCCGGGCGATGCGAAGCCAGTATTAGAATTTCTGCAGGCTAACGAATTAACTTTAGAAGCGATTTTAATTACGCACCACCACAACGATCACATTGGTGGCGTTCCAGACTTAGTGCGTGCATTTCCTAACGTCGCCGTTGTGGGCCCAAAATCAGAGCCAATTCCAACCCTAACGACACCAATGGAAGAAGGCGACAAGCTAGAGTTGTTTGGTGAGATTTTCTTAGTACTTGGGTTACCCGGTCATACTTTGGGCCATATCGGTTACGTTGGGGACGGAAAACTGTTTTGCGGTGATGTGCTCTTTTCTGCTGGCTGCGGTCGTATTTTTGAAGGTACGCCTGAGCAAATGTTTGAATCACTGAGCAAACTAACGTCTCTACCAGAAGAAACTCAAGTCTTCTGCGCACATGAATACACGGCGAGTAACGTGGCGTTTGCTCTAGCGGTTGAACCTGACAATGAGCAACTTCGCCAATATCGCGACGATGTAAACCGACTGCGAGCACTCAACATTCCGACACTTCCAACAACAATACGCAAAGAAAAGTGGATTAATCCGTTCTTGCGAACCTCTAACCCTGACGTGGTTCAATCTGTTGCTAGTCGCATTAAAAATAGCGATCCATGCTCGGTTTTTACTGCTTTACGCGAGTGGAAGAACGAATTTTAACCATTTTCTGCTTGTAAGTTTGCAAGACCCCAGTATTATCAGGGACTGATTTTTCGAGAAGCGCCACTGGCGCTTCTCTTACGTTTGGGGTTGATATAAATCTATTTGAATTTCTCCCCATTGCATAATTAGAAGCTCTTTGCCTCTATAAATTAGTTAGTGTTTAAAAGATGTCTATTATCTTGCGACTGCCACGCACATTACGTTGCGCGACAGGCAGGTGAAGATAAACAGGCCCTAAATAGGCTGAATCCATGCGTTTGAAGTATACTTGGGCGTTGGCGTTGTTATTATCTGGCTGTCAATTGACTCAGTCAGATTCAACGTCTTCTACACCAGAAACCAATAAATCTGAGCAGACTGCAAAGCAAAATGCAGTAAAAGCTCAACCGGGCAATAAATCGTCACTAGCAAAAAAATCCGCTAACGACGCGCCTAAAGTTCTCTCCCCCCAAGAACAAGAAGATGTGTGGCAACGTATCGCCATGCAGCTGGACATGGATATCCCAAACCACAAGAAAGTGGACTACTACCGTACGTGGTATTTAAAGCACCCAAATCACCTTTACACGGTATCTAAGCGTGCTACCCCTTTTCTATACATGATCACAAAACGTATCGAAGAGCGCGGACTCCCAATGGAGCTTGCATTACTTCCTGTAGTGGAAAGTTCATTCGATGCCTTTGCCTACTCACATGGTAGCGCGGCTGGGTTGTGGCAATTTGTCCCAGGCACCGGAAAAATGATGGGATTAGAGCAAAACTACTGGTATGACGGTCGCAGAGATGTGGCAGCAGCAACGGATGCAGCGCTGGACTACCTAGTACAACTAAACGAGCGTTTTGATGGTAACTGGGAACATGCAATCGCCGCTTATAACAGCGGTGGAGGCCGAGTTTCTAGCGCAATTCGTAAGAATAAAAAGCTCGGTAAACCTATCGATTTCTTCTCATTAGACTTACCAAAAGAGACCAGCAGTTACGTTCCTAAGCTATTGGCCTTGGCTGACGTTATCGCAAACCAAGACAAGTACGGACTTAATATTCCTGCAATTCCAAACAAGCCTGTTCTAACGCTTGTTGATCCAGAAGAGCAGTTAGATCTGGCTATTGCCGCAGATTATGCCGGCATTAGCGTAAAAGAGTTGCAGAGTTACAACCCAGCATACAACCAGTGGTCGACAGCGCCTGAGGGGCCGCACCAACTTTTGATTCCCGTAGAGAAAAAAGAGACTTTTCTCACCAAGGTGGAGAAAAATCGCGGTAAAGGGATGAAGGTCGCTCGCTACAAGGTGAAATCTGGCGACTCTTTAAGCGTGCTAGCTAATAAATACGGCACAACCACGAAAGTCATTCGGCGTGCCAACGGCCTATCGAATAACAACATTCGTATTGGTCAATACCTGTTGATTCCTACATCAACAAAAGACGATGCAAAATACGCATTAACGGCACAAAACCGATTAAACAAGACTCAATCTCGTGCTCGTGGTCAACTCAAGCTCACCCATGTCGTTCAGTCTGGAGAAAGTTTGTGGTCAATCGCACGTAACAATAAAGTGTCGTATAAATCATTAGCTAAATGGAATGGTATGAGCCCTAAAGATCCATTGCGTGTGGGTCAAAAGCTAGTGATATGGAAGGACTCAGACAAAGGTTCTGTGATCCGTACCGTTTTCTACAACGTTCGCTCTGGCGACACCATTAGCGGCATTGCAAGCAAGTTCAAAGTAAAAACGAACGACATCGTGAAATGGAACTCGCTACACAAGAAAAAATACTTACAACCAGGTCAAAAGCTTAAGTTGTACGTTGACGTAACGAAGGTAAGTGTATGAACCCATCAAGCAATCCACTTGTGATGCTGTTGGACATTTTTCGTTCTCCAACATCTTGTTTTCTCGCGCTTTATCAACGCGGTGGATGGGGATGGCAACCGTTCATCTTCCTGATGCTTAGTCCGTTTTTATTCTGGGGTGCTTACTTTTCGAATGTCGATTTCACGTGGCTCAGTGACCAACTTGCTGCGCAATTTCAGCAAATCGACCCGAAGCAGATTGAGCTATTAGAACCAAACACGCTAATGGCAAGCGCGATCATCAATGATGTATTCAACCGCTTTGCCACCTTACTATTGCTCGCGCTTTGGTTCTTTCTTGCAACAAAGGCAAGCAAACAACAATACGGTTACTGGAAATGGTTTGCCGCATCGTGTGCTATCTTATTCCCAGCAGTATTGGGCGATGTAGCAAGTTACGCGAGCTTGCTACTCAAGCATGGTCAGGTAATGACTTACGCTGCCGATTTAAATAGCCTCAATGGTCTATTAAAGCTGCCTCTTACTAACGAATGGTCTCATTTCGCTAGCTCGTTACCTTTGCTTCTGCCTTGGTACATTGTGCTCGGCTACGGCGTTGTACTGACGTGGACGGAGTTTGAACGTGGCCAAGCTTTGGTGATTGCAAGCCTGCCATGGGTATTCTTCTACGTTATTTGGGCACTTTATATTGTGGTAACCTAAGCTAGTCATTTAACGTAAATGACAATAACAATGGGTTATGATCGGAAGCGTCGCTCTGCGGCGCTTTTGCGTACTTAAGCGTCAGACCTCGGTAAAACACATGGTCCAGTGGTAACCCTGTTATAAATTGGACTCGATGATCCGGCAAGAACGCCACCTCTTGTAAGTCCGCAGCCTTTAAGGCCTGCCTCATCGCATTAACGCGAGATTTACTCCAGCTATTGAAGTCTCCAGCAAATAGAATTGGCCCCACATGATGCTTTAAAAGCATTTCAAGCGCCGTTAACTGAGATATATACTCTTTTGTACCTACGGTGAAGTTAATCGCATGTACATTCACCACTGCGAGTTTCTCGCCATTACTCAAGTGATACTGGCTATATAATGCAGACTTAGGTAAGCGAAGCCACGGCTCTTTAGAGGTGTAAGCGCAGGCTTTTTCTGGTTGCCCTTGAGCAATACTAATTACACCGGCACCGCTACCCAGCGCCTTAAAAGCACTCACTTGATTACTAACCCAGCGACCATCCACCAACCACTGTTTAAATGATGGTGTCATGCTGGCTTCTTGCAATAACAGCAGCTGCTTATCAGCAGAGAATTCATTGAGTGCACTTTGCCAATTCGTTCGGTTCTGTTTGTAGATATTCCAGACAAGTACATTGATTTCACCGCCCTGATCCAGAGCTTTTGAGCCGCTAAATTCGATACACCTAATATCCTGCGTCAACTCTGAGCCTCTTTGAGTAATGATTTGCGGCTGATCTGGTACGGTGAAAATAACCTGGAAGCCGACCAATACCGCCATAATAAGAAAAGCTAACGCCAGAAAAAAACGCTTAAACATACGACAAACCTGAATGTAGGCACCCGAAATCTAGAACAACCAATCTCGGGTTAAATGATTTCACTAATAAGCAAACAACAAAAAAGGAGCCACTTGGCTCCCTTTTAGCATAATAAATACGAAACAGGTGACAAGAAACCTTAGATCGCGTCTTCGTCTTCTTCACCAGTACGAATACGAACCACACGCTCAATATCAGTGACGAATATTTTACCATCACCAATCTTACCAGTTTGCGCGGTTTCAATGATTGTCTCTACGCATTTATCAGCCACATCTTCCGTTACAACGATTTCGAGCTTCACTTTAGGTAGAAAGTCCACCATATACTCTGCACCACGGTAAAGCTCTGTGTGACCTTTTTGGCGACCAAAACCTTTCACTTCAGAGACGGTCATCCCTGTAATGCCAACTTCAGCTAGCGCTTCTCGAACATCATCCAGTTTAAATGGCTTGATAATCGCTTCAATTTTTTTCATGTTCATCCCTTAAGCTTCAATCGATTGCGCTTATTATCGTTTAGCGTTTCGCAACATTCAATGTTTGTCTCTGATCCACCAGCGAAAATCCAGATTGAGCAAATTAACATAGCGAATATCGTGAGTTGATAAAACCCCAGTGAGGACTGCTCAATGCCCAATCGTCCAAGCTTTTTCAGACTCGCGTTTACTTCAAACTTGCGTAGTAAGCCGCTAGGTTAGCGATATCTTCATCAGACAACAATGAAGCTTGAGCTTGCATCACAGCAGCAAGCCCACCTGTTCGCTCTTTATTTTTATAAGCTTTAATTGAACTGATAATATATTGCTCATTTTGCCCTTTCAGATTTGGGTAACCCGGAATGACAGCAATACCATCAGCGCCATGACACGCCGCGCATACTCCCGACTTTGCTTGACCTGCTGTAGCATCTCCCGCAGCTAGAGCTTGCCCACTAAACATGGTTAACGCCACCATTGCACCCATGATTGTTTTCTTCATTGCTTCACCTAATCAATTATTATTTAAGGATTTTTATATTTTATAATCGACATTGTGGCATGAATTTTCATTACCTGCGCCAAATAAGTTCACAATCTTGACCATTAAACGCCTGATCAACGAACAGATCTGCCACAGCAACGACTCGATCTTGATACATCAAAATCGGAATTTGACGACGCAGCCAGCTTGGCACATTGTATTCTTGGAACAACTTCTTCAGTTTTCGACTGTGATTACGCGTGGTTGGATGCGCTGATAAGCCTTCCGGATTAAAGGTCACGCGAAGCAATTCTGGCTGACTCGGAAGCGCAATCGTTGCGTTGCTAGAACTCGTCGTTAAGGTCAGCTCCCCTAGCCGCTCTGGAAGCGATAAAACGGTATCGACTTGAATCGTACTTTGCCACTCAGTGACGTCAGCGATTTCCGTTACCCAATAGAGACGATTTCGAAAACGGCGCACTTCACCTTGTTTAAGTTGTAGTTTGGGGTTGGCATCTTGCTGAGCTAATGCCACTTCATTCCAGATGAGATTGAGTTGTACCTGAGTCGGCATACTAGTATTAAGATTAGCTAGCCACATACGAATCAAGCGCGCACGAGCTAACTCACTGTGCTTAGCCAGCTCTTCAATACTCAAACTTAGATCCGTTTGTAAAGCGCGTTCAAACACCGCGCTCAATAGTTCATCCAATAGCGCTTCTTGTTGAGCACATAAACTTGCACTGCGCTGAACCGCTTGATGGATACTCGGCCAACGACCAGACAACTCAGGAATAACACAATGACGAAGAAAGTTACGATCATAACGGGTATCTTGATTGCTTTCGTCTTCCACCCACTCCAAACCTAATTTAGTAGCCGCGTCTTCGATGGTTTTCCGCTTGATAGTAAGCAATGGTCGAACTAGGGACCCACTAGAAAACGGCATACTCTCCGCCATCGAAGATAACCCTTTTGGCCCGCTGCCTCGCTTAAGAGCAAGGAGAAAAGTCTCTAGTTGATCATCAGCATGTTGGCCGGTCAACAGTATATCGCCTTCTTGAACGTACTTAGTTAAGGCTTGATAGCGAGCTTCACGAGCAAGAAGTTCAATACTTTCACCATTGCTGATGTCTAAGCTCACTCGCTCAATCGAGCATGATATCCCCACTTGTTTTGCCCACAGTAGGCATTTATCAGCCCAATCATCGGCATTCGAGCTCAAACCATGGTGCACATATACGGCGTGGCACTCTATCGAATGCGCTTGTTGATAGCGACTGAGTAATTCGAGTAAAAGACGTGAATCCACTCCTCCGCTAAACGCCAAGACAACCTTAGTGCCTGATTGATAGTAGCGGCCGAGAACTTGAGCAAAATGCAGGTAAAGCGATTCCATAAGCGATCCGATAGGTACAAAAAAGGGCTGGACTCTCATCCAACCCTTTCTATTTTAACTGTTATCACTTGAGATATCAGCTAACGCTTAATAGCAATCACCGAAATTAACAGTAACCGTAGCTCATTAGGCGCTGGTAACGACGTTCACGTAGCGTCTCTTCATCCAATTGTTCTAGATCTTCTAGCTGACGAAGTAGTGTTGCTTTCATATTCGCTGCCATTTGAACATGATCGCGATGAGCGCCACCTAGTGGCTCTTCAATGATTTCGTCGATCAGTTCAAGCTCTTTAAGACGAGGAGCAGTTAGACCCATCGCTTCTGCAGCTTGCGGCGCTTTGTCTGAATCACGCCATAAGATTGAAGCACAACCTTCAGGAGAGATTACTGAGTATGTAGAGTACTGAAGCATGTTCACGTAGTCGCCTACACCAATTGCTAGTGCGCCGCCTGAACCGCCTTCACCAACAACGTTACAGATTACTGGCACTTTAAGACCAGACATCACTTTTAGGTTTTTCGCGATTGCTTCAGATTGACCACGCTCTTCTGCGCCCACACCTGGATACGCGCCAGCCGTGTCGATAAATGTGATGATCGGCATGTTGAAACGCTCTGCCATTTCCATCAAACGTAGCGCTTTACGGTAACCTTCTGGTTTTGGCATACCAAAGTTACGTTTCACTTTCTCTTTGGTTTCACGACCTTTTTGGTGACCAATGATCATCACAGGGCGGCCTTCAAGGCGAGCCATGCCACCCACAATCGCTTTGTCGTCTGCAAACGCGCGGTCACCCGCTAATTCATCAAACTCCTCAAAAGCGTGTTGGATGTAATCTAGCGTGTAAGGACGTAGTGGGTGACGAGCCAGTTGAGCTGTTTCCCATGCGCCTAGGTCGCTGAAGGTTTTTTTCTTCAGCTCTAAGCTTTTCTTCTCAAGCTGTTCGATTTCTTTATCCAGGTCAATCGCAGAATCAGCACCGTGACGAGAGACATCACGTAATGCTTCAATTTTCGCTTCTAGTTCTGCAATTGGCTTTTCAAATTCAAGAAAGTTTAGGCTCATCTATGAATCCTTGTTTACTCAGCGTCTAACATATTGCGCTGAATTTTTAGTTAAATTCGAGTTCTACCTGGCTTTTGCCAAGCAACTGTTTTAAATCGTCGAGTAATGTATCACTTGGCGTAACTCGCCACTCGGTGCCCAATGTTAACCGCGCTCTGGCGTCGGCACGCTGGTAGTATACATTGACGGGTACGGTTCCGGCTTTGTGCGGTTCTAAAATACGGCTGAACTGCTCAAAAAACTGATCATTGATCTGATTTGCATCTATCGATACCGACAAACCACGAGCGTATTTCTCGCGCGCACTGCCGAGATCCATAACTTCACGCGCCGACATTTTAAGGCCACCGTTGAAGTCATCAAAGCTGACCTGTCCAGAAACGACCAAAATTCTGTCTTTTTCGAGAAGTTCAGCGTATCGATCCAGCGCATCAGAGAACAACATCACTTCCATGCGGCCACTTCGGTCATCCAGTGTCATAATACCAATTCGTGTACCACGCTTGGTCGTCATTACACGAGCGGCAATAACCAGGCCGGCTACCGTGACAGATTGATCGCGGCGAGTGGGCGTTGCGTCTTTTAGTCGACAACTGGTGTATTTGTTTAGTTCCTTTACGTAGGCGTTAATTGGGTGCCCTGTCAAATATAGACCTAGGGTATCACGCTCGCCCTCTAACCACACTTTTTCTGGCCAAGGCGGAACTTGCGTATACTTGTGCTCTACTTCTTCAGGCGCATCCGTTAGCACACCAAACATATCCGTTTGACCAAACGCCTCAGCTTGGTGATGTTGACTTGCGGCTTTTACCGCATCATTGAGTGACGCCATCATCGCCGCGCGGTGTGGGCCTAGTCGATCCAACGCGCCCGCGTAAATCAGCTTCTCTATCACTCGTTTATTGACACGTTTTAGATCAACTCGAGCACAGAAATCAAATAGGTCTTTAAAGTGACCACCTTTATTTCTCGCCTCAAGAATCGCATCGATAGGGCCTTCACCTACCCCTTTTATCGCACCAATACCGTAAACAATTGCGCCATTTTCATCAACATTAAAGCGATATAGGCCAGAGTTGATGTCTGGTGGCAGCACGGTAAGCTTCATACGGAAACACTCATCGACCAAGCCAACGACTTTTTCCGTGTTATCCATATCGGCTGTCATTACCGCAGCCATAAATTCGGCAGGATAATGTGTTTTCAGCCAAAGAGTTTGATAAGAAACCAATGCATAAGCAGCAGAGTGCGATTTGTTAAAACCATAACCGGCGAACTTCTCTACCAAGTCGAAGATTTTCATCGCCAACTCGCCATCGATACCGTTCTTTATCGCACCTTCTTCAAAGATAGCACGTTGTTTTGCCATCTCTTCTGGCTTTTTCTTACCCATTGCACGACGGAGCATGTCCGCACCACCTAGCGTGTAACCCGCTAAGATCTGCGCAATCTGCATTACCTGCTCTTGGTACAGGATGATGCCGTAGGTTGGATCAAGCGTCTCTTTTAGAGACTCGTGTTGCCACTTTTCATCTGGATAAGAGATCGCCTCTCGGCCATGTTTACGGTCGATAAAGTTATCTACCATGCCCGATTGCAAAGGACCCGGACGGAAGAGTGCTACCAATGCGATAATGTCTTCGAAACAGTCTGGCTGAAGTCGTTTGATCAGCTCTTTCATGCCTCGAGATTCAAGCTGGAATACTGCTGTCGTTTCAGAGTTTTGCAACAAACGGAAAGAGGCAGGGTCTTCTAACGGTATGGATTCAATTTGAACCGGTTCTTTCCCTTCTCGCTCTAGTCGTGGGTTAATCAGTCCTAACGCCCAGTCAATAATGGTTAAGGTACGTAAACCCAAGAAGTCAAACTTAACTAGGCCAGCGGTCTCAACATCGTTTTTATCAAATTGAGTAACCGGAAAGTGACCTTCAGCGTCTGCATAAATTGGCGCAAAATCGGTAATTGTTGTAGGTGAAATTACAACACCACCAGCGTGTTTACCGGCGTTTCGCGTACAGCCTTCCAAAATATGACACATGTCGATGAGTTCTTTAACTTCCTCATCGGCCTCATACAATTCAGGTAGTGCAGGTTCAGCTTTAAACGCTTTATCTAGCGTCATACCTGGATCGGGCGGGATCAGCTTTGAAATACGATCAACAAAACCAAATGGGTGGCCCAATACGCGGCCAACGTCACGGATTACCGCTTTTGCCGCCATGGTACCAAACGTGATGATCTGAGACACCGCGTCACGACCGTACATTTCCGCAACGTGGTCAATAACCTGGTCACGTTTATCCATACAGAAATCGACGTCGAAATCGGGCATCGAAACACGTTCTGGGTTCAAGAAACGTTCGAACAGCAAGTCGTATTCTAGTGGATCCAGATCGGTGATTTTTAGTGCGTAAGCCACCAAAGAACCAGCACCGGAACCACGTCCAGGACCGACAGGAATTCCATTATCTTTTGACCACTGGATGAACTCCATTACGATCAAGAAGTAACCAGGAAATCCCATTTGGTTGATAACATCTAGCTCTATCTGAAGACGTTCATCATATTCAGGGCGGCGACGTTTTCTCTCTTCCTCATCTGGAAATAGGAACTCTAAACGCTCTTCCAACCCCTCTCGGGATTTCATGACTAGGAACTCAGTCTCTTTCATCCCTTCGGTTGGGAAAGCTGGTAGGAAGTACTCCCCTAAGCGCACAGTCACGTTACAACGCTTCGCTATCTCGACACTGTTTTCTAACGCTTCAGGAATATCAGCAAACAGCTCGCACATTTCTTCTTCTGTACGAAGATATTGCTGCGGACTGTAGTTTTTTGGCCTACGCGGATCTTCTAATGTGTAACCATCGTGAATCGCTACGCGTATTTCATGAGCATCAAATAGGTCTGGACTCAGGAATACAACTTCATTGGTCGCCACTACTGGCAAGTCTTGCTGCTCTGCCAATTCAACCGCAAAGTGAAGATAAGTTTCTTCATCTGGACGACCGGTACGAAGTAGCTCAAGATAAAAGCGATCTGGAAAATGCTGTTTATAGAAATCAACACACCCTTGCACTATTTGACGGTTGCCTTTCAAAAGGCCGCGACCAATTTCTCCGCTTTTACCGCCGGATAATACAATCAGGCCTTCAGACATTTCAGCCAACCAGGCTTTGTCAATCACTGGGTGGTGTTGAACATGTCCACGTAAGTACGCTTTTGATATCAATAACGTCAGGTTCTTATAACCTACATTATCCGCCGCAAGCAAAGTCACTTGTGTCAGCTCTTCACCAAACTCGTCCGACTGCATTTTAAAGTCAGCACCAATGATCGGTTTAACACCACTGCCATGCGCCGTACCGTAAAACTTCACCAAACCACATAGGTTGGTAAAGTCGGTCAACGCCATTGCGGGCATACCGAGCTCAGCAACTTTCTTTACGATTGGCGGAACTTTGTTGAGGCCATCCACCATCGAGAAGTCACTATGAACACGCAGGTGGATGAATTTGGGATCTGACATTAACAGGTACCGTGTAACTCTATTTTGTTGGGGATTCTAACCTAAAGAGGTTGGGTTTATAACACCAATTAGATCGTTTGATTATTCTATGCTTAACGCTTTTTTTACTGGCTTGAAACTCTTGCGGTGTTCACTGATCACTCCGTGTTGCTCAATCGCTTCAAAGTGCGCTTTAGTTGGGTAACCTTTGTGCTTCGCGAAGCCAAATTGTGGATGAAGTTTATCCAACTCTTCCATCTCTTGGTCACGCACGACTTTGGCAATAATGGAAGCCGCACTGATTTCGGCAACACGTAGATCGCCTTTTACTACAGCTTGAGCATCCATTGGCAGCTCCGGACAACGGTTACCATCAATCAACACCAAATCAGGTTGAACCTGTAACCCCGCCACTGCACGCTGCATCGCAACCATAGTCGCCTGTAAAATATTCAGTTGATCAATTTCTTCAGGAGAACAACGCCCGACCGCCCACGCCAATGCTTTTTCTTTGATTTCAGGAAGCAACGCCATGCGTTTCTTTTCGGTCAATTTTTTCGAATCGTTCAACCCTTCAATAGGATTGTGAGGATCAAGGATAACCGCAGCGGTGACGACGTCTCCCACCAAAGGGCCACGTCCGACCTCGTCGACTCCGGCCACAAGCTGATAACCTTGCGGATATTCAAACGGAGGGAGTTCAACTTTGGTTTTGGTCGCTTTTGGTTTAACAGCCATGATAAATCTCTATTTCTCAATCAGTTTTAGAACTGCGTTTGCGGCTTGTTGGTCCGCATCTTTACGAATCCAATGATGCATTTCCGTAAATTTATCTAACATCGGTTTATTGTCGCTTTCCAATAAGCGAGAAACCTCAGTAAACAAATTGTCTGGTGTGCACTCATCTTGTAGATATTCTTTGACGAGCTCATCATCCGCCAAGATATTCGGCAATGACACATACTTCGTTTTCAATAGACGTTTAGCTAAGAAAGCAGTAAATGCATTCACACGATAACCCACCACCATTGGACGCTTGAGAAGCATACACTCCAACGCTACGGTACCGGAGGCCAACATCACGGCATCGGATGCGGTGATGACGTTGCGTGCGGTGTCATCAACTAACTTGAAGTCCAACTCTGGCGCTAGCTCTTTCCATGCTTGTTCAAACTGCTCACGGCGTTTTTGATTAACAAGCGCGACAACAAACCCTAGTTCTGGAAATTTTTTATGGAGTAACTTGCAGGTTTCAATAAATGGCTCTGAGAGCATTTTTAACTCGCTACCACGACTGCCTGGCAGGACAGCAAGCCACTTTTTATCTTGTTCTAAACCAAGCAACTCACGTGCAGGCGCTTGTTCTGATTCTAGTGGGATGGCATCAGCCAAGGTATGACCAATGAACTCGCAAGGTACATTAAATTTGTCGTAGAACGCTTTCTCAAACGGAAGAAATGCTAGCACCAAGTTCGTTGCCGCTTCTATTTTAAAGATGCGCTTCTGACGCCAAGCCCAAACAGACGGACTCACGTAATGAACGGTTTTAATGCCCGCTTGCTTGAGGTCAAGCTCCAGGCGTAAGTTGAAGTCAGGAGCATCGATCCCGATGAAAACATCAGGCGGATTCTGAGTAAAATACTGAACGAGCTCAGCTTTCACTTTAAGAAGTCTCGGTAAGCGGCCTAAAACCTCGACTAATCCCATCACCGCAAGCTCTTCCATATCAAACAGAGACTCGCAACCTTGGGCTATCATTTTCGGACCACCAATGCCTACGAACTCTGCGTCTGGATATTGTTGCTTTACTGCTTTGATAAAGCCTTCACCTAGCGTATCGCCAGACAATTCTCCGGCAATGATGCCAATACGTAATGGTCTTTCCATATCTACTTCGCTATTTTTCCTGTGCGCTATGGATAACGGTTTGCCTTATCCATAAAACACAAAAAGATCGTAACCTCAAATTTGGTCACGATCTTTTTATTTATTGGTTCATTCGCCAATTAACGAATAATGCCACGTTCCGTCGTTTCCAGAATATCTGAGAAACGCTTCACAGCCGGCCACTCTTGAGCCATTTCAGCCAGAATAGGCTTCACTTCTTCTAGCGTCTTACCTGAACGGTAGATTTCTTTATACGCTTTTTGTAGCGCACGAATCTCTGGTTTCTCAAAGCCATTACGCTTCAAGCCAACAAGGTTCAAGCCGAATGGAGTAGCGTGGTTACCTTGCGCGAGTACATAAGCTGGGACATCTTGCACCACAGCTGAACAGCCGCCAATGTATGCGTAAGCGCCCACTGTACAAAACGGATGAATCGCAGACAGTGCCATCACACCGGCATAGTCATCAACAGTAACGTGACCACCAAGAATCGAGTTATTACCGATATGAGTGTGGTTACCAATAACAACATCATGCGCAACGTGTGCATTCACACACAATAAGTTGTCATCACCAATGATCGTGGTTGCTTTGTCTTGCACTGTGCCGCGGTGAACTTGGACCGCTTCACGAATGACGTTACGGTCACCGATAACCACAGTTGTGTCTTCACCACCGTATTTTTTGTCTTGGTTTTCTTCACCAATGACAGCATGTGGGAAAATACGGTTATCTTTGCCAATAGTTGTGTGACCTTTGATCACAACGTGAGACATCACTTCTGTGCCTTCACCAATTTCAACCGTAGAGGTGATGTACGTAAAAGGACCTACTGTTACGTTAGCACCAATTTTGGCGCCCTCTTCTACCACCGCTGCCGGGTGGATTTTAGCGGTTTCATGAATCATATTAAAACTCTCGACGAGCACACTTCAGCTCTGCAGAACATACCACTTCACCGTCAACTTTTGCTACACCGCTAAATGCAGCAATGCCGCGACGTTCTTTCAGAAATTCTACCTCAATAACCAATTGGTCGCCCGGAACCACTGGTTTACGGAATTTCGCGCCGTCTACGCTTGCAAAGTAGTACAGTTCATTTTCTGTTGGTGCACCAAATGATTTAAATGCAAGTAAGCCTGTTGCCTGAGCCATTGCTTCTAAAATCAAAACACCTGGGAATACTGGTAGTTGAGGAAAGTGACCTGTGAACTGAGGTTCGTTAACCGACACGTTTTTAATCGCGTGAAGGTACTTCTCTTCTTGGAAGTCTATCACTCGGTCGATCAATAAGAATGGGTAGCGATGAGGTAGTAGCTCTTGAATTTCAGAGATGTTCATCGTTTTCTTTTCAGTAGTCAAAGTCGTCTTCCTATATCAATTTTTTGCCGCCAAGATGGCAAACGTGGCAACAGGTCGTAAAGCCGAATCGCTTTGCAATATACTAGCAAAATACGCACCATCTTGGAGTTAAATCTACTTAGAGCGCGTCATTATAGAAGAAAAAGACCCGCATTTCGCGAGTCTTCGTACAGAATATGGAACTAGAGCCTGTTAGCTTTCACGTTAAATACAGAGCGAAAGATAACTTGTTCTAAATTTCTTCTTTCTGTTCCAGCTGTTTTTCAACCGCTTTCAGGCGCTTATTCATCTCATCAATACGGTGAACTCGAGTTGCAGTTTTACGCCACTCTCTGTTCGTTTGTAGTGGAATACCTGATGAGTAAAGGCCTTTTTCTTCGATACTGCGCATTACCATGCCCATACCTGTAATCGCCACACCATCTGCGATAGTGATATGGCCATTCAGAACAGACGCGCCGCCAATCTGGCAGTACTTACCAATTTTTGTACTGCCCGCGACAATAGTACCACCAGGCATCACGGTACCATATCCGATCTGCACGTTGTGCGCGATTTGAAGTTGGTTATCCAGAATGACATTGTCTTCAATGATAGTATCTTCGAGTGCACCGCGGTCAATCGTAGTACAAGCACCAATCTCAACGCGGTTACCGATACGCACTGAACCAAGCTGAGGGATTTTGATCCACTCGCCTTTGTCATTCGCATAACCGAAGCCATCAGAGCCAATGACGGTACCCGATTGAACAAGACAGTCATCACCTAATGACACTTCATGGTAGATAGTGACATTAGCCCAAAGCTTGGTGTTATTCCCTAGCTTGGCGTTCTTACCGATAAAACAACCAGCGCCAACGCTTACGTTATCGCCGAGTTCTACGCCCGTTTCAATCACAGCGTTAGCGCCGATTGTAACGTTCTCACCCATCTTAACGTCAGCGGCAATCACAGCACTTGGTGCAATATCGTCTGCCGGTTTTGGTGTGGTATCCATCGCTTGAACCACACGAGCAAATGCGACATAAGGGTCTGAAACCACTAGCGCATTTCCAACGCATTGATCTTTATGCTCAGCCTTTACCATAACAACGGTAGCTTGGCACTCAGAAAGGTGTTTTGCGTATTTTGGGTTAGACAAGAAGGTTACGTCACCTTCTTGTGCTTTATCCATTGGGGCAACACGGCTTACAACGAGAGACTCGTCACCAAACAGCTCACCCCCGGTAATTGTCGCCAATTCGGCTAATGTCAATGTCTTCATAACTTCTTATTTTAGAGCTTTAATTACGTCTTCAGAGATATTGTATTCTGGCTTGCCGTACTGCAAAGCAGAGATATCAATCACAAGATCGTAACCATTTTTGTCTGCGACTTTCTTAACTGCATCTTGAATCGTTTTGAAAAGCTTCGCTTTTTCTTCAGCTTCACGACGCGCACTTGCTTTTTCAAGTGCTTGTGCTTTCACTTTGTACTCGCTGTCTAGCTTCGCGATATCGATACGTAGCTTTTCAACTTCGTCTTGACCCAAAAGCTCGCCGTCACGTTGTAGCTTCTCAATCTTTGTTTTAGCTTGTGCTTGGATTGACTTCAGTTCATCAGCTTTGCTTTTGAAGTCTTTCTGCATTTTTTGTAGTACAACTTCACGTTGAGGAAGAGCTTGAAAAACTTGAGCTGTATTTACGTAAGCAATTTTCTGTGCAGCTTCTGCCGCATTTGCAAACATTGAAGAGCTCAGTACAAGAAGGCCAATCCCAGCCGCTTTGATCATTTTATTCAAAATATTTTCCTCTTTAGAAAGTTCTACCGATAGTGAATGTGAAGAACTCTTCATCATCGCCATCAAATTTCTTAATTGGTTTCGCTAGTGAGAAGACTAGTGGCCCCATTGGAGACATCCACTGCAACGCCGCACCGTAAGAAGAGCGGTAGTTGGTTGGATCTGAGTAATCGTAGTAGTAACGGTCACCATATTCCGCACCTGAATCGCGGTAGTCAAACTCCGTATCCCAAACACTTGCCATATCAAAGAAGATACTGGTACGAATTTGGTTTTGTACTTCTTCTGATGCAAATGGTGTTGGGACAATCAACTCAACACTTGCTAGCGCTACGGCGTTACCACCAACAGAGTCATCTGTTGCTGTATCTGCGCCATTGTTTGAACCAGATGTATCACGGTAAACCGCTTTAGGACCAACAGAGTTTGAGCCAAAGCCACGAAGCGATGTAAAGCCACCTGCGTAGTAGTTTTCGTAGAATGGGAACAAGTTATCGTTGCCATCCGTTTGACCGTAACCATTACCGTAACCTAAGCGGCCACGGAACAAGAGGGTAAACTCGTGCTTTTTAGTCAATGGCACATACTGACGAACATCGTACTGCATTTTGAAGTATTGAACGTCAGAGCCAGGTACGGTCATTTTATAGAATGCACGCTGATGGTTACCTGCCGTAGGGAAGTAGCCACGGTTTAAGTTATTACGTGTCCAAGAGATATTGAAGTCGAAATCGTTTGTGTTCAACGCTCCACTAGAATCAATGTTGTCTGCTTGTGCTCGTAAGAACTGCTCTACCTGTAAGTAAGGCGATAAGTTACCGATCTTGTTGTGCGTATAACCGACACCGAATTCAAAACGGTTCAACTCATCGAATGGGAAACCCCACGTTAAGCTCGCGCCATAGCTTTCGTTGGTATAGTCAACGATATTGGCTTCTTTCGCTTCAAATTCGTTATAGAAAACCTTACCACCTAAGCTTACACCGTCTAAGTTCCAGTACGGATCACGGTAATCTAGACTGATGTTTTTCTGGTAGTCATTCATCATCGCGTTGATACCAACACGGTTACCACTACCAATGAAGTTATCTTGTTGCAGGCCAACCTGGAAGCTCACACCCGATTCTGTGCCGTAGCCAACACCGAAGTTAACGCTACCAGAGTTCGCTTCTTTGACAGAGTAAACTAGGTCAACTTGATCATCACTACCAGGAACTCGAACCGTCTGTACTTCAACATTTTCAAAGTAGCCCAAACGATTTAGACGAGTTTTACCCGTTTCAATCGATTTCGAGTTCAACCAACTGCCTTCCATCTGACGCATTTCACGACGAAGGACTTCATCTTTGGTTGAGTTATTACCCGTGAAGCGAATGTCACGAACATAAATTCGGTTACCCGGATCTACGTTAACGACCAAAGAAACTTCTTGATTCTCGTCGTCAAACTCAGGAATGGTATTCACTTGAGGATAAGCATAACCGGACTCACCAAGCACACGCTTAATCCCTTCTTCCATTGAAGTAACCAACGAGCCGTTGTATGTCTCATTGTCTTCAAATGGCACAAGTCTTTCGAACGTCGCTTCCTCGCCAATCAAATCACCACGGAACTTCACGTCCTTAACGGTGTAAACCTCGCCCTCTTCTAGACCAAGAGTAATGTATACCCCTTTCTTGTCAGGAGAGATTGCAACTTGTGTCGAATCAACGTTAAATTTTAAGTAACCACGATCCAGGTAGAATGATTTGAGTGCTTCAATATCACCTGCAAGAACTTGCTTTTGATACTTTTCATCAGAAAGGAAATTCCACCACGGCACATCAACATTTAAGTTAAAGCGCGAAAGCAGTTCTTCATCACTGAACACTTCATTACCGATAAAGTTGATTTGCTGAATTTTTGCCGACACACCTTCAGTAAAGACAAACTTAAGATCAGAACGATTACGTGGTAGTGGAGTCACCACCGCTTTTACTGTTGCGTTGTATTTACCTACGCTGTAGTAAAAGTCTTCTAAGCCTTTTTCAATGTTGCTTAGCGTGGTGCGGTCAAGCGCTTCACCTTCACGAACGCCAGACGCGTTCAGGTTTTCTTGTAGCTGCTCGTCCTTGATTGCTTTGTTACCTGAAAAAGAGATGCTTGCAATGGTAGGACGTTCTTTGACTTGAACCATCAGAACACCACCGTCACGCAACACTTTCACATCTTCAAAGTTACCAGATGCATACAGGGCGCGGATAATTTCTGCAACATCGCCTTGGCCAATGGTATCACCGACACGTACAGGCATTTTCAACAATGCAGCACCCAGTGCTACACGCTGCAATCCATCGATTTCAATATCTTGAACTACGAAGTTCTCTGCTCCATTTGCAGATACACTGGTCGCCAGTAAACTTGCAAATAGAATTCGCTTAATCGCCATACTTGTTCTAATTATTCCTTGCTACTGCTTTTGTCTCTGAACTATCACAGACGAGTAAAATCATTAAATAGCGCTAACGCCATGAGCGAGAAGATGATCGCACCACCAATTCTAAAGCCCATTTCCTGCACTTTCTCAGGAACAGGACGTCGAATGACTGCTTCAATTGCAAAAAACAACAAATGACCGCCATCCAACATTGGTAAAGGAACGAGATTAATAATACCTAGGTTAACACTAATTAGAGCGAGAAAACCTAAAAAGTAGACCAAACCATAATCTGCTGTCGCGCCTGCGCCTTTGGCTATTGATATTGGTCCACTCAGATTATTCAGACCAACGTCTCCAACAATAAGCTTCTTAAGCATGCTGATTGTCAAACCAATGACTTGGCCAGTTTTGTCTACTGCTTTACCTATTGACTCGAATACACCAAACTGAAGATCGAAGCGATAACTTTCTGGCCATTCTGCGACTTTAGGTGCAATACCTGCAAAACCAACGACTTCTTTGTTAGCTAGCTCACGGCTACCGGGCGTCAGCGTCAATGTTTGCTCATAACCCTGACGTAACACCGTCAATTCAAGCGGTGTATCAGGATTAGAACGAACCGCTTCAACTACTTGCTTCCATTCGGTCACGCGTTGTTGACCAATTGCGACAACCTCATCACCTGGAAGCACACCGGCTTTTTCCGCCGCTCCACCTTGCGAGACCTGCTCGATAACTCGATACACCTCCGGTGTATACGGAGCAAAACCTAACGACTGCATCGCTGACTGAGTTTCTGGGTCGAACTTCCACTCACGTAAATCGAGCGTTTTCGTTACTTCTGAACCAACTTCATTCGCTGACGTTAGTGTTACCGTCATCAAATCATCGCCAATATGAGAAATCAATCCCATATTTACTGATTCCCAATCCGGAGTTTTGATACCAGATATCGATTTAAGTTCCATTCCAGATTCAATTCCAGCTTCCGCAACAATCGAATTGGGCGTAACTTCACCAATTACAGGCTTAACAGCTGGGATACCAATTAGAAATACCAGCCAATAGGCAAAAATTGCGAAAAGAAAATTAAAGATGGGGCCAGCCGCAACAATAGAGGTACGCTTCCATAACGGCTTCTTATCAAACGCTAGGTGCTTCTCATGTTCTGGCACCTCATCGACACGGCTATCAACCATTTTCACATAGCCGCCGAGAGGGATCATTGAGATGCTGTACTCCGTTCCGTCTTTGCCTACTTTACTCCAAATAGACTTGCCGAAACCGATTGAAAACTTTTCAACTTTAACGCCGCAACGGCGAGCAACCCAAAAATGCCCAAATTCGTGCACGGCAACAAGAATGCCCAGTGCGACGATAAAAGAAATGAGATTCCACAATATACCAGTCATCAGCTACGCTCGCGTATGGTTTCTAGGGCAATAGTTCGTGCCATTCTATCTAGCTCGAGCAAGCTTTCCAAGCTATTCGCATTCTCAGCTTTGCAGCTTGCGTTGATTTTATTCAACACAGACTCATTGATGCGAGCAATATCGGTAAAACCTAGTCTGTTATTTAAAAATGCATCAACAGCGACTTCATTAGCTGCATTCAATGCCGTTGTTGCGTGTTGACCTTCATAACAAGCATCAATTGCGAGTTTTAAACATGGGTAACGAGCAAAGTCAGGCTGCAAAAACGTCAGCTCACCAACTTTCGTGAAGTCTAGCGGCTTAACCCCAGCTTCTACTCTTGACGGGTATGACATGGTGAGCGCAATTGGCGTCGCCATATCCGCTTCTCCCATTTGTGCCAAGACCGAACCATCACGATACTGAACCATAGAATGAATCACAGATTGAGGATGAATAACCACCTTCAGTTGTTCGCGAGCAGCATTAAATAGCCACTTAGCTTCTATATACTCAAGGCCTTTATTCATCATCGTGGCAGAATCAACAGAAATTTTTGGCCCCATCGACCAGTTTGGATGAGCGATCGCCTGAGCGGGTGTCACCTGCTCCAGTTCTGCGATGTCAGTGTAACGGAAAGGACCACCAGATCCAGTCAACAAAATATGAGAAATGCCATGTTCTTGTAAATTGCAACGACCTAGATTGGTTTGTACTTGCTGTGGTAAACATTGGAAAATGGCGTTGTGTTCACTGTCGACGGGAAGTAGCTCTGCGCCAAATTCTTCTACAGCATCAATAAATAGCTGGCCTGACATTACAAGTGCTTCTTTATTTGCCAACAAGACTCGCTTACCTGCTTTCACGGCAGCCATGGTAGGCAATAAGCCAGCGGCTCCTACAATAGCAGCCATTACACTGTCGACCTCGTCCAGCGAAGCTATATGACATAGCGCATCAGTACCACCTAGCACTTCGGTACCTGGCGAAACCGAGTGTAGCTCAGCTTGAAGTTTAGACGCCGCAGCTTTATCTGCCATGACCGCATATTTAGGTTGCCACTGACGACATAGACCGATCATCTTTTCAACGTTAGTGCTTGCCGCTAAGGCAACGACAGAAAACAGATCTGGGTTTTGTTCGACCACTTTAAGCGTGCTTGCACCAATTGATCCAGTAGCACCAAGAATCGTTAACTTTTGCATGTTGTAAGACCGTTAGAAAGCTCAGGAGCGACGACGCCGCTCCTGATAAATTAGAATACGTAGTAAAGAAGAGCAAAAACTGGGAATGCTGCGGTTAGGCTGTCGATACGATCTAGCACACCACCGTGCCCTGGGATAATGTTACTGCTGTCTTTAATGCCTGAGACACGTTTGAACATACTTTCAACCAGATCACCAAGCACTGAAATAACGACAGTAACCAGCGTAATCAGCACCATATGGACAGGGCTAGTGAACTGGATATCGAACCAATCAGCAAATGCCCACGCTACGATTAATGCCGTGATAATGCCACCAATTAGCCCTTCAATGGTTTTATTGGGGCTTACATGAGGAGCCATCTTACGTTTGCCTAAGCTTTTGCCTGCAAAGTAGGCGCCGCTATCTGCAGCCCATACCAAGAAACAAACGTACAACACAAGCTTTGCGCCGTGGTATGGATCTACAGTGATGTCATACGCTCTGAGAATAATCACACTCCAAAGGAATGGGATTAATGTCAGAAAACCAAATACATGACGTAAAACAAAATTACTTTGCCAAGATTTCGTCGTTTTGGGGTAAGTAATCGCCATTAAGCTAGCAATAATCCACCAAACAAAACCAATACCCAAGACGACATAATGAGGTGTCGTTAAGTGATTGAGGCTATATGCATCAGGCGAGATGTATAGAAAACTAAGTCCGGTAATAATGATTGCCGGCACAAGGGCAGCAATGCGAGAGTTGCTTCCTGTAAACTGAGTCCACTCCCAAAAACCTAATAGCGTTATTGCAGTTAAAGCGGCAATAAAGCCCATTAGCGGTAATTTAAAAATGCCTAAAATAACCAGGGGAGCTAAAATTAGTGCTGTTATTATTCTCTGTTTCAAACTAACTAGTCCTTATTGAGCTGCCATCAATGCCTTTATTTGTTCACCTGTACAGCCAAAACGACGTTCTCGGTTGATAAACCAAGTTACAGCTTCTACCAAACTGTCTTCATCGAATTCTGGCCAGTACTCTGGTGTAAAGTACATTTCTGCATAAGCCATTTGCCACAACATAAAGTTGCTGATGCGGCACTCTCCACTGGTGCGAATTAAAAGATCCACTTCCGGTAGGTCTGCCATGGTCAAATGCTCAGTGATTAGCTGCTCATTGATATCCTCTACACGAATTTCACCGTTACGTGCTTTTAGCGCTAACGTTTTAGCAGCTTCTGTGATGTCCCATTTACCGCCATAGTTGGCTGCAATGTTGATCACCATACCCGTGTTATCTGCCGTTAGGTTTTCTGCTTCTACAATTTTCTTTTGTAGACGCTCACTAAATCGACTGGTATCACCGATCACGCGCAACCGTAAGTTATTTTTGTGTAGTTTTTTTACTTCACTAGACAGGACCGTGATAAACAGTTCCATCAAAAGACCCACTTCTTCCTCCGGACGACGCCAGTTTTCACTACTAAAAGCAAACAGCGTCATGGCTCTAATGCCTAGTTTTGAAGCAGCAGCCACGGTCTTACGAACGGCACTAACGCCTTTTTTATGACCAAATACGCGAGGTTTTCCTTTGGACTTAGCCCAACGGCCATTACCGTCCATAATGATGGCAATATGCTTAGGAAGGGAATCAGAGAAGGCTTGAGAATTTTGCATAGGGAGTTAATTGAGTTCCATCAGTTGGATAGACTAACATAAAAAAACGCTGAGCTGTGAGCACAGCGTTTTCCAACAGTGATGTGTGTGGGAGTATTAAACTTCCATCAACTCTTTTTCTTTTGCAGCAAGAACTTCATCGATCTTCTTAACTGCAACGTCAGTTAGCTTTTGAATTTCGTCTTGTGCTTTACGGTCTTCATCTTCAGAGATTTCTTTATCTTTTAGAAGCGCTTTAAGATCGTTGTTTGCGTCACGACGGATGTTACGAACAGCAACACGACCACCTTCAGCTTCACCACGGACGATCTTAACTAGGTCTTTACGACGTTCTTCCGTTAGCGGTGGAAGTGGAACGCGGATGATAGTGCCAGCTGACATAGGGTTTAGACCAAGGTCAGACGTCATGATCGCTTTTTCTACTTTCGGCGTCAGCTCTTTATCAAAAACCGTGATTGCAAGTGTACGTGCATCTTCAGCAATAACGTTTGCTACTTGGTTTAGAGGTGTTGCTGCACCGTAGTATTCTACAGAAATACCAGATAGTAGGCTTGGGTGTGCACGACCTGTACGAATTTTAGAAAGGTTGTTCTTAAGCGCTTCAACGCTTTTATCCATGCGCTCTTGCGCGTCTTTTTTGATTTCGTTAATCACAGTTTCACCTTAAAAATGTCATCTTTCCTGAAGAAAGCCTAAAACGGTTGAGCAAAGCAAGCACCACCCTAACGCTTTGGAGTGGCACCTTAAGCCAAGCTTATTCGTTGATGAGCGTGCCTTCTGCTTCGCCCATAACCACGCGACGTAGTGCGCCTGGCTTGTTCATATTAAATACGCGGATTGGCATTTTGTGGTCACGAGCTAGCGTAAACGCCGCCAAGTCCATAACTTTCAGCTCTTTATCCAGAACTTCTGCATAAGATAGCTTATCATACAGCTCTGCGTCTGGGTTTGCTACAGGGTCAGCAGTAAATACACCATCAACTTTCGTCGCTTTTAGTACGACATCCGCTTCAATTTCGATACCACGTAGGCAAGCAGCAGAATCCGTTGTAAAGAACGGGTTACCCGTACCAGCAGAGAAGATGACAACACGGCCTTGGCGAAGCTCACGGATCGCATCAGCCCAATTATAGTCGTCACATACGCCTTTTAGAGGAATGGCAGACATAACGCGCGCATTCACGTATGCACGGTGAAGAGCATCGCGCATCGCTAGGCCATTCATTACTGTAGCAAGCATACCCATGTGGTCACCAACTACGCGGTTCATACCAGCTTCAGCTAGGCCTGCACCACGGAACAAGTTACCGCCACCGATAACTACACCAACCTGAACACCCAGTTCAACCAGTTCTTTAACTTCTTGTGCCATACGATCAAGGACCGCAGGATCAATACCAAAACCGTCTTCACCTTGAAGAGCTTCACCACTCAGTTTTAATAGAATACGTTGATACGCTGGTTTAGGGTTCGTAGTCATGGAGTTTACCTTCCAAAGAGAGTTGTTGATTAACAGTCATGAATAGACACAACTTCAGTTATGGCTATTCATCACGGCTAATCGTTCACTGCTCATAAAAAGACCGCAGCCTTGGCTACGGTCTAATCTTTATACAGTCTCTAAGGATTAACCTTTTTGAGCTGCTGCAACTTCTTCAGCGAAGCTCATTTCTTCTTTCTTCTCGATACCTTCACCTACTTCTAGGCGAACGAACGTAGAAACTGAAGCACCTTTTTCTTTCAGCATTTCGCCTACAGTTTTCTTAGGCTCCATGATGAAAGCTTGACCTGTTAGAGAGATCTCGCCAGTGAATTTCTTCATGCGGCCAACAACCATCTTCTCAGCGATTTCAGCAGGCTTGCCTTCGTTCATTGCGATTTCAACTTGAACCGCTTTCTCTTTTTCTACTACGTCAGCTGGTACGTCTTCTGGGTTAACGAACTCAGGCTTAGAAGCAGCAACGTGCATTGCAACGTGCTTAAGAGTTTCTGCGTCGCCTTCACCAGCAACAACAACACCGATTTTCTCACCGTGACGGTAAGAAGCGATTGCAGTGCCTTGAACGTATTCTACGCGACGGATAGTGATGTTTTCACCGATTTTAGCTACTAGAGCTACACGTGCGTCTTCGAATTGTGCTTGTAGTTCTTCAACAGAAGCTTTTGAAGCTAGAGCTGCAGCTGCAACTTCTTCTGCGAATGCAGTGAAGTTACCGTCTTTAGCAACGAAGTCAGTTTGGCAGTTAACTTCAAGAAGAACAGCAACGCCGTTTTCTTCTTTGATGATGATTGCGCCTTCAGCTGCAACGTTACCAGCTTTCTTAGCTGCTTTCGCTGCGCCAGATTTACGCATGTTTTCAATTGCTAGTTCGATGTCAGCGTTTGCTTCTACAAGCGCTTTCTTACATTCCATCATGCCAGCGCCAGTACGCTCGCGAAGTTCTTTAACTAGAGCAGCAGTTACAGTTGCCATTCTGTCTTCCTCGTTTGATTCGAAATAAGGTAAAAAACAGGGGCCTAACATTGTCGGCCCCCATTGCTAACTATAACTTAGTTTATGCTACACAAAGGTTTCACATAGACCAAGTGTGACACAGAGCCGCTATTATTCAGCTTCTACGAAACCGTCTTTTTCAGCAACTGCAGCTACGTCTTTGTTACGACCTTCAGATACTGCTGAAGCAGCAGCGTTCAGGTATAGCTGTACAGCGCGGATCGCGTCGTCGTTACCTGGGATTACGTAGTCAACGCCGTCTGGGTTAGAGTTAGTATCTACCACAGCGTATACTGGAATACCTAGGTTGTTAGCTTCTTTAATTGCAATGTGTTCGTGATCAGCGTCGATTACGAATAGAGCGTCTGGTAGGCCGCCCATGTCTTTGATACCACCAAGAGATTTCTCTAGCTTCTCCATTTCGCGAGTACGCATTAGAGCTTCTTTCTTAGTTAGTTTGTCAAAAGTACCGTCTTGAGATTGAGTCTCTAGTTCTTTTAGACGCTTGATAGACTGACGAACTGTTTTGTAGTTTGTAAGCATACCGCCTAACCAGCGGTTGTTTACGTAAAACTGGTTGCTTGCGATTGCAGCTTCTTTAACAGCTTCAGATGCAGCGCGCTTAGTACCTACGAATAGAACCTTACCTTTCTTCTCGCCAACTTTAGCTAGTTCAGCTAGAGCGTCGTTGAACATTGGTACAGTTTTTTCTAGGTTGATGATATGAACTTTGTTACGAGCGCCAAAGATGAATGGCTTCATTTTTGGGTTCCAGTAACGAGTCTGGTGACCGAAGTGAACACCAGCTTTTAGCATATCGCGCATTGATACAGTTGCCATTTTAAAATCCTCTATGGGGTTAGGCCTCCACATTCCCCATAACTCCGACCAAGCTTCTGCTCAGCACCCCGGAATATGTGACGGAATGTGTGTGATTTAAAGATAAAAGGTTATTCGGATGAAGCTTGCTTCGCCGCTTAACTTTGCTAAACGAAGAGAACAGTCCTCTATTCCGGCGCGCTTTATACCATATTTTAGCTCACTGTGGCTAGTAAAAATTATTTCTTCACCGAGCCACTTTCTCCTATTTATAAGCAAAACTTTAAACATATGATCGAATTAAGAATGATGCATATTCCTATCTAACTTGGGTTAACGCCCCGATGTCTGATAGAATGCGGCCATTCGCACGTTTACGTGCTTAGGAATAAGTAGAGAAAGCCAATGTCAATCAAGATTAAAACTGCTGAAGAAATAGAACGCATGCGCATTGCGGGCAAGCTAGCCGCAGAGATTCTAGAAATGATCGAACCACACATCAAAGTTGGTGTGACGACAGAAGAGTTAAACAAAATCTGTCATGAGTACGCTCTAGAAAAAGGCGCATACTCTGCTCCGCTTGATTACCATGGTTTCCCTAAGTCGATCTGTACTTCAATCAACCATATCGTATGCCACGGTATTCCAGCGGAAAAAGACGAAATCGGTAGCAACGGCCAAATGAAGCCGGCGGTACTAAAAGATGGTGACATCTTAAACGTTGATATTACCGTAATCGTTCCAAATGATGAGAATGCCGATCTGAGCGTGCGTCCTCAGGGTTACCATGGTGACACTTCTAAGATGTTCCTAGTCGGTGATGTTTCGCCTGCAAACAAACGTCTGTGCATGGTAGCTCAAGAAGCACTGTACGTTGGTATGCGTACCGTTAAGCCAGGTTCAACGGTTGGTGACATCGGTACAGCTATCGAGAAGTACATCAAAGAGAATAACAAGAACAATCCTCGCAACAAGTTTTCTATTGTGAAAGACTTCTGTGGCCACGGTATCGGCGATGAGTTCCATGAAGAACCACAAGTGGTTCATTACAAGAACAAAGACCGCCGCGTATTAAAAGAAGGCATGTGCTTTACTATTGAGCCGATGATTAACGCAGGTAAATTTGGTTGCTCTGTTGATGCACAAGATGACTGGACTGTTTACACGGGCGACGGCAAGAACTCTGCGCAATGGGAACATACCATTGTTGTAACAAAAGAAGGTTGTGAAGTACTGACGCTTCGTAGCGACGATACGATTCCTCGCCTAATGAAAAACGCGTAAAGCTGACGACCACTCGTTGTTTACTATATCCCTGCTTCGGCGGGGATATTTTTTATCTGCCGCAAATTTGTTAGATTGTTATTAGATTAGCTTGCACGGATGGCAAATATGACACTTCAGTCCCCTCTTACCTTTTCCGATGAACAAATCAATATCGGTGAACTCAAACAAGAATTAGAGAAGTTTAGCTCTAATCAAAACCAAGAGTTTCTCAATCATCATCCGGTAACAAGCTTGGTTTTAGCCAGAGCTGAATATATGGATCTGCTTCTCAATCGTTTGTGGCAACATTTTGGTTTCAAGGATATTTACAACATTTCCCTAGTTGCCGTTGGTGGCTACGGACGAGGCGAGCTGCATCCGCTCTCCGATATCGATATTTTGATTCTGTCGAACAATAAACTGCCAACCGCGTTAGAAGCAAAAATCAGCGAATTCATTACGCTGTTGTGGGATTTAAAACTCGAGGTCGGACACGCTGTTCGCACCGTTACTGAATGTGCTGAAATTGGTAAAGCCGATCTAACGGTCGCGACAAACCTGCAAGAAGCGCGACTGCTGTGTGGAAGCGAGGACACCTTTCAGGCACTGAAGAAAGTCGTGTTATCAGACTCCTTCTGGCCAAGTGAGACGTTTTACCGCGCTAAAATTCAAGAGCAGCGCGAACGCCATGCACGTTACCACGACACGACCTACAACTTAGAACCGGACATTAAATCAACCCCTGGCGGGCTGCGCGATATTCATACATTAAGCTGGGTCGCTCGACGTCACTTTGGTGCTACTTCATTGTTGGAAATGAGCCGATACGGATTTTTAACTGACGCAGAATACCGAGAATTGGTTGAATGTCAGGACTTCCTTTGGCGAGTACGTTTCGCTCTGCACATGGAGCTTCGCCGCTATGACAACCGCTTGACCTTTGCTCATCAAGCACAAGTTGCGGAAAATCTAGGCTACGTCGGAGAAGGCAACCGAGGCGTAGAAATGATGATGAAAGAGTTCTACCGCACGCTTCGTCGTGTGGCAGAGCTCAATAAAATGCTACTCAAACTCTTTGACCAAGCGATCATTAATGGTGGGGCGACAGAAAGTGCCGAGATTCTCGATACGGACTTTCAACGTCGCGGTTCTTTAATTGAAGCGCGGAAACCCGCATTGTTCCAAGCTCGCCCAGAAACTATTCTGGATATGTTCTTACATATTGCTAACGACTCAACTATTGAAGGGGTGAGCCCACCAACGCTGCGTCAACTGCGCACCGCTCGGCGTCGGCTCAACAAGTTTTTGCACACCATTCCTGCTGCGCGTGAAAAGTTCATGGCGTTATGTCGTCACCCTAATGCTCTTCACAAAGCATTCAGCCTCATGCACCGATTAGGGGTTATGGCGGCCTATTTACCGCAATGGAGTCAGATTGTTGGTCAAATGCAGTTTGACTTATTCCATGCCTACACCGTTGATGAACACAGTATTCGCTTACTTAAACACATCAACACTTTTAGTGACCCAGAAAATCATGCGAAGCACCCTATTTGCTGTGACGTCTACCCTCGGATGCAAAAGAAAGAGCTGCTGATTATTGCCGCTATTTTCCACGATATCGGGAAAGGTCGTGGCGGCGATCACTCGATTATCGGTGAAGGAGAAGCGTACGACTTCTGCATTGAGCATGGTTTATCGAAGCCCGAAGCGAAACTTGTCGCTTGGTTGGTAAGACATCATCTATTAATGTCTGTCACCGCACAGCGCCGAGATATTTATGATCCTGATGTCATTACCGAGTTTGCCAAAAAAGTCAGAGACGAAGAATCTCTCGATTATCTTGTATGCCTGACAGTTGCAGATATTTGTGCAACCAACCCAGAACTTTGGAATGCTTGGAAACGAACTTTACTTGCGGAGCTGTATTACTCCACACAACGTGCTTTACGTAGAGGCCTAGAGAACCCTGTCGATGTGCGTGAGCGAATTCGCCACAATCAACAAATGGCCTCCGCAATGCTGCGCAAAGAGGGGTTTGCCGCGCGCGAAATTGAAGTATTGTGGCAACGCTTCAAAGCTGACTACTTCCTTCGTCATACCCATACGCAAATCGCGTGGCACTGCGAACACTTACTTCGCATGGAAGATCCGACTAAGCCTTTGGTGTTGATCAGTAAAAAAGCCACTCGTGGCGGCACTGAGGTGTTTGTATATACGAAAGACCAGCCTGCTTTATTTGCGACAGTCGTGGCGGAGTTAGATAGGCGTAATTTTAATGTACACGACGCGCAAATCATGACCAGCAAAGATGGGCACGTGATTGATACCTTTATGGTACTCGATCAACATGGCGAAGCGATCGATGAGTCTCGTCACGCCGCGGTGATTAAACACCTCACTCATGTACTGGAGGCAGGCCGACCAACCAAGATTAAAACGCGCCGTACTCCGAACAAACTTCAGCACTTTAACGTGAAAACCAAAGTCGACTTCTTACCAACCAAAGGTAAAAAACACACTTTAATGGAGTTTGTCGCGCTAGACACACCAGGGCTGTTGGCCAAAGTAGGCCGTACGTTTGCTGATTTAAATATCAACCTTCACGGTGCCAAAATCACCACCATTGGTGAGCGAGCAGAAGACTTGTTTATTTTAACCAGTGATGCAGGGGGAAGATTAAGTGAAGAACAGCAAGATGAGCTAAGAGAGAGATTGATCGAAAAGTTATCTGATGAGGTCGCAGCTTAGATCAAACCTGCCAATCTTTTCGGTTCAGGGCGAGAGCGATCTTGCCCACAAGTTAAGCATTTTGGCTAAATATCAGCTATCTAGCTCATACATAGGCTGCTACAGTTATATCAATATCAATTCGATGTAATAGAGGTAGCCTATGTATCCCCACCTCACTGGTTTGGGTATTCACGACCCTAAGCAGATTGAACGTTATTCCCTACGCCAAGAAGCACACAAAGACGTACTCAAGATCTATTTCCACAAGCAAAAAGGCGAACTATTCGCTAAAAGCGTTAAATTCAAATACCCACGCCAAATCAAAAATGTTCTTGTTGATAGTGGCAGTCACAAATATAAAGAAGTAACGGAAATCAACCGTAACCTCACATTAGTCATTGATGAACTGAATAAAATCACTAAGCCAACGAAACAACCTGAGGTTGATGTAAAAGAGAAAATTCTTTCAGACCTTCGTCATTTAGAAAAAGTCGTTTCGAGTAAGATCGCAGAGATCGAAGCGGATCTTGAAAAACTAAAGTAAACGTTAAGTCTTAAATTTTAAAAAAGGGTTAGCATTGATACTAACCCTTTTTATTTGTACCCAATCATTATCTAGATCTAACTGCACCGATTATCTGTTAATCATCGATTCATCCCACTCAAATCGAGTGAACAATTGCTGCCAAGTTTCATCAAGATTGGCCGTCATGACAATCTCTTGATCGGTAAATGGATGGACGAACCGTAACTCTGAAGCATGCAGTAGCAGACGATGAGATTCAAACTCTGTGCGATACAGCTTGTTGTGCTTTCCATCCCCGTGCGTTGTATCACCCACGATCGGATGGCGTAGATGTGCCATATGACGACGAAGTTGGTGCTTACGCCCCGTTTTAGGTTTCATCTCAACTAAGCAATAACGCGTTGTAGGAAATTTACCCGTCGAATAGGGAACCTCCACTTTAGCCAACGGCTTATATTCCGTCACCGCTTCTTGCGCCTCTTTTTCTTGTGAAGCGAACTTATCCGCAATCTTGTCTAACTCGACTTTGAGCGCGTAATCCAAAACGCCCTCTTCCTCAATCCAACCGCGTACTATTGCGTGGTATGTCTTTTCCATTTTATGTTCAGCAAACATCGGCATGACTTGTGATGCGACTTCACTCGACAACGCAAACACGAGCACACCAGATGTTGGGCGATCCAGACGATGCAATGGGAACACATGCTGACCAATTTGGTCACGCAAAGTTTGCATGACAAACTGAGTTTCGTGTTTATCTAACCAACTGCGATGCACTAACATGCCTGCAGGCTTGTTGACCGATACAAAATATTCATCCTGATAAACGATCTCCAGCTCAACTGGTTCTGAAGATCGCGTTAGTTCTTGTTCTAGCATTCGTTTACTTACACAGTTCGTCAATGGTTCGGATTGTAACGAGCAGCTCGGCGAACTGCGGTTCCTGCTTCCACGCTTCCGAAAAATAGGGCTCGAGAGAAAACCCTCTTGGCAGTGGTTGGTTATTTTTCACTAGTGCGTGCATTCTGGCTATAAAGATCCACTGCAACCACTCATGAGGGTGCAATGTATCAATCGCAAATGGCTCCGTACTTTGTAAGGCTTGCTCTGAAGGCATAGTGTATTGCCACAATTTATGCTCTCTAAGCTGCGCTTCAAGTTGGTGAAGTAAGTCGACCAATTGAGTATTTGTTACCATTAATTCTATCTCGAACCTTGAATTAGCCGAGAATGATACCATTTCTTGTGAAAAGAACGTTAGGACGTCGTATTTAATGGAAAACATTCAAACCCTCACTCAACTGTTGAACAACAGCCACTGTGATTATCAAATCTTCGATCTTGGTCGCCGTATCAAAACCATCGCTAAGAAAGAGTTTATCGATGTAGAAAAAGGTCAAGCACCTTACCCATTTCCAATGCAACGTAAAGCACACCTTGCCATCGCGTACTGGAATGAACAAAAGCAACCTTGGATTTGGTTTCTAAAGTTTGAATTGGACGAGCGCGGTTTGTTAAAGCAAGCGGATATCGGCAATTTCATTAAATACGTAGTGGAGGCTATGGGAACACGCCTCAATGATGATATCACTGAAGAGCAACAGCAAAAGCTGTCTAACAACCCATACACTTTCAAACCTTCCGAAGATAAAATGGCCGTGTTTCATAGCCAGGTCCGCGCAAACCTCAATCTTCCTACCAGCCAATATTACGAGCATACCCAGCATTACTTCTCTGGAGGTTTAGGCTGGGATAATTGGCAAACTGTAGGTCTGCAAGGTATCACAGACATAGCCGCTCGCCTGGACAAAGAGCAAAACGGGGTAATGATACGCAAAGCGTTGAACCACCTACCAAATGAGCCACTTTATGCCCTATTAGGTGCGCTTGAGCACGTAGAGCTTCAAGAGCGTTTAGCAGAACGTATCGCGGAAAAGGCACAGCAAGAAATCGCAAGTAGCGAACCTGATCTCTTCCTACTTTCAGCACTTATCCGAGCCCTTGCTGGTGCACCACCAGAAGTCGCCTCTCCAGTATTAGATGCGATATTGCATAGCCCTCGTTTAAGCCATCAGGAGGTATTGATTGGTGTGGCGGGTCGCGCTTGGCACTTACTCGCCAATGAAAAGGTAGCAGAACAGTTTTTGCTGCGTTTAGCTCAAACCGGTAATCAAGCCCTATTTAATCAGTTATTTGCCGATTTAGTGATGCTGCCAGAGTTAAGAATGGTGTTATTGCCTTTACTGCATTCAAACCCATCAGAGGAACTAGCAAATGCGCTAGTAAGCTTACAACAAACAACAAAAAGCTAAGAAAGGTTCAGGAATGATTGGTGATCTTTTAGCAATTTTAGGGCTCTGCTTTTTCTGTTACCTGTTTTGGCAACAGCGTCGCCAAGCCGAACTCGCAAAAGCGGCCATCACGCGTAAATGTGAGCAATTGGATCTCCAATTAATCAGCATCGCCTTTGGTGCCCATAAACTAAAAACGCCAGACGGAGTCTGGCGTTGGCATACGGTGTATCAATTTGAGTTTTCATCTCTTGGTGACGATTGCTACCAAGGAGAGTTAACCATGGTCGGTTTCAGGCCGCAGAACTTTCACCTACCACCGCATCGCTTGTAAATTCCATTTCAAAGTAAGGACCATATATATCCTTACTTTCTTTTGTTTCAACAAATCCCAGCTTTTTCAGTACCGCCATAGAAGCTTGATGATTGCTATTCACGTTAGCTTTCACCTTATTCAAGCCCAACTCACGGCACGCTTTGGGGAAAAATGCTTTTAGTGCTTCTGTTGCTAACCCTTTACCCCAATATGATTTATCAAAAATAAAACCTAATTCAGGTTCGGAATCGAGATTAGCAATGAACACGTGCCCCATATAGTCACGACTGGTGCTCTCTAGCACTGCCATACTATAAATGTTCTCATCATCCAGTATTTTCTCAAACATCTGTTTGGCAGACGCAACTGTATACGGACCATTCAATTCAGCACGGTTTTTCGCACAGCAATTCAGCATGACGAATTCTAGTTGCAACGACTCATTGTAGGGTAGAAGAAGCATTCTTCTGGTTACTATGGCCACATCTGTTCCTTGATTACAACAAACTTAATCTATCCGCAGATCACAAACTCGATGAGCTGAACATGCTCAATGATTGCGGGCATAACACCTTGTAGAGAAGCCGAAAGTTAAACCAACTGGTTGGAAAGGATATTGATCTGAGTTGTTTTTTATTAAGTGTTATTAGGAATTTATATATTTTGTGATATTGATATCCCCAAATAACATCGAGATGCTTAATTCAATGAGAACACTGGATATCGTTTTTATATAAGAAAGACCCCGACACATAAGTATCGGGGTCATGGTCTTACTCGCAGCAGTCCGGCTACTAAAAGTGCTCCATGCATCATCCATAATAGTGGCTGATTCCGTCAGCTTATTCCTTACGTCGCCGTCCTAGCGGTGTCCTTATCATCCTGACTGCTAACATTCCTCGTTAGCACACGTCACTTGTTCCTTGAGCGGTGTCCCTTGCATCTTCCTGATGCTGTCCATAACCTCAATCCTAGAGGGGTCCATTGTCTATCCTTAGTCATCAACATCCTATTGATGATCGTATCCTTACAATGTCCTACGCTCCATGCTTGATTAATCATCCTGACCAACCAAATCGTCTTCCTGACGATAACCAAATCCTTGGTGCTTTCCTGTTCCATGTCTGCTTCCTGCTGACAACTCTCAATTTACGCCTTTTCCAAAAATAGACAATCTATCTAAGATAAATATTTGGCTCTCACATTGGTTAACAAGTTGTTAAATCATTATTTATCAGAAACTTAAGCTCTTCAGCTTCTCTTTTTCCGCTTACGAAATCGTTTTCTCTCACAACCTATGTAAGAGATCTCTCACACTACACTCTCCAAAATGCCATTCGCCAAATTAGCGCACTCAACGTATGATGATAGATATATCGTTGTTAAGGATTAAAAATGTTAACTCAAGACGTTACTAAAGAATTAGAAGCGGCAATGGAACAGTTGCAACAACAAGGAAAAGAGCCAACCGTAGCGTTAGTGAAAGCACGATTGAAAACGCCAGTTCCAATGCCAGCGTTAATCACCGCAATAAAAAGTTGGAAGAGTGCTCAACGCGTACCCAAGGTTGAAATCGCAGCACAACACCACACCGATAATGATCGTCTTGAAGCCCTAGAACACACCGTAAAAATGCTAGCCATTCGTATTGAAGAGTTAGAAGCGAAACTCAGTGAGAAATCATCATGAAGTTATGGGTAGATGCAGACGCGTGTCCGAAAGTTATTCGCGAAACCATTGTGCGTGCCGCCGAGCGTACGGGGATTGAATGTACGTTTGTCGCTAACCACGTTGTCCCTGTGCCGAAAAGAGACAACATCCACTCGCTACAAGTCCCTGCGGGATTTGACATCGCAGACAACGAAATCGTCAAGCGTGTAGAAGCCAACGATTTGGTGATCACGTCAGATATTCCGCTTGCAGATGAGGTTATCTCTAAAGGCGCTCAAGCCCTCAGTTCTCGTGGCGAGCTCTATACAAAAGACACCATCAAAGCTCGCCTAAATATCCGCGACTTTATGGAAACCATGCGTTCAAGCGGAATTCAGACAGGTGGGCCCGCCGCGCTTTCTCAAACCGATCGACGCGAATTTGCAAACCATTTGGATCGTATTTTGGCGAAATTTAAGAAGTAACCCTCACTCTATTCATATTGAGCCAGCAAATAAAAGCCTGGCTCATTCCTGAAAATTCATTCTCAGCATTGCACCCAAAGCGTGCTCTTACTCCCATTTGTTTTGTTCTGTTTATTTTTCATCTCGCTCACCATAGCTTCAATATGCAACGTGGTTTATTTTGAACGACGTTTTTAATAAGTGTATAGAGAATAATGGGCTTTAACATCGTTTCCAGTGGAAGCTACCTGCCAACGAATCAATGGTCTGATCGAGAGATGGATCACTTCCTAAAATTAGCGCCAGGGACCTGCCGAAATAAATTCGACGTTGAATATCGTCATGTAGCCAATACAAAAGAGACCGCTATTTACATGGCGGTGCAGGCAATAGAGCAGTGTTTAGGAAACACACATACCTTAAGCTCCGTTGATCTCCTTATCTACGCTAGCGGTACACACCACCAGTCTCTACCCTACGACGCTTCAGCGGTTCTCGCCGCGTTAGACGCTCCAACATGGCTAGAAAGCTTTGATTTGAACAGCACCTGTTTATCCTTTCTCTCTGCGCTTGATCTTGCTCAGAGTCTATTCTTAGCAAAACGGTACCGTCGGATTCTTATTGTCACCAGCGAACTCGCCACTGGCATCACACTGAATCGAAATTTTACGCTCAAACCAGAAGTTGCAACCTTATTCGCGGACGGTGCCGCCGCATTTTTGCTCGAAGAACACAACGATGATGGATTGCTCACCAGTCACTTTGAAACGCATCATACCGGGTATTCATTTTGTCAAATTAAGGGCGGAGGTAGTCATATCAATCCGCATACCTCCGAGCATCAAGCCTATTTAAAAAGTTGCCAGTTTGAGATGGAGGGCAAAGCACTCTTTAAACATGTGCGTAAAGCCTTACCAGCGTTTCTAAAAAAAGGGTTTGACGCCTCTCCGGTAACACTCGGCGATATTGATTATTTTCTTCCTCATCAAGCCAGCGCGCATGGATTAAAAAAACTGCCTTCACTCACCGGGCTACCAACAGAGAAAACCGTTAATCACTTTTCGACTTTGGGAAACCAAGTCGCCGCCTCACTCCCAATTAACTTACACTGGCTGCGTAATCAGCCAGAAGCCGCAGGAAAACATGTGTTATTAGCTGGTACCGCCGCAGGGTTGTCACTAGGGATGGGAGTGCTAAAACTATGAAGATATTGGTCACTGGTGGCAGCGGGATGTTGGGTAGCGCAATTCTGAGAATGTTTCACCAGCAGCATGAACTGCACTTTACAGCACGAAATACAGTCATCGCTAAACAACTCGCCGAGCAATTCGATATTATCCCACATATAGTCGATTTAAGAGACCACTCAGCAGTTCATGCGGTATGCCAAGGTATGGATGCAATCATCCATTGTGCCGCTCTCTCAAGCCCATGGGGAAAGTGGCAGGCGTTTTATCAAGCCAATGTAGATGCCACCAAAAACCTCGTCAATGCGGCTAATACCTATCAAATCTCGCGTTTTATCCATATTTCCTCCACCAGCGTCTACTTTGACCATCAAGACCGTTGGAATATTCGAGAAACCGACGCCATAGCTTCATACTGGTGTAATGATTACGCACACACAAAATACCTATCGGAAATTGAAGCCGTAAAAGGCCAAAGCAAAGCGATCATTTTAAGACCGCGTGGCATTTTTGGACCCAATGATCGCGCGATTATCCCAAGAGTGCTTAAGGCGATAAAAAACAACACTCTGCTTCTGCCATCGGGTAGAAATCCTGTGGTTGATCTGACCTATGTAGACAACGTTGCCCATGCAGCGATGCTCGCTTGCACTCAGGCAGGCCAACTTCAGCATGGTGATGTGTTCAACATTTCCAACAACGAACCAATGCCAATTGAGACTGTTCTGCAAGCTTTATGTGAGGGGTTAAACCTAAAAGTAACGTTACAATCATTACCATACGGCGTTGTATCACCATTATTAAAGCTCAGTGAGCAAATACGAAGGCACTTACCACATCAGCCAGAACCAAGGCTCACCTCATACAGCGCAGGATTGTTTAACTATCATCAAACTCTGGATATCAGCAAGGCGAAACAAACACTGAATTACCAACCGCTTTTTTCAATTCAAGAAGGAATACAGCAGTATGCAAACTGGTCTAAAAATAAAAATCTTTGAGGCTGGACACTGCGTACACCCAGGCTTTGTTGTCAAACCAGGTTCTGGTATCAAGCCTAGAGCATTTCCGGCAGCCGTTGCGTTAATTCAGCACCCAACACAAGGCAACATCCTGTTTGACACGGGATATCACGAGCATTTTTTTAGCGCGACTCGCCCCTTCCCTGAACGTTTTTATGCTTGGACAACACCTTGTCGCTATAAAAAAGAACACGGAATTGTTGCGCAGTTAGCAAAAGAAAGTCTCAAACCTCATGATATTGAACACTTAGTACTTTCCCACTTCCATGCTGATCACATTGCTGCCGTGTCTGAGTTTTCCCACTCTCAATTGCATTGCCAACAAAAAGGGGTGGATGCAATTACTAAAAGTGGTCGAATTGGAGGCGTAAGAAAAGGATACCTAAAAGCTCTACTTCCTCCACAACTTGAATCTAACTTATTCATTCATAGTGACTTTTCTGTATCAATCAGCCAAATTCTTCCTCAGTGCCAAGGTGTTAATTTGCTCTGTAAAGACATGTTCGACGATGGATTTATTTATATGGTTAGCTTGCCAGGCCATGCAGCTGGCCAAGTGGGCTTGCTGGTTAAAAGAGACCAAGGTTGGCTGTTCTTACTCGCCGATGCATGCTGGTTAATCGAGAGCTTGAGTGAAAATATCGATCAACATTGGCTGGCGAACATGCTTTGCGATGATACAAAAGCCTATAAAAACACCCTCTCCGAGTTGAGAAGTTGCTACCAACAAACCCACCACTTTGTTCGCTTCGTGCCTTCACATTGTCAGGAAACTATCCAGCAGCTAATCAAAGAAGGATGGATGAAGTGAGAACGCTTATCTCAGAATTCTGGCGAACCCGCTACCGCCCCTTCGGCTCAAGGGAACAAGTCGAAACATGGCAGCAACAACACTTAACGCAACACTTGGATTGGGTATGCCGCCATTCACCGTATTACCGCTCACTTCAAGGTGCACCACTCAGTGATTTCCCTATCATGAATAAGCAAACCATGATGGAGAACCTTTCAGAGTTGAATACGAAGGGCTTAGATGCTGAACAGTTAATGCAGCAGGCACTCAAAGCAGAGCAGTCACGCAACTTTGCCGCTTCGAAAGTTGGCGATGTTACTGTTGGGCTTTCTTCGGGCACATCAGGCATGCGCGGGCTGTTTCTTGCTGACAAGCAGGAAACACAACTGTGGGCCGGCAATATATTGGCTCGCCTTTTGCCCAACCTATGGCAAAAGCACCGAATTACACTAGCCTTGCGGGCCAACAGCCCACTGTATAAATCCGTCGCGAAAGGGCCTGTTACATTCTCTTATGCCGATTTAACCAAACCTTACCAAGAATGGATAAAAGAGCTAGATGAGTTCCAACCCACGCTTTTGGTTGGTAGTGCGCAAGCTCTTCAGCTCTGTGCCCAGTTCAGCGGTCAATTTGGTCAACCCGAAATTCAACCACAGCGGATCATTTCTGGTGCAGAAGTCCTAACTGAGAGTGACCGTCACTTTATTTCTCAACGGTTCGACAGCGAACTCCATGAAGTCTATCAATGTACCGAAGGTTTTCTTGCATGTACGGATCAGCATGGACAAATGCGCTGGAATCAAGATGTTGTTTACATCGAAAAACATTGGCTGAATACCGAACGTACTCATTACAGCCCAATCATTACCGATTTTCGTCGTAAAACTCAGCCAATTATTCGTTATCAGCTCGACGATATTATTGAGAATAAACAGGATAATGGCGTATTTGAACCTCTTGGCGCGATTGCCGGACGATGTGGTGATCGCCTCACGCTAAACGCAAACCAGGTCCCAGTGACGGTGTTACCAGATCTCATCTACCGCGCTATAACACTATCCGCCCAAAGTCGCGTGGATTACCGAATCACCCAAACAGGGTCACAAGCCATTCAAATTGAAGCGGATGTTCACCACCATCGGGTTATACATCAAGCCTTGATAAAGTTGTTTGACCAATTGCGGCTTGATCCTGTCAGATTTAGTTACCGCCCTGCGCCTATTTGGACGCCAATGAATAAACAACGACGTGTGGTGAACATATGCGGGTCTTAATCACCGGAGCCCGAGCACCAGTTGCACTAGAGTGGGCAACTATGTGTATGCATCATGGACATGACGTAATTCTCACCGATTCGCTAAAAAAACCTCTAGGATCGTTTTTGCGAGGCATTGAGTCTTATATACCCACCGCTTCGCCTCGATTTGCGTTTCCCACCTATCAACAGCAGATCCTAAAAATCATTACTCAGATGCGTATTGATATGGTGATACCCACTTGTGAAGAAGTGTATTACTTGGCTCATGTTGCCAAACAATGCCCAGAAGTAGATTTTTTTCTGCCCAATGTAGGACTACTCAATGCCCTGCACAACAAGTTGACCGTCTTTGAACAGCTTCAAGATTTGCCAGAAATTACACTTCCCAAAACTCGTTTGGTCGCTGATAAAAGTGAGATTGAAATTAATAAGAGAACCGTTCTAAAGCCCGTTTACTCTCGGTTTGGCGGGCAAGTCATAAGAGATGTGACGACTCAGTCTATTTCTGCCGCCACGATATCGCCCCTTTACCCTTGGGTTCAGCAACAAAAAATCCATGGGACTCCGGTGTGTAACTATGCCATTTTTGAACATGGTGACCTTAAGGCACACCAAGCTTATGTGCCGAAATACTGTGTAAACGGCTCGGCCGCCAGTGCTTTTCAGCCGATCTCATGCAAACGACTAGATACATTTATCGCAGCTTTTGGTAAACGTCATACTTATCATGGGCAAGTGTCGTTTGACTTCATCAAATCACAAGATGAACTCTACGTGATTGAATGTAACCCAAGAGCCACCAGTGGTTTGCACCTACTCTCGTCTCGATGCAACCAACTGCTTCCTAATATGGAGTTTACCAGTCCTTCCAAGCAGCGATTGCATCATTTAGGTCCAATAACACTCATCGCGGAAGGTGGATTATCCCTATTTAAGGCTCGAACTTGGCAAGATTGGTGGTCTGGAGTGAATGTAATGCAACAGCATAACTTGCCGGTAGGGAGCCAAATCCAGAGTGTGTTTGAATTACTCCGGTTAGCTAGGCAGAACAAGACGAAGTGGAGCGACGCTTCTACCGTTGATATTGAGTGGAATGGAGAGGCATTGAACTCATGACACTTTCCTCTCAAGAATGGCATCAAACCTTTATCACTCTTATGCAGTCAAATCCTATTGATGAATGCACAGCAAGCTTTGGTTGCTACTATATCGATGATGTTGCCATTCCTTACTCCGTAACACCAAAAATACCAAACAACTGTTATGCAGTCTCCCCTATGACACTGCTTAGTGGCTACGCCGAAGAAGAGCTTCACAAAGTCAAAAATATGGCTGTTCGATGGGTATGTAAGTTACTTATTAATATGACTAAACCAATCTTATCATTGGCTGGATTGGATCAAGTCCAAACGCTCAACAATCAGTGCTTGTCCACCAATATGTATAGCGAACAATGGGCAGCCTTAAATCTCGATGAACTGCGTCGCGTCGCACTCGATCAATACCCCACCTTTCCCTTGGTGCTTCGCTCCCTCAACCAGCGTCAGCATTCACACTTAATTCAGCGATTGAAGCAGCCAAAATGGCAAAGCTTGGTAACACGACAAGTGTATTTACTTGATGATTGGCAAGCGTTCAGCTTCAACCGAGATTTAACGAAAGACTTCAAACTGCTTAATGATAAAGATTGGCAGTTTAGGCTACTGACCACTGATGAAGAGTTTCAGCGTGCCAAAGAGTTATATGACATGCTTTACCTTGATAAATACAGCCTCAATAACATCCAGTTTTCAACCCAATATTTAAAACAGGTGAGCCAGAACAAATTAGTACATTTAGTGGGACTGTTTTATCAAGAAGAGATGCTGGCTACGTTAGGCATTGTAGAAATTGATAATGATATGACTTGCCCAATTTTTGGCTACGATACCAATAAGCCACAACGCCTCGCATTGTATCGTCGAATATCGGCCTATACCATCCGCCATGCAATGATATACCAGCGTCGCTTTAATATGAGCTCAGGCGCTCCGGCTTTTAAACGCAACAGAAAAGCCCGGCCAGAAATTGAATTTAGCTATGTTTATATTGCGCACTTACCTTGGTACAAACGCATAATTTGGAAAAGCTTGTGCTGGCTCACTCAGCACTTTTATCGCCCTTTGTTGATGCGTTTTCAGCTATAAACCGACATCTATAATCAGGTAAGCCTGCGTACACAGTCTCAATCGATAAAAAAGCCTGCGACGTTCGCAGGCTTTTTATGATGGAGCTGTGTGAGGTAACCGTTTTCTACGGTGTGTAGTATGTTGCTGCGCCAGGGCCTACTGGTAAACCAAATACGAATACCCATAGGTAGAACAGCACACTCCAACCTACAATGAAGCAGATTGAGTAAGGTAGCATGGTCGCGATCAGCGTACCGATACCTAAGTTCTTCATGTAACGAGTCGCTACGGCAAGAATCAAACCAAAGTAGCTCATCATTGGAGTAATGATGTTTGTCGTCGAGTCACCAATTCGGTAAGCAGCCTGAATCGTTTCCGGTGCATAACCAACAAGCATCAACATAGGAACAAAAATCGGAGCCGTTACTGCCCACTGTGCCGATGCCGAACCAATCATTAGGTTGATAAAGCCACACATCAGGATGAAGGCAAAGAACAACATTGGGCCAGTTAAGCCAATTTCTTGCAGGAAGCTAGCGCCAGCAACCGCGAATACCTGACCGAAGTTAGTCCATTTAAAGAAAGCAACGAACTGAGCCGCAAAGAAAACTAATACAATGTACATGCCCATAGAAGACATAGATTTCGCCATTGCATCAATTACATCGCGATCCGTCTTCATCGTGCCCACAACTTTACCAAACACAAAGCCTGGAATAGCAAAGAACACAAAGATGAATGCCACGATACTTTTCAGGAATGGTGAACCTGCAATTGTACCTGCATCAGAACGTAGGATGCCGTCTTCTGGAACAACCGTCCAAGCAAGCAGCGCTGAAACAACCAGTACAGCAACACCTGCTAGTTTTAGGCCTTTCTTCTCAATGTCTGTTAAGCCACCCATTTTGTCGTTCGACAAATCTTCTGAGGCTTCTTCTTCACTGTATTTGCCAAGCTTTGGCTCAACAATTTTTTCAGTAACAAACGCACCTGTGATTGCAATGAAGAATGTCGACACAAACATGAAGTACCAGTTAACTTCTGGACCAACAGTGTAAGTTGGGTCGATCATTTGCGCCGCCGTTTCAGTAATGCCTGACAACAGCGGGTCAACCGTACCAATAAGTAGGTTTGCTGAGTAACCACCAGATACACCAGCGAACGCCGCAGCAAGACCGGCAAGTGGGTGACGACCTAAAGAATGGAACAGCATTGCAGCCAGTGGAATAAGTACCACATAGCCAAGCTCTGATGCCGTATTTGAAATGATACCCGCGAAAACGACCGTCACTGTTACCATGCGTTGAGATGCACCCATGACTAAGCCACGCATTGCTGCAGATAGCAAGCCTGAGTATTCAGCAATAGCAACACCCAACATCGCAACCAATACCGTACCCAAAGGTGCAAAGCCGACAAAGTTTTTCACTAGATTGGTAACGATTAGTTCAAGGCCATCAGCGTTAAGCAAGCTAACGACATGAATCATGCCATCCGCGGCACGACCTTTTGCACCCTCAGGACGAGGATCAACTACGGAAACTTCGAAGTATCCTGCAATACCCGACATCACCAGAATGGCTAAACAGAAAATGGCAAATAGTGTGATCGGGTGGGGTAATAAGTTCCCCAAATATTCGACAGTATCCAAAAAGCGCGTAAACAGCGGCTTCTTAGGCGAGTTTTGTTTAATTGAATCAGATGAACTCATCTGTTCCCTCCTTGTTTTTATTCCTATGCAAATGTGACAAAAATGTCAAAAAGCGTGCGAAGGGTACTTGAGTAGAAGGTCAAATAAAAGCCCTAAATGTTACAAACTGTGACGAACAGAGGCATTTATAACCAACATTGAATAAAAATGTAGATATTTCATCCATGTAAGATAATTAACTCAACATTATCAATTAAACAAAACCATAAGCTAGATATATGCAGGCTGATTACTTTTGCACAGCTTTGAATCTCGGGTTCGTTTTACAAATAACATAAAGACGCCCTCTCCGTTTTACAATCTGGCAATCCGGATGACGACTTTTTGCACTTTTTAATGATTTTACTACCTTCATGATTTATTCCTTTTCGCTCTTAAATTGACCAAAACGACGGTTGAAGTTCGCAATGCGACCTTCGGTTTGTACAACGCGCTGTTTACCGGTGTAGTACGGGTGAGAAGCTGACGACACATCTAACGTAAAGTAAGGGTAAGTTTTGCCATCTTTCCATTCGATGGTTCTCTCCGTTTTCAACTTAGAACCAACGACAAAGTACTTATCTACACTCGTGTCGTGGAACACCACAGGACGATATTCAGGGTGGATTCCTGGTTTCATAATACTTTTCCTTTCAATTAAATTGTTATGTTATAACATTTTAATTAATAATCATTATCAACAAGAAAAGCAAGAGAAATTTGTGATACTTTTCATCTCAATGAATTCTTAAAGATGTCCACCATGTATTCCATCGACCCCATCGGCGTCATTGAGACACCGTACAAAGAAAAGTTTGCAGTTCCGCGCCAACCACGCTTAGTACCAGAGGCTAAAGCACGCGTAAAACTGTTAGGTGCAGCAAATAGCCCTGAAGCAGTGCGTGGGCTAGAACAGTTCTCTCACGTTTGGTTGTTGTTTCTATTTGATCAGAATCTGGAAGCTGGTTGGAAACCAACTGTACGTCCGCCACGATTAGGCGGCAATGAACGAATTGGTGTCTTTGCCTCGCGCTCGACTTTCCGTCCAAACGGAATCGGAATGTCAGCCGTTGAAGTGAAAGGAGTCACTAAGCAAGGCGATCAAATCTATCTTGATTTAGGCAGTGTAGATCTCGTGGATGGGACACCGATTGTGGATATTAAGCCTTATATCCCCTATTCGGATTCTATTTCGGAAGCACAAGGCGGATACGCAGACCAAGAGCCAGAAAAGTCACAAGTCACCTTTTCTGCTCAAGCATTAGCAACGATAGAAAATCGATCCGATACTGACTATGTAAGATCAGTCATTGAACAAGTTCTGGCACAAGATCCTCGCCCTGCATATAAGAAAAACAAGCCGGACGACAAAGAATATGCGGTAAATTTGTTCGACTTGAACGTAAAGTTCACAGCAACAAGCAACTTAATAACGGTTACCGCTATTGAAAGCTTTTGACAAACGCAATTGGCTGATATTATAGACGGCTAACAAATTTCCCTTTCGGGAACTCCCATACTCCTGCTTATTCAAGCTTGGGTATCTAACTTAAATAAACGGATAAATTTAATGCGTACCAGTAATTATCTTCTTTCTACTCTGAAGGAGACTCCAAACGACGCAGAAGTAGTGAGCCACCAGCTCATGCTACGTGCAGGTATGATCCGTAAGCTGGCTTCAGGTTTATACACCTGGCTACCTACTGGTCTACGTGTACTGCGTAAAGTCGAAAACATCGTTCGTCAAGAAATCGACAATGCAGGCGCAGTCGAAACTTTGATGCCCGTTGTTCAGCCGTTTGAACTATGGGAAGAGACAGGCCGCAGCGAAAAGATGGGCCCTGAGCTACTTCGCTTTACTGACCGTCATGTTCGTCCGTTTGTACTTAGCCCAACCGCTGAAGAAGTGATCACTAGCCTTGTTCGCAATGAAGTGAGCTCTTACAAACAGCTTCCGCTAAACCTGTACCAAATCCAAACTAAATTTCGTGACGAACGACGCCCACGTTTTGGCGTAATGCGTTCACGTGAATTCTCAATGATGGATGCATACAGCTTTGACATTGATAAAGACGGACTACAAAAGTCATACGACGCAATGCATGATGCTTACTGTAAAGCATTCGATCGCATGGGTCTGGATTACCGTCCTGTACTTGCAGATAGCGGTGCTATCGGTGGTAGCGGCTCTCAAGAGTTCCACGTACTGGCTGAAAGCGGCGAAGATATCATCGCATTTTCTAGCGAGTCAGATTACGCGGCAAACATTGAAAAAGCAGAAGCACTAGCTCCAGCCTCTGAGGCTGCGGCACCAACACAAGAAATGACGTTGGTTGATACGCCAAACGCGAAAACAATCGCTGAATTGGTTGAGCAGTTCGAGCTACCAATTGAAAAAACAGTGAAAACACTGTTTGTGAAAGCATCTGACGAAGTTGATGCGCCAATCATCGCGCTTATTATTCGTGGTGATCATGAACTGAACGAAGTGAAAGCAGAAAACCTTCCTCAGGTTGCAGCTCCACTGGAAATGGCATCTGAAGAAGAAATTCGTGCGCTTATCGGTGCAGGCCCAGGTTCACTTGGCCCTGTTGGCCTTAAACTGCCGTTCATTGTTGACCGCAGCGTTGCGGTAATGAGCGACTTCGGTGCGGGCGCGAACATCGATGGCAAACACTACTTCGGTATTAACTGGGGTCGTGATGTAGAGCTTGGCCAAGTTGAAGACCTACGTAACGTTGTGGAAGGTGACCCAAGCCCATGTGGCAAGGGCATTATCCAGCTTAAGCGTGGTATCGAAGTTGGCCATATCTTCCAACTAGGTAACGCTTACTCCGCAGCGATGAACTGTGGTGTACTGGGTCCTGATGGTAAGAACGTCATCCTAGAAATGGGTTGTTACGGTATCGGTATCACTCGCGTAGTAGCGGCTGCTATTGAACAAAACCACGACAAATACGGCATCATCTGGCCAGATGCAATCGCACCATTCCAGGTAGCGATCGTTCCAATGAACATGCACAAGTCAGAAGAAGTGAAAGAAGCCGCTGAGAAATTGTACGCTGAGCTAACAGCAATGGGCATCGAAGTGCTATTTGACGACCGTAAAGAACGTCCAGGCGTAATGTTCTCTGACATGGAGCTTATTGGTGTACCGCATACCATTATTATCGGTGACCGCTCAATGAAAGAAGGCAACTTCGAATACAAGAACCGTGCTACTGGTGAGAAAACAGCAGTCGCAATGACTGACATTGTTGAGCACGTAAAAGCTCAACTAAAGTAAGCACTAGACGAGTTCGCATTTGAAGTAGTTTCAAATAGTTAAAAAGGGTTGGCTTCGGTCAGCCCTTTTTATTACAGCTCAACGCCCCCCTCCACCTTTTTCGAACTATTCACTTTGTTAATCTTTGGTTCAGCTTCTTGCTATTAAACTGATTTCATCATCTAAAGGAGGTCAGTTATGGATTTAAAAAGTCTTCTAAACCAAGCACTCAAATCAGACTTACTTAAGCAAGGTGCAGATGCATTGGGCAAACAAACCAACAACATCAAATCCTCATCAAATTCAAGTAGCCTAAAAACGCTAGGAGCAGGTGCTGTAGGCGGAGGCCTCATCGGTATGCTGATGGGCTCAAAGAAAAGTAAAAAAATGACTAAAAAAATAGGGTCAAGCGCATTAAAAGTCGGTGGCGCAGCTGCGCTTGGAGCCTTGGCCTACAAAGTGTATAACGACTGGCAAGCCAAGCAATCCGGTCAAGGTGTTCAAGAAACCTTTGACCCCGATGACAGTAAACACAGTGTCTTAATTTTAAAAGCAATGATTGGAGCTGCAAAAGCTGATGGTCACGTTGATGAAGAGGAAATGGCTCGCATTGAACAAGCTCTCGCGGATATGGGCGCAGATGAGCACGTTCGTCACCTCGTTCAGCAAGAGTTAAACAAACCGCTTGATCCTGCTGAAATTGCTAATCAGGCGACCTCTCCTCAACAAGCGTCAGAAATTTACCTGGCGTCTTTGATCTTCGCTGATGAACAAAACTTTATGGAAAAAGCGTATCTGCAAGAACTAGCAAAACAACTTCAACTTTCACCAGAAGTCACTCAGCAGTTAGAAGCACAAATGCAGTGATTAAATCTCGCTCAAGCAAACCTTCAACTTGAGCCAAAACAACTCTGTACTTTGAGTTTCAAATCCGCTGTGTGTATATTGAGATAAGTTATCATTTAGTGGAAAGAAAACATGCAAGTATACGGCTGTTGTGAACTGGTTCGTGAGCTTTATGCTCAGATTGGTAGTGGCGATCAAGCTTATATTCCCCAAGCAATTTCATGTGCAGTTAAAGCACTGAACGATGTTGCAGCGGATGAGTCCCTGCCTAAAGAAGTGCGTGAAAAAGCGGCATTTGCTGCGGCAAACCTACTGATTTCAGATTTTGAGGATAAGTAATGAATCTAGCGAACTTTGAATCCATGGATCCTGTCATGCTGATGAGCATTGTGAATATGAAGCTACGCGACGACTTCGGTGGTGACTTAGATAAACTGGTGGCTTTCTTCGATATCGAACGCACAGCACTGGAGACAAAACTGGCTTCTGCTGGTTTTGACTTTCTTCCAGAAGCAGGACAATTCCGTTAATCAACACCATTCTTGGCGGATAACCGAAACGAGAATAACCAATATGAAAAAGGGCTTGATGAGTTACCATCAAGCCCTTTTCTTTTATTCGATAGGCGTCTCGGTTAGCCAAATGAAGCCCAGATGACTGTCGCCACAAGAATTGGACATACAAACTTCACATACGCAGGCCATAACTTACCAAACCAACCTTGCGTAAACTCCGGGCAACCTTGCTCAAGCTCTTTGATTTTTGAGTTGCGATTCCATACCCAACCACCAAATAAGCAGAATAAGAGCGCAGCGGTTGGTTGTAGATACTGAGTAGCAACCGTCGCGACCATACCAAACAGAGCGCCAAAGTTATAAACAATCACCACACTGAACAAGGCAATGAGACCACCTAAAACCCAGCTCGTTGCGCTGCGCTTAGTATTGAAGCGCTCACTCACTAAAGCCACTGGACACTCTAACATTGAAATGGAGGACGTTAGCGCCGCAATCGTCAGCAATAAGAAGAACACAATAGAGAACAATTGACCAAGCAAACCTAAGCTATCAAACATCAATGGCAATACGGTAAATACCAACGTATCAGAGCTTAATAGAGAGCCATCTTCTGCATAGATCTGAACGCCTTTTTGCATTGCCACAAACATCGCTGGCATCACCACTAATCCTGCAATGAAAGCAACGGCAGTATCTACCATGGTCACGTTCATCGCCATCTTTGGTAGGTTCTCTTTCTTACTCAAGTAAGAGCCATAAATCAGCATTGAACAGCCACCGATCGTAAGCGAGAAGAAGCCCTGCCCCATTGCAGCAAGAATCAACTTGCGGTCCCATACCTTTTCAAAATCCGGCACTAGGTAATGTTTCAGACCTTCCATCGCACCGTTTTGCGTCATGATGTAAGCAAATAGCAGAGCAAACAGAACAAACAATGCTGGCATCAAACGTGTGGACCACTTCTCAATACCTTGTTTTACGCCACCTTGTACGATGAGAATCGTCAGTACATAAAAAGTAATGGTTCCGAACAAGTTACGTTCAACACTAAAGTCCTTTAGCCATTGAGTTGCAGCTTCTAACCCCATTAGATCTGTGATTGCACCCAGTAAAAAGCAGATCAACCAACCACCAACAATTGAATAAAACGCTAAGACAGCGCTTGGTACGCTTAAACCAATCCAACCCACAATGCCGCCGAGTTTTTTACCGGTAGGGTTATCTGTGATTGCACGCATACTGTCTACAGGGTTGGCTTGACCATGGCGACCAATCGCCATTTCAACCACCAGCATCGGAAATGCGACGATAAGAATCATCACCAAATAAACTAATAGGAAAGCACCGCCACCATTACTGGCTGCTTGAGTTGGGAAGCCCCAAATATTGCCAAGGCCAACTGCGGCACCTGCGGCAGCTAAGATGAACCCGAGACGAGAGCCAAAATGCTCGCGAGGCTGAGAAGAGGTTTGCTGTGTCATACTACTCACACAAAAATATCATTGAACTAGCTAACTAGTACACTATAGCAATATTCACTATTCAACAAGAGTACCTCGGTTAAATCCTCGACAGTTGAAATAATTTATAGTCATTCAGCTTGTAAATTTTAACGTACATCTCATATTCATCGCTCAAAAGCCTCGTGACTGTTGCTCGTTTTACGTGGCTGAATTTTACCAATCCTTCTGCCGTGAAGTGAGCCGAAAAATAATGAGCTCTGGTGTAAGGGACGAACTGTTCCTCGTGATACTGTGTCGAAAAGCAGAATATTGTGCTTCGCTTTTTCCCCCTAATGTCTATTTATCAGCTAGTTATTACTCTGTTCTCATTTATACCCATGATTCAAGGAGAGGAAAATGAAGGTCACCCTACTTCACGGAGCGATGGTTGTAGCACTCAGCGCCAGCTACCAAGCTCAAGCCTATAACTGTCAAAGTCTACCCGACTGGGACAGCACTGCGACTTATACATCGGGCGCTTTAGTAAAAACGCAAGGAGCCGCTTATGAGGCTGCATATTGGACGCAAGGCAATGATCCCGTGACCAACTCAGGATCTTGGGAAGCATGGAAAGCGTTAGGGCAATGTGATGGTGGAAGCAACAATTTATCACCAACGGTGTCGTTCTCCTCTCCAATAAACAACGCACAAATTCCCGAAGGCAGTGCGATCACTTTGTTAGCCAACGCGGCAGACGAAGATGGCCAAATCACACAAGTTGAGTTTGTCGCAGGCAACCAAACGGTTGCTGTGGTAACTCAAGCACCATTCGAAGCTTCTTGGACAGCTATTGAAGGGATCTCGCAATTGACCGCAATTGCGACCGATAATGAGGGAGCTGTTAGCACCACGACGATTTCTATCCAAGTTCAACCACAAGTCGAATTACCACCACCAAGCATTTCATTGACCAGCCCAGTAGGCACAGAAGTGCTTAATGCAGGTGATAGCCTAACCGTAGCCGCTCAAGCTGACGATATTGATGGTGTGGTCACACAAGTTGAGTTCTTCGTAAACAATCAATCTGTCGCCATTGATACTAGTGCACCTTACGAATATCAATGGACCGCGAGTTCAGGTACATACTCGTTCAAAGCACAAGCGACTGATGATACAAACCTCGCAACGATGAGCCAAGAAGTAGCGCTGGTTATTAGTAATTCAGAAACCGGAACGGGCGGATGTGCAGATGCAGTACCTTATGTGGCAGGCACAAGTTATCAAGCTGGCGACCTGGTTTCTCACTTCAACCAAAAATATCGTTGTGATGTTGCTGGTTGGTGCTCCTCGGATGCGACATGGGCTTACGAGCCTGGTGAAGGGCTATACTGGCAAGATGCTTGGAGTGGCCTAGGTGCTTGTTCGACACCACCGCAAGTTACCATTACGGCACCAACGGATGGACAAGTCGTGCTCGCTGGCAGCAATAACGAAATCACGGCAAACGCAAGCGATGCTGATGGCACAGTCACGCAAGTTGAGTTTTTTGCGAACAACACCAGCTTAGGGGTCACCACTCAAGCGCCATATTCCGTTACTTGGAACGCCACACTTATTGGCGCTAACCAGCTTAAAGCCGTCGCAACCGATAATGATAACAACACGTCAGAGTCCCTGGTTGGTGTGGAAGTCAGCGATAAAGATTTGGTCGTCTCTCTGACTTCACCAAGCAGCGGTCAGACCACCGGATTAGGCAAAAGCCTCGCATTAAGCGCCGATGCAACGTCTTTAACTTCAGGCATTAAACACGTTGATTTCATGATCAACGGCTCTATTGTTGCAACCGATACCACGGCACCTTACACAGCCAACTGGACACCAACTGCACTTGGTAACTTTACAGTTAGCGCCCAAGCTGTGGATTTGTCAGGAAGCAATGCATTGTCTGACGCCGCAGCAATAACGGTGGTTGAGCAAGTAGATAAACGCCATAAACTCATCGGTTACTGGCACAATTTTGTAAATGGAGCGGGCTGTCCAATTCGTCTAGCAGATATGGCAGATGCTTGGGATGTGATTGATATTGCCTTTGCTGAAAATGATCGCAACAGTGATGGCACCGTGCACTTTAATCTATATTCAGGCGATATTTACAGCGATTGTCCAGCACTCGATCCAACACAATTCAAGCAGGACATGGCAGCGCTTCAAGCTAAAGGTAAGAAGTTTGTTCTCTCTCTTGGCGGCGCAGAAGGCACGATTACGCTGAATACCGACCAAGATGAAGCCAACTTTGTCTCTAGCCTAACAGGTCTTATCGCTGAGTGGGGCTTTGATGGTCTAGATGTGGATTTAGAGAGTGGTTCTAACTTAGTTCATGGCTCGCAAATTCAAGCTCGCCTTGGTCGTGCTTTGCTTCAAATAGAGCAAAACATGGGTGGCGATATGTACCTAACCATGGCGCCTGAGCACCCTTATGTTCAAGGTGGTTATGTGGCTTACAGCGGTATTTGGGGGGCGTACATCCCTGTGATTAACGAGACACGCAGCACGCTCGACTTGCTTCACGTCCAGTTATATAACAACGGCGGTTTGCCAAACCCATACCTGCCAGGCAGTGCACCAGAAGGCTCTGTGGATATGATGGTAGCGCAATCTAAAATGCTTATCGAAGGTTTTGAGTTGGCCGACGGCACTCAATTTGCACCATTGCGCGATGATCAAGTCGCAATCGGTTTACCTTCAGGTCCTAGCTCGGCAAATTCAGGGCAGGCTCCAACACAGAATATTATCAACGCACTAGATTGTTTAACCAAAGGCACTTCATGTGGCACCGTTAAACCAGCGTACCATTACCCGAATTATGCAGGGGTAATGACATGGTCTATCAACTGGGATCAGCATGATGGCTTTAACTTCTCAAAACCTGTCGGCGATAAACTCACCGAGATGAATACGCAATAAGCTATCAAAGAACAAGCGAGTAAAACGCAAATATCGTCTTGTTTCCATTACTTATTCAAGTATGTAAAAACGAAAAGAGAGCACAATCGTGCTCTCTTTCTTTATCTCATTGAGTTTTTTACTTTTTAATGAGTAATTAAATCGTAAATACTCGGTAATCTTTTAGCTCAGGGATTTTCTTCAACAGATCGTCTTCTTGTCCTGCCATGTCATCCAGCGAATCGCACAAGTCTTCTGCTTGTTGTTCTACCTCTTTCGAATGCTCAGCTAAACGCTCTTCTACTTTCGCGCTGAGTTCAGCCATACTCTCCGATAATGCAGTGAGGTTTATTCCCCCCTCTTCCTTCATTTTTTTCGATAAAGCATCCAACGAACTCGCTAAAAACTCTTTATTGAAGATCTCTTGTGCTTTTGCAAAGTCTTCAGTCCACCCTTGTGTCATGGACTCAAAACTTTCCGCTGGTAGAATGAAATCGCCATCTTTGTAGTAACGTGATTCAACATCAGCGAAAAAGTCCTGTACTGCGACTTTGACGTTATCAAACGCGCCAGGTGCGTCTAGGCTTTCCGCGACATCATCGATGATGTCATTTGCAAGCGCTAAACCATCACTCGCCAATTGCTTTGCTTGTGGAATATACGCGTTCATTTTTTCGCGATAGTCTTCAATTGCCGCTTTCTGGTCAGAATTGAGTTCAATTAGCTCACCTTTGATGAAGAGGTTGTTATCCTCATCCACGACGGCTTTATCACCTGTCGTTTGGCGAATTTCCAAGCTTTGCCCATCCATACGGACTTCATTATTGATGTCCACACGACACTGCGCTGCATAACCAGTAGCACTGACCATCAGCAATGAGAGTGTAAAAAGCTTTTTCATGTCATTCTCTTTTATTTAACATTACTCGTGTTAAACATAACACTGAGTGATACATGAGATGTCAGCAAATCGTCACGACTTCGTAACAAGTTGTTTTATCTCCTATTTTTACGTCAACCTCATCACCTTCTTCTTTTCCGAACAACGCTCGACCAAGAGGAGATTTTGCTGTTAAGACAAAGACTTCCTGAGCCTGATATTGAACAGTCAAACCACCAGAGCAAGGGCCTACAAAGAAGTGCTTTTCAAGCAAATTCTCATCTGCGAGAACAACGTAAGCACCAACACCAACAGGCGCATTCTTAAAGTTACGAGTCACTAAAGAACGATATTGACGCAACTCCTCTTCACTATCTTGAATTCGCATGGCTTGTCCATGAGCAAGATACGCGGCTTCAAGTGCCAATGTATCGTACTTGTGCTCGGGAACAGTTTCTTCATCTGTGGCGGCATCAATAGCTCGCTGAGCCGATGAATGGGCAACTTGAAGTTTTTCTTCCAGATGTTGGATGATAATTTGGACTAAGTCAGCTTTGTTCATACTTTTAGGACGCGCGTTTAGTATTCGGGGTGTGTTAATGTAGCCAAGTTTACCATCAAAGAAAGGTTTCCCTATTATGCAAAGTGACTCGCTGCATCAAACACTTCAATCTGTATTTGGTTTTGACTCATTACGCCAAGGTCAGCAACCCGTTATTGAAGCCGTTATGAATGGTTACTCTGCTGCGGCAATCTTTCCTACAGGCTCGGGGAAGTCACTCTGTTATCAACTACCTGCAACCATATTACCCAACCTTACGTTGGTGATCTCTCCGTTGTTGGCGTTAATGAAGGATCAACTGAGCTTTTTACAAAGTAAAGGAATCGTGGCCGCTTCTATCGATAGCAGTCAAAGTAGAGAAGAAGCACAACAGGTCATGGCTGGCGTGAAGAATGGACAAATCAAAATCTTGATGATTTCTGTTGAGCGACTAAAAAATGAGCGTTTTCGTGAATTCATTCGCCAAGTACCGATTTCTTTGATGGTCATTGATGAAGCGCACTGTATTTCCGAATGGGGGCATAACTTTCGTCCAGATTATCTCAAACTACCGCAATATCAACGTGAACTGAACATCCCACAGTCTTTACTTCTCACCGCAACGGCAACGCCTGCAGTTATTGAAGACATGCAAAAAAAGTTCGATATTTCCAGTGAACATATTACCGTTACAGGCTTCTACCGCTCTAATCTGGATATCTCGGTGATCCCGTGTGAGGAAACAAAGAAACAAGAACAGCTCAGTGAGATCATCGCCTCTTCACCTAAGCTTCCGACCATCGTATACGTGACGCAGCAGCAAACAGCAGAACGAGTAGCAAAGTCATTAATCCATATTGGCATTAACGCTCACGCATACCACGCTGGCATGAAAAGCGACGTTCGTGAAAAAATCCAACAGCAGTTCATGGATGGCCAAATTGACTGTATTGTTGCAACGATTGCATTTGGTATGGGGGTCGATAAATCTGATATTCGACGCGTCATTCACTTCGACTTACCCAAATCAATCGAGAACTACGCACAAGAGATTGGACGTGCAGGCAGGGACGGGCAACGCTCGGAGTGCATTCTGCTAGGCAATACGTCCGGCCTAACGGTGTTGGAGAATTTTGTCTATGGTGACACACCAGAATTTACGTCAATTAACTATGTAGTCGAGCAAGCGAAAGAACATGCTCCACAATGGGAGGTAGTGCCACTGCGTTTGTCGCGTGAAAGTAATATCCGCCAATTGCCACTCAAAACCTTGTTGGTTTATTTGGAGCTACATAACGTCATTGAAGCAAAGTACAGTTACTTTGCGGAATATCGGTTTAAGTTTTTGCACGATCAGCAATTTATTGTGAATCAATTTCAAGGCGAGCGACGTCAATTTGTGGAGGCTATTTTTTCCTGCTCACAAAAAGCCAAAGTGTGGTGCCAAGTTGATCTAGAAGCGCTATGGATGAACTATCAATCGGAACGCAGCCGAGTTGTCGCAGCGCTCGACTATTTTCACCAGAACGGCTGGATAGAACTAGAGAGCAAACAACTGACGGACGTGTACTCAGTTATGCCAACCAAACAGAGCTCGGATGTTTTAATCCAACAACTGTATGAACTGTTCCAATCCAAAGAAAGCAAAGATATCGAAAGAATCCACACCATGCTGCACTTGTTCCAGTCCGAGCACTGTTTGAGCTCACAATTGGCGAACTACTTTGCGGATCACGATGCACCAAAGCAATGTGGTCACTGCTCCGTGTGTCGTGGTCACGTCGCCACATTCACAGCACCAGAACCTGAAGATATTGAACAATCTCAAGTATCGATATGGGCGCGGGAGTTTATTCAGCTTTCCCCATCGGCCATCAGTAATGATGCCGTTGCTCGCTTCTTGTGCGGAATCAGCACTCCTTTGATTAGCCAGCTAAAAGCCTCAAAGCTAGCAGGTTATGGTGCAATGGCAAATGTAAGTTTTGAGCAGGTATTAACGCAGGTAGAAACGGTAAGGGCCTAAAAAAAGCTCAATTGACGCGCTTGGTCTTCGGGCTTGAGCATCACGTTCAAGCCTAAAAGGCGAATTTCCCGTCCATTTTGGCGTTTAAGAATATCTCTTAGCAAGATCTTGAAGTCCTCAAGCTCTAATTGCGGATGGATGTGCTCAATTGTTGTCAGTTGAAAGTCGGCAAATTTGACTTTAATACCTTGTTTAATAATCGACTTATCTGGGCTTGCACGCTCTAAACGTTTCTCGAGTTCAGGATAAAGTTTCTCCTCAATCACTTGCCAACATTCATCATAGGTTGCGATGTTCTGGCTGAATGTCCTTTCCACACCGACGGACTTTCTCTCGCGCTCAACAACGACTTCTCGATTATCAATTCCATGGCTTCGCTGCCATAAGGAGGCACCCTGACGACCAAACTGCCTCAACAACTCTCGATAGTCACTGTTTTTAATGTCCTCACATCGATAAAAACCGGCTTGGTGGAGCTTCTCAAGACTCACCTTCCCCACACCAGGAATGTTCTCTAGCGGAAGACTATCGATAACCTCTTGGACTTTCTCTGGCGGAATCACAAACTGACCGTTGGGCTTGTTCATGTCTGACGCGACCTTGGCAAGAAACTTTATCGGAGCAATGCCCGCCGATGCCGTCAACCCAAGTTCACTCCAGATATCGCGGCGAATTGACTCTGCGATCAACGTAGCGGAGCCACGGCAAGCTGTCGAGTCCGTGACATCGAGGTATGCTTCATCCAATGAGAGAGGTTCAATGATAGGCGTATAACGCTCAAAAATAGCACGAATCTGCTGAGAGACTTGCTTATATACATGCATTCTACCGGGCACAACCAACAAATGAGGACAGAGTTGCAGCGCGCGCGCCGTTGACATTGCACTGCGAACACCATATTTACGCGCATCATAATTACAGGTGCTAATCACTCCACGCTGCTTTTCATGTCCGCCAACAGCGAGTGCAATGCCACGGTAACTGGGGTTATCTCTCATCTCTACGGCAGCATAAAAACAATCCATATCGACATGAATAATTTTTCTAATTCGATCTGACATAGCCATCAAAGCACTGTTCAAAAAAACAGTATAAATCAAATCTACCTGAAGAGAAATGGGCGTGTTTAAGCGAACGTCAATCTCGAAGCATTACGTCCAATTGATCGACTAATTCGGCCCAATCTGCATCTTCTTCGATAGCTTGTTTTAGAAAGTTCGCCTGTGACATCGTCCAAAAGCTAGCTTCATGTAAAGGCGCAGAATCTCTTTTGTGTCGATGTTGATTAATAAAATCTTTCATTTCTTGAGGAGAGCTACCGAGGCCCAGTTGTTGAAATAGCTCAGCCATACCATGTTGATGCATTTCCATACTACTTTCTCCCTACGTTAGCTAAACATAATTATATAACTAAGACAGGAATAATGATGTGATGTTAACGGATGCGTGTCAAACATTTGAGTAGTTGTTCTACTTTTGGTTGACATGTGTTTTTTGATGGCGATAAGTTTAATTTTAGTTATCATTGATTTTAAACAATTAATTTTGGGGACTGCGCTTGAGTAATAAGATTCTGGTTGTTGAAGATAGTCGTGCATTTAAAAACTTTCTTTGCCAAACAATAAGCCAAGCTGGTTATGAGGTCATCGCAGCGGAAAGCTACGCGGAGGCAAAGAACTTGTTATCTTCAGCACAGGACCTCTTCTGTGCGGTTTTAGACTATTGTTTACCGGATGCTCAAGATGGCGAGATTATTGACCTCGTTTTGGAACATGGTCATCGTGTCATTGTTTTAACGGCTCGATTTCAAGAAGACACTCGCGAAAAGATGCTTGCAAAAGGTGTCCTCGACTATATTTTGAAAGACAGCATGGCGTCCGTTTCCTATCTATTACCACTCCTCAAGCGACTAACCAACAATCAACAACACAAATGTTTAGTCGTTGATGATTCACACACCGTAAGAAGACACATTGCCCAACTTTTGGAGCATCAATATATTCAGACGTTGGAAGCTGACAATGGGCAAAAAGCCCTAGAGCTTGTCGAGCAAAATCCAGATATCACTCTCGTTTTAACCGACCATGATATGCCCGTTAAAGATGGCATTACTATGGTGCGTGAATTACGTCGGAAGTGGGATAAAAATCAATTAGCCATTCTCGGCTTGTCGGGTAGTAACTCTAAGACCATGACGGCTAGGTTTCTAAAAGCAGGGGCCAATGACTTTTTATACAAGCCATTTAATCAAGAAGAATTTTTTTGCCGTATTCACCAACTGTTAGATATCAAAGACGCAACATCTGAACTGTTTAAAATGGCAAATCAAGATGCGCTAACGGGCTTATGGAACCGCCGCTTTCTGTTTGAGCAACCCCATGTAGAAAACGCTCAAAGAAACATCGCGATGCTTGATATCGATTTCTTTAAGCAAGTAAATGATACACACGGACATGAGGGCGGCGATGCAGTGTTAGTCATGATAGCGAATATTCTAAAAATCTATTTTCCAAATGATATTGTCGCTAGGCTTGGTGGCGAGGAGTTTTGTATTCAAGCCAGTGGCGACTATGACGGCTTTCTAACACGCTTAGAACAAATGAGACAGCGCATAGAAAAAACGCCAATAACTTATTTGGACAAAAACATTCTTGTGACCGCGAGTATTGGTGTAAGCAACATCGAGGGGGAGCTGGAACAACAAATAAAAGTGGCGGATGAGCGACTTTACATGGCCAAAGAGAACGGACGTAACCAAATCATTTCTTCGTCCTAATGACTATCAGTGTGGTCTTGCTCTGTAACATGAGAGAAAGAAACAACAAAACACGGTATTGGGCTCTTTCTCGGACATCTGAGCTTTGGTTAGCTGCCTAAAAATAAAGCTCAGCAGAACGCTGAGCTTTATCACTTTCTTAGTACGATTAACCAATACTAAGCAATTCTATCTTTTTCCCACGCCGCCAATTTCTCAGCACGCGCAGCCTCGCGCGCTTCACGTTTTTTACGCGCATCGCAGGGTTCTGGGCAATTACACACTTTTTCGATGCCAACTGCCCCTAAGCCACCACAGCTACCTTTCACGACTTTCTTTTGGAAAATGTATCCGACAGCCATTGCAGTGATTACCGCGACAAACACAGCAAAGGTAATTAGAAATGTATTCATAAAAACATGCTCACTTCTGTTGTTATTTCTTCATGAATGGCTTGTATGCTTCCGAAGCCAACTCTTTAAAACCATCTTCCGTTTTCACAATCATGAAAACAGGAATATTATTTTCGTTCGCAATTGCCATGCCTATGTCTTCACCTAGCACCATAAGACCAGTTGCAAGACCATCAGCAGTCATCGACGATTTATCTAATACCGTTACAGACACCACTTTATGATGAATTGGTTTGCCTGTTCGTGGATTAATAATATGAGAGTATCTCACACCATTACTCTCAAAGTAATTACGATAGTCACCACTTGTTGCAATTGCCATGTCGCCTGGTTCAATAATTTCTTGAATTGAACGTTCATCAACGGTCGGTTTTTCAATTGCGATACGCCAAGGCACACCTTCACGATTGACACCTTTGAGACGCATTTCACCGCCAACTTCAACCATAAAGTTCTGTACCCCTTCAGATTGAAGGTAGTCAGCAACCACGTCAACCCCCCAACCTTTCGCAATTGTCGATAGGTCGACGTACAAGTTAGGAAGATCTTTGGACAGTTTATTACCATCAACAGATAGGTGGTGAATACCGGTATTTGCTTTGCGAGCAGCGAGTTCTTCGTCGGTTGGAACTACATCTGGACGAGCTTCTGGACCAAACCCCCACAGGTTAACTAGAGGGCCGACCGTCACATCCAACGCGCCTAAAGTAAGACCGTTAAGACGAATTGCTTCTTTCACTACCGTTGCTGTTTGTGTCGAAACTGTAAATGGCTCGCTCGTTTGATGCTGGTTAAAACGACTTAACTCTGAGTCGTCACGATAGGTCGACATTTGGTCATTAACCTCTTCCAATAAGCGATCAATTTCTGTCTGCATCGCTTTTGGCGTTGGAATACCATCTTGCTCGATATACTTGATGTTGTAAGAAGTCCCCATGGTAGGGCCACTTAAATGAATTTGATCTGCAGGCTGCTCACAGCCAGCCAAAATCAATAGAGAAGCGAATGCAACAAGCCACTTTTTCACTTGTTAACTCCCAATGTTGTTGAATTGATATGGGAAATAGGACCAATCCTTTCAATCCGATTACCTATATCAACTGTTGAATATCAGTTTTATGTCTATAAAAAATAATGGCTAGCTCTTGGAGAGCTAGCCATAGATTCAATCACTTGGAGGAATTAACCACCGAAGTCATCTAGTAGGATGTTTTCATCCTCTACACCTAGATCTTTCAGCATGCCGATTACAGCAGCGTTCATCATAGGTGGACCACACATGTAGTATTCACAGTCTTCTGGCGCTTCGTGATCACGTAGGTAGTTCTCGTAAAGAACGTTGTGAATAAAGCCAGTGTAACCATCCCAGTTATCTTCTGGAAGTGGATCAGACAGTGCACAGTGCCATACGAAGTTGTCATTCTCAGCTTGTAGCATATCGAAGTCTTCTACGTAGAACATTTCACGCTTAGAACGTGCGCCGTACCAGAAAGACATCTTACGCTTAGAGTGCAGACGCTTAAGTTGGTCGAAGATGTGTGAGCGCATTGGAGCCATACCAGCACCACCACCAACGAATACCATTTCTGCATCTGTATCTTTCGCAAAGAACTCACCAAATGGACCAGAAATAGTACACTTGTCGCCTTCTTTTAGAGACCAGATGTACGAAGACATGATGCCTGGTGGTACGTCTGGGTTGTTCGGCGGCGGAGTTGCGATACGAACGTTAAGCATGATGATACCGTGCTCTTCTGGGTAGTTAGCCATAGAGTATGCACGAATGGTCTCTTCATTAACTTTAGACTCGTAACGGAAAAGGTTGAACTTCTCCCAGTCTTCACGGTATTCCTCAGGAATATCGTAGTCTGCGTATTTCACGTGGTGAGCAGGAGCTTCAATCTGGATGTAACCACCAGCACGGAAAGGTACTGATTCGCCATCTGGAATTTGCAGCTTAAGCTCTTTGATGAATGTCGCTTTGTTATCGTTAGAGATAACAGTACATTCCCACTTCTTAACGCCGAAGATTTCTTCAGGAAGCTCGATATCCATGTCAGTTTTCATTGCAACCTGACACGCTAGACGCTCACCTTCACGTGCTTCACCTTTAGTAATGTGGTCAAGCTCGGTAGGTAGGATGTCACCACCACCTGATTTAACTTTTACGCGACACTGACCACAAGAGCCACCGCCACCACAAGCAGAAGATACGAATACGCCAGCACCAGCTAACGCAGATAGTAGCTTACCACCTGGTTGTGTAACGATCGCCAGTGAAGGGTCATCGTTCACAGAAATTGTAATGTCACCTGTTGGTACAAGCTTAGACTTAGCGAAAAGAATCACTAGTACTAGCGCAAGTACGATCAGAGTAAACATCACTACACCAAGAATAATGTCCATTGACTATTCCTTAATTGTTGCGGTTTACCCGACTTACAGTTGAACACCAGAGAAAGACATGAAGCCTAACGCCATTAGACCTACAGTGATGAACGTGATGCCTAGACCACGTAGACCAGGAGGTACGTCTGAATACTTCATCTTCTCACGGATACCTGCAAGAGCAACGATTGCTAGCATCCAGCCCACACCAGAGCCGAAACCGTAAACGATCGATTCAGCAAAGTTGTAGTCACGTTGTACCATGAAAGATACACCACCGAAGATTGCACAGTTTACTGTGATCAGCGGTAGGAAGATGCCTAGCGCGTTGTACAAAGGTGGGAAGAAACGGTCTAGGACCATCTCTAGAATCTGTACAAGTGCTGCAATTACACCGATAAAGGTAATGAAGTTTAGGAAGCTAAGGTCCACGCCCTCAACTAACGCGTTCTCTCTCAGAACTAGGTTGTATACTAGGTTGTTCACAGGAACAGCGATAGTCAGAACTACCACAACTGCAACACCTAGGCCGAAAGAGGTCTTAACCTTCTTAGATACGGCAAGGAAAGTACACATACCTAGGAAGAAAGACAGAGCCATGTTTTCGATGAAAATCGATTTAACTAACAGACTAATGTAATGTTCCATGACGTCCTTACTCCTTCGCTTCTACTTGTTCTGGTTTCAGAATACGGATTACCCAGATAAGGAAGCCGATTAGGAAGAATGCTGATGGTGCTAGTAGCATTAGGCCGTTAGGCTGGTACCAACCACCGTTGCTCACTAGAGGTAGAACTTCTAGACCAAATAGTTTGCCTGAGCCAAATAGCTCACGGAAGAAACCTACAGTGATAAGAACGAAGCCGTAACCTAGACCGTTACCAATACCGTCAATAAGAGATGGTACTGGCGCAGACTTCATTGCGAATGCTTCAGCACGACCCATTACGATACAGTTAGTGATAATCAGACCAACGAATACAGATAGCTGTTTAGAGATATCGTATAGGTAAGCTTTTAGCACTTGGTCTACCACGATTACTAACGATGCGATGATTGCCATCTGAACGATGATACGCACACTGTTAGGAATGTGGTTACGGATCAATGAAACAGAGAAGTTAGACAACGCAGTTACAAATGTTACCGCTAGTGTCATTACAAAAGCTGTTTCTAGTTTAGTTGTTACTGCAAGAGCAGAACATACACCAAGAACTTGTAGCGCGATTGGGTTGTTATCCAATACTGGCGCTAGAATGCTCTTTTTAACGTTTTGTGCACTAGACATTAGTTAAGTTCTCCGTCACGAACTTTTGCTAGGAAAGGACCAAAGCCCATATCACCTAACCAGAAGTCAAATGTGTGTTGAACACCATTACTAGTGAGCGTCGCTCCTGATAGGCCATCAACACCGTGCTCAGAACCTTGCGGTGCGCCGCCTTTCACGACCTTAATCGCTGGCTGGTGATCTTCATTGTACAATTTCTTGCCAATGAATTGATCGCGCCATGAAGGGTTCTCTACTTCACCACCAAGTCCAGGAGTTTCACCTTGCTCGTAGTAAGTAATAGCAGACACAGTGTTACCATCAGTTTCAACGGCTACAAAGGCATACATCATCGACCATAGTCCTTTACCGTGCATAGGCAGGATAACTTTTTGGACTTCATCTTGATCTTTTACAAGGTACACTACTGCTGTATTCGCGCGACGACGGATATCAGCTACGTCTTCTTCTGGTGTCAATGCGATTGAACGTTCTGCATCTTTTGATGCTTCACGTTGATCGTACGTAGATGCATTACCCTCAGTAAAGTTACCTGTTTCAAGGTCTACTAGACGAGGTTCGATGTACTCAGCAAATAGCTCTGGTACTTTCTTACCGTTTGCGTCAATGCCTGCAACTTCAACGATCTTTGATTGCTTATCTAGGACAGCGTTAGCTTTTTGCTTATCACGCAGACCTACTGCTGCTGTTGATACGATGATTGAACAAACAAGGCTCAACCCGATAACAACACCCAGCGTCTTTTTAATGCTGTCGTTATTACTTGCCATAGCGTGCTAGTCTCCGCTTGATGTTCTTCTCAATCACTACATGGTCGAACAGAGGTGCGAATAGGTTCGCGAATAGAATCGCCAGCATCATACCTTCTGGGTACGCTGGGTTAACTACACGGATCATCACACACATTGCACCAATCAGGATGCCGTACCACCATTTACCTTTGCTAGTAAATGACGCTGATACTGGGTCCGTTGCCATGAAGAACATACCGAATGCAAAACCACCTAGAACTAGGTGCCAGTGCCATGGCATATTAAACATTGGATTAGTGTCAGAACCGATCACGTTAAACAGAGTCGATACTGCGATCATACCGATCATTACACCCGCAATGATGCGCCATGAAGCGATTCGCATGTAAACGATCATCGCTGCACCGATCATTAGAGCTAGAGTCGATACTTCACCAATTGAACCAGGGATGTTACCGATGAACGCATCCATCCAAGTGATAGGAGCGCCAGTTACTGTGTTAACTAGAGCACCGTTACCACCTTGAGCCCATTGGCTAAGAGCAGTTGCACCAGAGAAGCCGTCAGCTGCAGTCCATACTACGTCACCCGAAATTTGCGCTGGGTAAGCGAAGAATAGAAATGCACGACCTGCAAGTGCAGGGTTAAGGAAGTTACGACCTGTACCACCGAAGATCTCTTTTGCTACAACAACACCAAATGTGATACCTAGCGCCGCTTGCCATAGAGGTAGCGTTGGTGGAACGATAAGTGCGAATAAGATAGAAGTTACAAAGAAACCTTCGTTAACTTCGTGCTTACGCACCATACAGAACAACACTTCCCAGAAACCACCAACAATAAATACTGTTGCGTAGATTGGCAGGAAGTAAGTCGCACCTAGTAGCATCTTACTGCCAACACCCGCTTCCGCACCAATAGTGCCGCCAAGCATTTCTGTTAGCCAGTAGTGCCAGTTACCTGCGATAACTGTCGCTAGTTGGTCACCAGCGTACATGTGGTTAAGTGCTGCAATAGCTTGGCCACCTGCGTTGTACATACCCCAGAACATTGCTGGGAATACCGCAAACCAAACCATGATCATGATACGTTTTAGGTCAACGCTATCACGAACGTGCGAGCTTTTATTTGTTACGATACCTGGCGTGTAAAAAACTGTTGCTACAGCTTCGTACAGGGCAAACCATTTTTCGTGTTTGCCACCAGGCTCAAAATGATGCTCGATGTCTTCAAGAAACTTTTTAAGAGCCATGAAAATTACCCTTCCTTCTCGATAGTATCTAGGCATTCACGGAGTAACGTACCGTACTCGTACTTACCTGGACATACAAAGGTACACAATGCTAGATCTTCTTCATCCAGTTCAAGCGCACCCAGTGCTTGAGCACTGTCTGTGTCGCCGGCACATAGATCACGAAGCAGCAAAGTAGGCTCCATATCTAGAGGCATTACGCGTTCGTAGTTGCCAATTGGAACCATTGAACGATCACTACCATTGGTCGTCGTTGTCATATTGAACAACTGACCTTTGAATACGTGACCAAGGAAAGAGCGAGTTACCGAGAACTTATTCTTACCAGGCATTGCCCAGCCAAATAGTTCTTTTTCACGGCCTTCACGTAATACAGAAACCTGTTGATGGTAACGGCCAAGGTATGCGTGTGGACCAGTTGCATGTGTACCTGTTAGTACTGAACCAGAGATCACACGAACTTCGCCAGGCATCAGCTCGTTATCTGTTAGGTCATCTAAGCTTGCACCCATTACGGTACGAACTAGACGAGGGTTATTCACAACTGGGCCAGCTAGAGACACAACACGATCTGTGCATAGCTCACCAGTTAGGAACAGCTTACCGAACGCGATAACGTCTTGGTAGTTGATGCTCCATGCCACATTCTCTGCATTTACTGGGTATAGGAAATGCATGTGGGTGCCAGCAAGACCTGCTGGGTGAGGGCCATCGAAGACGTGTTCTTCTACGTTAGACTGTGAAGAGCGTGGCAAGCTAGTGCCAGATTTACATACGTAAACCTTGCCTTCTGTCAGGGCTGAAAGAATGTCTAGACCAGCAATGAATGCTTCTTGTTGCTCATTAATGATCAACTCAGGCTTAGCTGCTAGTGGATTAGTATCCATTGCAGTTACGAAAATAGCCTTAGTAGAAGACTCGATTGCAGGAACCTTGCTAAACGGACGAGTACGTAAAGCGGTCCATAAGCCAGAGTCAACCAACTGAGTCTTGATCACTTCACGATCTAGACCTGAAAGTTGAGCGGCTTCGAACTTATCAAATGTCACCTGCTCTTCACCTGCCACTTCAATCACTACAGATTGAAGGACACGTTTAGCGCCACGGTTAACTTCGATCACTTTACCGGCTGCTGGTGCAGTAAATTTCACGCCTGGGTTCTTTTTATCTTCAAAAAGAACTTGCGCTTTTTTCACTTCATCACCAACGCGGACATGCATGGTAGGTCGCATGCCAACGTACTCTTCGCCAAGCAAGGCGACTTTTTTGATGGTCTTACCATCATTAATCACCTGGGATGGAGTTCCTGCGATAGGAAGATCCAAGCCCTTCTTTATTGTAATCATACGCACTTGCACTACTTTTATCGGGAAAAAGATTCTTTTGATTGCGTAACTTTTAGACACGACATCAGTGTCCGGTTTTGATGTTGTTTTAAACATCAAAATCGCAACATCCTATTAAAAATCTCGTCACAAGGAATACGCGAGATTTATCAGGTGCCGTAGTCTAGCATTTTTTAGGAACTTGATGCCATGATCAATCATTAGAATAGAGGGGTTATTTCGGTAGAATCAGGTCTAAAAGGTCAAAGAATAGTCATAACTTTGACCCATCGCACAAATGCCATATTCCATACATATCTTATGGAAAAGTGATATTCATCGCCTGAAATATTCTGCAATTTCCATTCATTTGTTGAAACACTGTTAACACATTTTTTAACCAGAATTTGTGCCACGTTAACGTCCCTAAAGAATGTAAAACGAAAAAAGATGGCCTTAAGCCACCTTTTCTCTGCACCTTTATATCTTGCGTTTTTAGTGACCACCACCCATACACATCGGGCTATCAGGGGCGCCATCTTGTTCACGCTTCCACTCTTCATCAGTGTATGTATGAATAGCTAATGCATGAATGTGGTTGTCCAGTTCATCTGCCAAAATTTGATGAACTTGACGATGGCGCCCAATCAAACGCTGTCCCGCGAACGAATCACTCACAACAATCACTTTGAAATGACTCTCTGAGCCTGGTGGCACATTATGCATGTAGCTCTCATTAATGACTTTGAGATAGCTGGGTTGCAGCTCACTGTGTAGTTTCTTCTCTATGATTTCTTGGATCATATTCGTTCCTCATTGATGCGAATTCCATAAGTATATACCTAAGTAAAGCAGACATGCATCACTCAAACGTCACTCTCATTATTGACGCACTTTGTAGACATATTGTCTCAAGGCGCTTGACTCCACGAACATGTCTAAAGAGCAGCCATCACTGAACTCGTAAAATTTGACAGCTTTTTGTATCTCGACACGTCATCATTTGCGACAATAACACTTAATTTCTAAATCAACTTACATTTAGCTATGAAAACCGAACTGAACCTTCACGAGCGAAGCTTAACACTTCATCGTTTCCCAAAACGTAGTAACGAAACGCTACAAGCGTGGGATGCCGGTGATGAGTATCTTATTAATCATGTTGAAGAGCTTGCTTTGCCAGACAATCAAAACATCCTCGTGATTAATGACAGCTTTGGTGCCCTCTCCTGCTGGTTTTCGGAAAAGCACCATGTAACGCTAATGAGTGATTCATTCATCTCACATAAAGGTGCACAGCAAAATCTCGAGCAAAACCAGTGCAATAAAGTAGCGTTTGCCACCACGATGGACCTCGTTCCTGCCAATATTGATCTCGTCTTGCTGCAACTGCCCAAAAGTAACCGCCATCTAGTGTGGATACTAAGCCAATTAAGAAAGGCGCTACCGGCTTCCTGCCCCGTCATTGCAGTCAATAAAGCGAAAGACATTCATACTTCGACGCTAAAACTGTTTGAAAAATACTTAGGCGAAACAAAAACATCTTTGGCCTGGAAAAAGCACAGATTGGTGTTTTCTCAAGCAACAGTTGAGCCTCCGATTGAAGTAATGCCTTTCACGACTTGGCGCGTTGATGGCGAAGATATCGAACTCAAGAACATGCCAAATGTCTATTCAGGAGAAAGTTTAGATTTAGGTGCACGCTTTATGCTGCAGCACCTGCCTCAAGACCCTTCGATAGACAATGTCATCGACCTCGGCTGCGGCAATGGTGTTCTGTCTGTTAAATTTGGTCAGTTGAATCCAAATGCTCGGCTAACATGTGTTGATGAAAGTTTTATGGCGCTTGAATCAGCAAAACAGAACCTACGCGACAACCTTGGTGAAAATAGAGACATACAGTGCATAGCGAACAATTGCTTGGACGGTTTTAAACACAGCAGCAGCTCTATGGTTATGTGTAATCCACCGTTTCATCAACAACAGGCAATCACCGATCATATTGCTTGGCAAATGTTCTGCGATGCTAAACAAGTATTAAGTGAAAATGGCCGTTTACTGGTTATCGGAAATCGTCACCTCGGGTACGACGCAAAACTCAAGCGTCTGTTTGGCGATAAAAATGTGAAACTTATCGCTTCCAACAATAAGTTTGTGATTTTACAGGCTACAAAAAATCCTGCTAAATTAAGCGCAATATAAGCTTTAGCAAAATAGTTAAAAGGAATAATAAAATGAGAAAATTGGTACTTGCGGCTTCGGTTGCGTTGCTTGCTGCGTGTTCAGCCCCTCAACAACCTCAGCTGAACCTGATGCCAGAAAGCACATTGAGCACCAATCCAATTGTTCAAGGCAAGACTTACAGTTTGACCAGCAAAGATGTACGTGCAGCGCAGTACGTGGCGTTGGTGGATAACGGCCGTTCGAACATTCTTCCTCTTCATGCTAAACAGAATTTACGTATTGCGTTAGAAGAAGCATTAGAGAAGCAATTCTCATCTCAAGGTTTCCATGCGGATCTAAACAGCAACAACGCGATTGAATTGAGCGTTCAAGAAGCGTTGGTCAACGTGAAGCATTCGGTGATGGAAAACGAGATGGATGCTAAAGTTGTGCTGGAAATCACAGCAGAGACACCTGAGGGCAAGCTAGTCAAAACTTATACAGGTACAGCAAAGCGATCTGGCACATTGAGTGCTTCTGATGCCGATATTGAAGAGACACTGAATGATGTAGTGACATTAACACTTAAAGAAATTGCCAATGATCCTGAGCTTCGTCAATACATGCAGGAGCGTTTCTAATGTTACGCAAAGCGATTCTGTCCTTAGCACTACTCAGCTGCAGCGTTTGGGCTGGACCAAAAGTAGCGTTTGAAACGACACTTGGTTCATTTACGGTTGAGTTAAACGAAGAGAAAGCACCTATCACTGTCGCTAATTTTCTAAAATATGTAGAAGATGGGAGCTACGAGGGTACTATTTTTCATCGTATTATCCCAGGCTTCATGGCACAAGGTGGCGGCTTTAACCAAGATATGCAGATGGTGAAAACATACGCGCCAATCAAAAACGAAGGAAATAATGGTCTAAACAATGACCGTGCTACCATCGCCATGGCACGAACCAATGCACCAAACTCTGCAACTCGTCAGTTTTTCGTCAACTTAGTCGACAATGACTTTCTCAACTATGGCGCTCGACCACCAGGTTATGCTGTATTTGGTGAGGTTACTGAGGGGTTCTACGTTATCCAGAAAATGGCTCAGCAGCCGACCACGACGGTAGGCCGAATGCGTGATGTACCAGAGACGCAAATCGTCATCACCAAAGCTACACTACTTAAATAGCCAAAACGATAAGCCCTTTGAATAATCGAAGGGCTTTCTCTTTCAACGGCTTCATTTTATTGGATTGATTTATGTCTTCATTACCTTCCATCACTTGGTTGGAAACGGTAAAAAGTTACCTCGATAAACGACTCATGTGGGTTTTCATGCTGGGCTGCTCTAGCGGCTTTCCGTGGGTTCTTATCGGTTCAAACATGTCAGGTTGGCTAAAAGATGCCGGCTTGACCCTCTCCGCAATTGGCTATTTTGGTAGCGTTTTTGCGGTCTATGCGATCAACTTTCTGTGGGCACCTCTGGTTGACCGCGTGAAGCTGCCAGTCCTCTTTAGACTGCTGGGGCAAAGACGTAGCTGGATTTTCTTTTGTCAAAGTATCGTACTCGTCGCTACCCTATTTATTGCCGGTGTTAATCCAGCGGAAAACTTGGTGTTTGCGTCACTACTCGCCTTGTGCATTGCAACGGCTTCAGCGACACAAGACATCGCAATTGATGCTTTTCGTATTGATACTTTCCCAAAGTCAGAAGAGTCTAAACTGCCTCAAGCTTCTGCAATGGCGGTCATTGGCTGGTGGACAGGTTATTCACTACCGGGTTATTTAGCGTTTGTTAATGCTGACAGTGTCGGTTGGAATGGTGTGTACTACGGGATGGCGGTGATAGTCGGCATTCTAATGGTCTTTACGATTTTAGTCAGTGAACCGAAGACTCAACGCGAACAACTTCAGTCTGCCGCTGAACAACGCCACAAAGAAGTGGTTGGTTCAAAAGTCGTAGCTTGGTTTACCGTGACTGTTGTAGAACCTTTCCTTGATTTCTTTAATCGCAATGGCGTCCGTGTCGCGATTACTCTGTTGCTGTTCGTTTTCCTATTTAAAATTGGCGAAGCGTTTTTGGGCAGGATGTCGATCGCGTTCTATAAAGATATTGGTTTTAGCAATGAACAAATTGGCTATTACTCCAAACTGATCGGTTGGGGAGCCACCATCTTCTTTACTTTTGTCGGAAGCATGTTCAACGTTAGGTTTGGTATTGTACGTGGATTAATGATCGGCGGTATTGCTATGTCTGCCAGTAACTTGATGTTTGCTTGGATTGCTTCGGTAGGCCCAAACGAGCACTTGTACTTAGCCACGATTATTGTCGATAACTTTACGACTGCTTTCTCAACTGTCGCTTTTGTTTCATTTTTGACGATTCTAACCGGGCAAGCATTTTCGGCAACTCAGTATGCGTTGCTTGCCTCTCTAGGAAACTTCGGACGGACGACTCTTGCTTCTTTCAGTGGCGAGCTAGTGGATTATCTTAATGATTGGAGCACATTCTTCGTGCTTACCGCTGTCATGGTCGTGCCAAGCTTGATTATGTTGTACTCGCTACGACATTACTTTGATGCTCTATTGGAAAAAGCACGTCACAAACATTAACGAAACATATAAAAAACCACCGAATTCGGTGGTTTTTGTTTTGCGAGATATAAGATAAGAGGTCTATGGGTATAACCCTTTACCAAACATATTAAATATACGTGCCACGCCTTGAGTAAAGATCATCGGCTCAGTCAATACGGTTAAACACAAGCAGTCTTCTCCGGCCTTAGTGTAAGGGCTGTGCTTCACTGATGCGTCTCTAATCATCAAATCGCCTTCTTCATATTGGCCATCCTCGTCACTAAATCCACCATGTAGGATCAATGTAGACTCCAGGCCTTTGTGCGTATGTTGAGGAATTTGCACATCTTCCCCGATGTACATTAAGCTGACACGAGCGTCTTCCCCTAGGTCAATCTGAGCACTGAAAACCTTGCCTCCGTAACTTCTCCATGACCCTACGAGGTCAGAGAAACGCGCTAGAGTTTTAGGAAGAGCGAAACTTTTTCCTGCCACATTAACAGCAGCAGAGTCGCGGATCACGATATTATCAGTCGCTGGCTCCGCATTGATGATGTCATTAAACATGTCGTCAAATTCAGAAACATACTCAGAAGGTATGTCACTTACGATGTTCGCTTGACTTGCTTCGACTTGGTTCACATAAGCTCGGCACTTGGTGCATGTTTCTAAATGGGTTGCGACCACAAGACCAGAAACTGCATCAATGCTTCCCGAAGCGTATGCTTCTAACAAGCTGTTATCTGGGTGTTTGTTCATAGTTGCTCCGTATGCATTGAATGCCTTAGCTTTTCTACTGCAAGCCTCAGCCTGGATTTTACGGTACCGAGGGGTATATCAAATAATTCCGCGACCTGTTGATGAGGTAACTCTTCAAGATATACCGCTTGTAAAACATCTCTCTGGTTTTTCGGTAATATATCTAAAAACTTAACCACCTGTTCTTTCAACATATCTTGTTCTGGTGAATAGTGATCAACAAGATCAGGTGGATAATACTCTGACGGCCAAATGTCATCAGAATGAATGTGTAATTCCTTACCTTTCTGTTTTCTCAGCAGATCAAAACAAAGGTTTCGGATTATGGTATATATCCAAGTCGATAACGCGCTCTTTTCACCATCATAGAGGTGCGCTTTCTGCCAAACTGTCGCCATGGTCTCTTGCACCATCTCCATAGCAACTTGCTCATTACCAACATGTTTGTAAGCGAATTGCTTCAGCTTGGGTGCGTAAAAACGGAATACAAAAGCGAACGCATCTTTGTCTCGATCCTTCACTTTATCCATGTAATCGTTCCAATCACTGCGCCCCAGTTTTTTCGGGCTATCACTCATCATAATCGGCCTTAATTTGTGGGAGGAGTCTCCTCCTCCCATTCGTCCTAATCGGTCACGTCATCGACCAACAAGTTGAAACCACCGTTGTTCCCATCATCAATGGCAACGACTTGGTACACAACACCGTTCATTACATTGACTGGTGCTGAGTCAACCGCAACAATACTTGGGTTACCAGCCACTGTTACCGTTACATAATATGTACCTTCAGCGACATATAATCCTTGTACGCTATTTTTATACGCAAAATTAGCAATAGTTGGATCACTTCCATCTATTCCTGCACTCGTAGTGAGGTAAATATCCACCATTTCCGCTATAGGATTAGCCGCCGCGTGTGTCACATTCAATGTCGCGCTAGTCGCCACAGCGCGTCTCATATCTTCAACAACCAGAGCTTCGATATCAATCGCTGGGCTAACAACACCGACTGCATAAACACTGTAATCCATTCCACCTGCAACCATTAACCCGTCAACATCTATGATCGGATTGGTTGTTGTGCCATCCACGTAAACGTCAATATCGTAAGCGCTAGCAGCAAGATCCAAATAACCACGAATCTCTTTGAACGCTAAGTCGGCAAGAGGAGCGAAGGCCGCCCCGTTAACGTTAACATCGACGACTGGCGCTCCATCGACAAGGTGTCCGACTCTTACTTCAGCTTGGCTGCCCATATCTTCAATTATAGAAGAGCCCGAACCGTCCAACACCAAGAGTTTGACAGGTGACGTGCTATTCGAATCTCCTGTGCCGATAGCGGCAATCGTCAAGTTGGAGTTAGCCGCAAGAGATACTTTGCCCGAGTCAAAAGCAACGCTGTCTCCTACGGCAAGTCGAACTTGATACTCACCAGCTGGGATGTTCAATACGTCGGTAGAAGCTTTGTAAGCAAGGTTAGTTATTGGAGTCGCGCTAGCAAGAGCAACACCTGGCTCAGTGACATAAAGATCAACAGCAGGAACGCCTGAAGCTGCATGAACAACTTGAACATCTAGACTATTGGCATCAGCCATTGAATCGGCGCTGCGAGTCACAACTAAAGGCTCAACTGGGTTTGGCGAACCATCGGCATCGCCAACAACGAACACGTTATAATTGAGGTCGGAATCAAGATCTAGTTCTGTTTTAGGTACTACGGTCGCGGTTTCATTACCTGGGAGCTGTACATCGACCTGAATCGAATTCATCCCCTCTCGCAATTTAACGTAGCCAGATCCCACACCATAATCAACATTCGTTAAAGATGGTTTATCGTTGATCCACACATTTGCAAGCGGCGCATCAGAAGAAGCGTGCACTGCTTGTAAATTGGAATACTCGATAGTGTCACTGTCGGAGCCACACGCCGCCAGTCCTAATGTCGCAACAATAGTTAGCGCAGCTTTATTAAATCCTTTCATATCCTTGCCTCTTTGTTAGTCGGGGCTTCTATGGCTTCTGTCAGAAATTGCAACGCAGGAATACAGTCCTCTGCGCCGACTAGCTGTTCGAACAGATTGCAGTCTAGGGGTAGTAACTCAAGCCAACGCTGAGTAACCCAAGCAGAGTCATCGTAAAAACGATGCTGGTAGAGGCTTCCAAGTTGAGGAAACTCTTCATAAACATGGGATAACTGCTGGCTTAAAAAGAAGAAATCTGGTGAGTTGTCTAGATGTTGCCAATTGTCTAACCATTCAACCTCTGCATGACGTAAGCCATCCGCATCTGCACGAACACGTTTAACAACAAAGCGTTTCTCACCAGCAACTGTAATACCAAGAAGGCCATCACTGAGTGTTTCAAAATCAACGATCCTGACCAAAGTTCCGATAGATGAAACGTTACCCACGTCTTTAGGGTCACCTTCACTTCCTACCAGGCAAACTCCAAAGCCCACATTTTGTAGGCTGCATTCCTTTACCATTCGCTTATATCGTGGCTCAAAAATGCGCAGATTCATTTTACCCTCAGGGAGTACAACTGAAGTGAGTGGGAATAACATGACTTCTTTCATTCAAACGTCCTCTTTGATTCACGGATACATACGAATCCCTTATCACTCCGATCACTAACGATTTATGTTGGTTAATCGACTGGCTTAAAAAGTCATAAAATCGCTTACGCAAACGATCCAAATCACACATTTATTGCAATCAAATGCAACAAACAAAAAGTTCCGTAAATAAAGATAATTTCGTGACACAACTCACCAAAAACGTTCAGTTTTGCACCCTTTATCACTTTCATTTGGGATTTTTATCGCTATTATTCCCGCCAATTGGAAAGCGCAGCATAGATTGCGTGTTCTGAATCATTACAAACATAGAGAGTCCCCTTATGCGTAAATCACTTTTAGCTCTTAGCCTTCTAGCGGCTACTTCAGCTCCAGTTATGGCGGCAGATTACTCTGACGGCGATATCCACAAAAACGATTACAAGTGGATGCAGTTCAACTACATGTACTCAATTGATGAAATGCCACGAGTTAAAGGCGCTGACGACAACGCTCACGATTACCTAGAAATGGAATTTGGCGGTCGCTCTGGTATTTTCGACCTATACGGTTACGTAGACGTATTTAACCTAGCGACTAAAGATAACCAAGATAAGTCAATTGAGAACGGCGCTCCTGACAAGATGTTCATGAAATTTGCACCACGTATGTCTCTAGATGCCGTAACTGGTAAAGACCTATCTTTCGGTCCAGTTCAAGAGCTATACATTGCATCTCTAATGGAATGGGGCGGTAACAACGGTGGTGTAAACAACCAGAAAATCGGTTTAGGTTCTGATGTAATGGTTCCTTGGTTAGGTAAAATCGGCCTAAACCTGTACAGCACTTACGATGGCAACAACAAAGGTTGGAACGGTTTCCAAATCTCGACTAACTGGTTCAAACCATTCTACTTCTTCGACAATGGTTCATTCATTTCTTACCAAGGTTACATTGATTACCAATTCGGTATGGATGATGATGCTGGTAACAAATTTGGTACTACCGCGTCAAACGGTGGTGCAATGTTCAACGGCATTTACTGGCACTCAGATCGCTTCGCGGTTGGTTACGGCCTGAAAGCATACAAAGAAGTATATGGCGTAAAAGACGGTCTACAAGTTGCTCCAGGTGTTGAGCTAGAATCGACTGGTGTAAGCCACTACCTAGCTGTAACTTACAAGTTCTAATTGAACCACTAAGTTTGCTCAAAAATGGCGCCTTTCGGCGCCATTTTTATTTGCTTTCCTTTTTTCCCTCATTATCCTTGCAGCAAACCTTTTTAATGAGAGCGTTTGGTGAATATCCTTATCCTCGGTCCAGGTGCGGTGGGCTCACTCTGGGCAACAAAATTTAAGCTTGCCGGGCACAATGTTTCATTGTGGGGAAGAAGTTCAGAGAGACAACAACCACTTCAGTTGGATGACACACCCGCAATCGTATTCAGTAATCAAGATATTTCCTCCGTAAATCAAGCGGACCTCATTTTGATCACGGTAAAAGCTTGGCAAGTGGAAGACGCCATTCAGCCTTTGCTCCCTCATATCAATACAGACACGATTATCATGCTGATGCACAATGGTATGGGTACCGCCTCTGGCGTGGAGAAGGCTCTGCCAAACAATCCTATCGTGCTCGCCACAACGACGCACGGCGCATACAAACCAGATAACCAACACGTACTGCATACCGGTCACGGAACAACGCAAGTGGGTGGTTATAATGACAAAGGAATGCAGTGCGCTTTTCTGCAAGATGTTATGCATCATGCTCTTCCAGAGGCCATTTGGAATCCACACATCCAATCTGCGTTATGGACTAAGTTAGCAATTAACTGCGCGATTAACCCACTGACTGCGATTCAGCAGTGTAAGAATGGTGAACTTGCGAAGCCCGAGTTTAAGATACAACTCGAAAGCATCACTCAAGAACTGGTTGAAGTAATGAGTAAAGAAGGTATTGCTATCGAGTTTCGCTCTCTTTTCGATACGGTACTGCAAGTGGTGAACGCCACAGCTGAGAACTATTCTTCAATGAGACAAGACGTATTCCATCAGCGTCGAACGGAAATTGATTTTATAACCGGATACTTGTTAAAGGCTGCCGAGAAACATCGCATCAATACGCCTGAGAATTTAAAACTTTACCAACGCATCAAACAAATAGAACAAAGCTGGACAGAACAATGAATAAGAAAATCTTAGTGCCAATCGCTCCGGGCACCGAAGAAATGGAAGCCGTCACCGTTATCGACATGATGGTTCGCGCGGGTTATGACGTTACGGTAGCGAGTGCTGCTTTTGATGGCTCATTGACGATGAAAGCTTCTCGCGGAGTCACACTAACAGCCGATTGTAAACTGGTCGATATCGCTGATAATGAGTTTGACGCCATAGCGCTTTCTGGTGGTGTTGGTGGTGCAGAAATTTTTCGTGATAGCACGGTGATGATAGAAATCCTTAAGCAGCACATCTACGAGGGAAAATTGGTCGCTGCTATCTGCGCAGCACCAGCGTTGGTATTGCAACACCATGATCTTTTCCCACAATCACTGATGACCTGTCACCCGAGCTTTCAGTCACATATCCCGGAAGAGAAGTGGCGCAGCAAACGCGTGACCTTTGATATCAACCACAACCTGATCACTAGTCAAGGTCCGGGTACAGCTTTAGAGTTCGCGATGGAAGTAATCATTCAACTCTCAGGTAAAAAACACGCATGGTCAGTTGCTGAACCAATGATCCCTCTGCCTACTCTGCACTACCACAAGCTTGGTGAAGAATAATGTTTGACGTAAATGCTGTACGTGAGCAATTTCCCGCTCTAAATCAATCCGTCAACGATACGCCCTTAGTTTATCTAGATAGCGCAGCGACAACGCAAAAACCGCAATGTGTGATTGATGTCATCAGTCATTACTACAGTGCGCAAAATGCCAATGTTCACCGTGGCAGCCACAGTTTAACGGCTAATGCCACCAGCCAATTTGAAGCGGCACGAGAACGAGTGGCAAGCTTTATTGGTGCAAACAGCTCTAAAGAGATCATTTGGACACGGGGCGCAACCGAAGCACTGAACTTAATTGCTCAAACCTACGCCCGTAGCACGTTACAACCAGGTGATGAGATCTTGATTAGCGAGATGGAGCACCACGCCAACATCGTGCCCTGGCAAATCGTGGCAGAACAAACGGGCGCTAAAGTCATTAAAGTTCCGATAACATCAGATTGCCAGTTCGACATCAGTGCATTTGAGGCGCTTCTGTCTGACCGCTGTAAAATTGTTGCTTGCGCACAAATAACCAACGTAACAGGCACACGCCAACCTATCGAAAAAATCACTGAACTGGCGCACAACGTTGGCGCGGTTGTTGTAGTTGATGGCGCGCAAGGCATCGTACATGAGCAACTTGATTTATCGACATCAGATATCGATTTCTACGTTTTCTCAGGTCACAAACTTTATGCACCAGCAGGCATTGGGGTTTTATACGGCAAGCTTGAACTTTTGGAAGCCATGCCACCATGGCACGGCGGCGGTAAAATGGTTGAACGCGTTTCTTTCGAAAAAACGACGTTTTCTGCACTTCCTGGAAAATTTGAAGCGGGCACACCAAACGTTGCGGGCGCGATTGCTCTAGCGAAAGCCATTGAGTGGTACCAAGGTTTTGACCATCACGAAGTAGAGACTCATCTCCATGCGCTTCAGGATAAGGCCTACCAAGCACTAAGCGCTTTGGATGACATTCATATTCTAGGCTATCAACCGAATGCCTCTGTACTGACGTTCGTCATGGACGGCGTTCATCACCAAGATATTGCGACGCTGCTCGATCAACAAGGCATTGCGATACGAGCAGGACACCACTGCGCTCACCCATTGATGGATGCGCTAAATGTGAAAGGCACGGTACGCGTCTCTTTTGGTATTTATAACACGACGAACGATGTGGAAAGACTCATCGCCGCCGTAGAAAAAGCCGTCGACATGCTATAACGCCAACGGTTTGATTTGGAGTAACCAACAAGGTTACTCCATCTGCCTATCCAGAGTCGCCACGCAATTTCTGCCATTTCTTTTCGCAGCATAAAGCGCTTTATCTGCATGCGCATACAAACGTTTGGTGGTTTCATTTCTGCCTATTTCCACCACGCCTACACTCACCGTGACCGGAATTTTAATCTTTTCAAATTCGAACTGACAATTTTGAATGTGGGAACGTACTTCCTCTCCTACCTCTTTCGCCGCCGACAGAGAAGTTTCTGGCAAAATAATCGCAAACTCCTCCCCTCCGACTCTTGCAAAAATTTCGTCTTTGACGAGTAAGTGAGAAACCAAATCAGCTAACGTCTCTAAGACATAATCCCCCGCATCATGACCACGTTTATCATTGATGACTTTAAAAAAATCCAAATCAAATAATAACAACGCGGAGTGATAATCCGGAGCTTGGGATTTAATAACTTCTTCTGTGAGCTTTTCGAAAAAGACACGTCGGTTGTAGATGTTGGTAAGAGCATCAATTTGGCTTTGATGGCGAAGAAGGGTTTCAACTCGGTGGCGATTGGAGATGTTGCGTGTAAGAATAAGGACAACGCGACGACCTCGGTATTTTATAGCGAGTGGGCAGATCTTGCCTTCGTAGTATAGGTCGCCTCTTGGCCCACTGTTAGCATCTATTCCCTGAATGCTGTCGGCGCACATCTTGTACTCGATCGTCACAATACTGTCTTGTTTCAGTGATCGACTGATCTGCTCGATAAACCAGTCGGCTTTATCTTTTTCAAGTACGCCGTGAAGTGTCTTACCTATCAAATTGCTTCCATCGTGATAGGCTTTTTTATCTGTTCCTCCAAAAACATCAATATAGATACCATCTTCACTCAGAATAAAAGTGGGGTCTGGCATTCCGGATAACACGTCTTGCGCATGTTCCAAGGTGAATTGCATATAGGGAGGTTCCTAGCATTTGTATCTAAGTAACCCAATCGCTTCCAAGTGTGTTTCCACATTGGGGAATAGGAGCGAATGGGGCATATGTCTATTATCTAATATAGACAAATTTTAAATACAATTGAGTTTATAAAAACCAAGTGGGCAATATAATGAACCAGGATCAATAGAATGGTTAATTAACGCTAAAATAGTCGACCATTTGCACACTTTTTATCCATATGCAAAAAATATCTCAACTCAGATACAAAAAACACCAAACAGCTAGGCTATTCAGCGTTTTTTAAGAATTGGGAAAATGACTCGTTACACGGCGGTTTGCTTAATCTGCTCTACAATAGCTTTCAAGCCATTACCACGTGACGGGCTTAAATGGGAGACAAGCCCCAGCTGATCAAAATAAGCATCAATATCAAACGCTTGAATTTGATCGGCCGTTTTACCGTCATAAGCTGCCATTACCAAGGCAATCAATCCACGGACGATACGCGCATCGGAGTCCGCACAAAAATGCCAAACGCCATCTTGCTCTTTGCTCACTAACCACACCAAGCTTTCACAACCGGAAACGGTAACTTGTTCTGATTTCAGCTCTTCTGGCATTTGTGGCAGCTTTTTACCCCACTGAATAACCTGACGGTAACGATCTTCCCAGCCTTTAAATTGCTGCATAGTCGCTACAATGTCTTCGCTGGTGATATCTGTACCAAATGGAGAAACGGGAAAATCTGTCATGATGCGCTCTTCTTCTAGTTTACTGCTTATATTTTGAAATCAACTTCTCAACGATTCGCGATACCGCGACAAAGCCAAACGTTGCAGTTACGACAGTCGCCGCACCAAAACCGCTAGCGCAATCCATACGTTTTGGACCTTCCGCTGTCGACTTCACACCACACACTGAACCGTCTGCTTGAGGGTACTTCAGCTGCTCGGTTGAAAACACGCAATCAATACCAAACTTACGAGCCGGATTCTTAGGGAAGTTATGATGACGACGCAAGGTGTCTTTGATTTTCTTCGCTAGAGGATCTTGGATCGTTTTCGTTAAGTCAGCGACCATGATCTGCGTTGGGTCAACCTGACCACCAGCGCCCCCCGTGGTGATCACTTTGATCTTGTTGCTGCGGCAATACGCCAACAAAGACGCCTTCGCTTTTACGCTGTCAATCGCATCTAGCACGTAATCAAACTCTTTGCTTAAGTACTCATGTTGATTGTCTGGCGTGATGAAATCATCAATCAGATTGACTTTACACTCTGGGTTGATCAATTTGACACGCTCGGCCATAACTTCAATTTTGCTTTGGCCAACGGTGCCCGTCATCGCATGAATTTGGCGGTTAATGTTCGTGACACAAACATCATCCATATCAATCAGAGTCAACTCACCGATCCCAGTACGGGCCAGCGCTTCGACCGCCCATGAACCCACGCCACCAATACCAATAACACAAACGTGTGCAGCGCGAAGAATGTCCACTTCACTGTTGCCATAAAGACGACGAGTGCCGCCAAAGCGTTGATTGTAGCTGTCAGATGCTGGGGTATCGAGTTCACGCATATTGAAGTCCAGATGATCGATAGAAAAACAAAGAGTGCGATTTATACGCACTCTTTGATGAAATGTCTAGATAAGAGGCGGTTCCTCTTTCTTGGGTCGCTATTGTAGCTTTTCTGGCGGTAAAGCCCAAGGCGCTTGAGTTGGTGAGTTTTCCAGCCCAAGTTTCCAAACTCGACCAAAATGCTTGTAGTGCCCTGCTTCCGCTCCTGCTCTCGCACCAATGCCATGATACAGATCCAAATGGTTCTGTTTTACCGCACCACCAGTGTCTAAAACGATCAGCATTCGCAGTTGATGAGCACCGCTCCACGTACCATCCGCATTCAGCAATGGTACTTCCGCCAAGATTGGTGTGCCCATTGGTAAGATAGAACGGTCACCCGCGACCGCGGCCATTGGCAACAAAGGAATACCAGCCGACCCCGTTACTGGCGCTTCCGCTTTTGGCGCAAAGAAGACGTAAGAAGGGTTTTGCTCCAACAACTCGCGTACTGTTGCGTCGTCGTTGTCCATTACCCACTCTTTAATCGCTTTGAGAGACATTTTTTCACGCGGCACTTCACCACGTTCAATCAAAATTCGGCCAATGCTGACGTAAGCTTTATTATTTTTCCCTGCGTACGCGAAGTACTCCAACGTATCATCATCTTCAAAATGCACATAGCCACTGCCCTGCACTTCCATCATAAACGGGTCAATACGATTAGGCGCATAACCTAGCACTAAACCTTGTCCATCTAGTGCTCCATTGTAGATCTCCGCGCGAGTCGGACAATCTGATGAGCAGTTTGGCTTGCCATAAACTGGGTACTTAAAAATGTCGTTTGGTGTATGACGCAGTTCCATCACGGGAGAGAAGTATCCGGTAAACAACACATTACCTTTTTTATCACCACCACCCAATTGCGCGGCTTGAATGCCAAACGCACTCAACGCACTGGTATCTCCGCTCTGTTGCGCCCACTCACTTAATCGTTGATATAGCGGTTGGTACATCTTCGCCATGGATGGTGACTTTATCACCACTTGCTCAGCTTGCTTGTTAAATTCAGTAAAATCGCGTGGTTTGTTAGACTCAACCACATCCACTTGATTGAGGATCTGAGGAAACTCACCATCAAGATATTGCTGAGCACGATCATTTTGTTGAGCACAGCCAAAGAGTAGGCTCAAAGAGATAATAGGAAGGAGTTTTTTTAACACGTGTCTTTTCCGTAAAAGAGAATAGCAAAAGGATGGCAAACAAATGCATACGGTGCAATTGAAAAGCAACGACAAAATGTTTCAACGCTAAGCCAATCCGTTTACTCGTTGTAAATTCATTCAGTTAATGCAACATGATAACAGCGGAAGAATTACGGAATTGTCCGGATTATGTTTGGAAGTAAAATTTACTGATTGAGAGATGAAGTTGTGATCATCCATGTGACTCACAGACGCAAAAGCTGCCAGCTTAAGAGACAATAATAAAAACGACTATCTTACCACAATCCTTGCACGCCCCTCTAAACGGAATACAGGTAGATAATGTGCATTAGCATCCAGCTTCATTTCTGCATGCTGCTTACCCACAAAATTGAAGTGCCGCTCATTTGAACCCACTCGATACGAAAACGAATCCCCATCGAATTTAAAACTGGTCGCCACTGTAGAACCATTTACGGTAACACCGCGCTCACTCAACACAAATTCTTCACGAGCATAAGGCGCAACATCTTGCTCAACCCAGCGACCATAAATTGTCGATTTGGGAATGGGCGGATTAATGGTTCGAGTAATCAAATCACTATACAGCATGCACAAGACAACGGTTCCAACTATCGCTATAAGCATGAGAGAACGCTCTAGCCACTTACGAAGCATTGATTTAGATGACGTTTTTGACAGATTTGAAGCAGTGATCGCAGCATTCTTATTAACAGCAGAAGACATGAGGTTCACGTATTGAGGAAAGACGCCACCATTGTAACCTTCCCTCTTAACGGGACCAAGAACCTACCTCAATATGTTTGTGCTTTATTCCAAAATTTCACCTTGCCACCAAGTGAATAAAAAGGCATTATTTTAACATAATTAAACAAAGGAATGGCTGTAGTGAAAATTCGTAGTACTGCTCTCGTAAAAGGATTCCGTCAATCAACACCTTATGTCAATGCTCACCGCGGAAAAACCATGGTGATCATGCTGGGCGGAGAAGCCGTCGCACACAAAAATTTTGGCAATATTATAAATGATATCGCACTCATGCACAGCCTCGGAATCAAAGTCGTTGTGGTGTATGGTGCACGTCCTCAAATTAATCAGCTGCTAGAAAAACAAGACCTCACTACGCCTTACCACAAAAATATCCGCATTACGGATGAATCGGCTTTATCTGTTGTTATGCAAGCTGCCGGACAACTTCAGCTTGCGATTACTGCGCGCCTATCAATGAGCCTCAACAACACTCCGATGGCTGGTACCCAGCTCAATGTCGTTAGCGGAAACTACATCATTGCCCAACCACTCGGCGTTGATGATGGTGTGGACTATTGCCATAGTGGACGTATTCGCCGCATTGACACCGATGCTATCAACCGCACTCTTGATCAAGGTTCAATTGTTCTGCTAGGTCCCATTGCTAGCTCTGTGACTGGCGAGTGCTTCAATTTATTATCGGAAGAAGTCGCCACCCAACTAGCGATAAAGCTGGGTGCGGATAAGCTGATTGGTTTTTGCTCCGAACAAGGTGTCATTGATGACAACGGTAATGCTGTCGCCGAGTTGCTACCAATAGAGGCGGAACATGTCATCAAAACGCTTTCTGAAAATACGTCTCCTGACCTAGATTACAACACTGGGACACTGCGCTTTCTTAAAGGCTCTATTGCCGCTTGCCGTGCCGGAGTACCTCGTAGCCACTTGATCAGTTATAAAGTAGATGGCGCCTTAATTCAGGAGTTGTTCTCTTTCGACGGTATCGGTACCCAAGTTGTTATGGCGAGTGCTGAACAAGTGAGGCAAGCTAATATTGACGATATTGGCGGTATCTTAGACCTCATTCGCCCGTTAGAAGAACAAGGTGTACTGGTTAGGCGCTCTCGAGAACAGCTAGAGCAAGAGATTGGAAAATTTACCATCATCGAAAAAGACGGCTTGATTATTGGCTGTGCTGCCCTTTATCCATACCCAGAAGAGCGTAAAGCTGAGATGGCTTGCGTAGCGATTCACCCTGACTATCGTGATGGAAACCGAGGTTTGTTACTGCTCAACTACATGAAACATCGTTCTAAATCCGAAACCATTGATCAGATTTTTGTCCTCACGACACACAGTTTGCATTGGTTCAGAGAGCAAGGTTTTTACGAAGTCAGTGTCGACTATTTGCCTGGAGCCAAACAAGGGTTATATAACTTCCAGCGTAAGTCCAAAATCTTAGCGTTAGATTTATAGCTTAACCTTAAATCAGAGAGCGAAACTTAACGTTCCACTATACCAACTAACCTCAAAGGGCAGGATTTAGTTCATTAACGCTCAACCCTGCACATCGAGCTTGTTTAGGAACGAGTTTGTTTAGGAGTAAGGCCACACATAAACCCTACTCCGGACTAGCGGGTCATCATGTAAACCCAACTTAGAAATGCGCAAACCATTGCTTGATTTTCGTTCCAATTTTATCTTTTAAATATACATTTGGTTGGCTATACTCTGCTCGCTAGTGATTGGTTTTTAACCAATACGAATGGATCTAGGTGATGTAATGTAGCCTTCACCCTAAAATACTGGGCAATTGAAAAACTAGTTAGCTCCGTATTGCACACCAAGGACAGTTGTTAATCTGACTTTAAATAAGCCGAGACGAGCACTGTTATGAGAACAATCATTTGTAATTCGCTTCAAAGCTTCTGGGATATGGCTGACAATCAGTTTTTAGAAGGCCTAGACGTCCACTGTGTTTTCCCCGTAAATGACGCTATCCGAGATTTTATTCTTGCTTATCAACAGCAATACAAAATACGCAGCGTGTCTTTTACCAATGCGTTTGCAAAACATGCATAAAAGAAGACCGAGCCATAAGCTCGGTCTTCTTGTTTTAGTTAGTAAGCCGCTGTACTAACCCACTCGCACGAGTGGTTTTCACCTTAATGCCTCGCTTCAGAACATTAAGTTCGGCGTAAAGAGCTAAACGCTTTTTCGCGCGGGTAATGCCTGTGTAAATCAACTCACGGGTTAATATCGGGCTAAAGTCTGGTGGCAAAATCATCAGGGTGTAATCAAATTCACTGCCTTGCGATTTATGGATGGTCATAGCGTAAGCCGTTTCATGTTCAGGTACTCGGCTTGGCAAGACCGATTTCACACTGCCGTCAGGTAACTCAAAAAAGACTTTCAAACGCGGTTCTTCTTCACTGTCATCTCGCATGCAAATACCAATATCACCGTTATACAAACCTAAACCGTGATCATTACGCGTAACCATGACGGGTCTGCCGTGATACCAAATTTCATCCTGAACTTGAATGAACTTGCGCGCCGCGAGCGCTTTCTCGATGCGTTGGTTTAGCCCAGCCACACCGAAGTCACCTTCACGGATCGCGCACAGCAATCGGCATTGGTTGAAGGTATCTAACACCGCTTTGGCTTTGTGCGTTAGCGACTCTAGCTCTCCGGTTTTAGGATCAGTTTCCTGTTGTCCAATGCGTTTGAGGTAACGACCGTATTCCTGCACCAACGTCTGCATCATTTGGTTGTAATGTTGACTACTTAGCGCGAAATGTTCGATGTCAGAAAAGTCACGCGCCCAGACGTTATCTACGCTCGCAGCAGAACCGGAGTTAACCGCTTTTGCCAACTGACCAATGCCTGAGCGAGTATCAAATCGGTAGCTCTTTTGCAGCATACATAAACTATCAGCAATGCTAGATGCACTGTTACCCGTATGGGCTAAAGTATCGAAGCCCGTCAGTTTTGCGATGGCTGACGCCTGCTCTTTGCCATAACCCAACGCATGGAACGAACAGATATCACCCAACACTGCCCCTGCTTCAACTGAGGCAAGTTGATCTTTATCACCTAGCAAAATCAGCCGCGCATGTTTCGGTAAGGCATCGACCACTTTGTACATCATTGGTAAATCGACCATCGACGCTTCGTCGATAACTAAAATATCCAAATGCAGTGGATTTTGCTTGTTGTGACGAAATTCTGCACTATTAGGAATCGCACCCAGCAACCGATGTAAGGTGCTTGATTCAGTCGGAATTTTGGCTTTAAGCTCCGGAGAAGCTGGCAGTTCTTGCACTGCTTTACCAATGGACTCGGTTAATCGCGCCGCCGCTTTCCCCGTCGGGGCCACCAGCTTGATGGTTAGATTTTTCTCTTGCGTCGCCTGTTCAATCAAAGCAGCAAGCAATTTGGTTACTGTCGTCGTTTTACCCGTACCTGGGCCACCAGAAATCACAGCAAATCGACGGGTTAACGCAACTGCCGCCGCGACTTTTTGCCAGTTCACGCAAGCCGAGAGTGGCACGAGTTCATCCAGTGTTTGCAAATCTTGAACCTTGCGCGCATTGCTAAGCACGGAATCAATCGCGTGCCAATCCAACGATTCGCTTGCGACCACATCAAGGTGGTCACACACCAATTGTTGACGCAACACTTGGTTGCTGCTTCCCGCTTCTACTGCTTTGCCTAACGCGTTAAACAGAAAATGGTATTGGCGTGCAAACAAATGGTTGAGCAACTCGGATAATCGCGCAAACTCTTGTGGTTGCAAGTTAACTTCGGCGCCCAACTGATTGAGCTTTTCCGCCAGTGTCACTTCATAATGCCAATAGCGATGCAGATACAGACGCTCACCATCGAACATTAAAGGCAAGGCTTCTCCTTGCGCGCCGACCACGCTGGAATTTTGTAATACTTGAATCCAGTCTATGCCTTGCAACTGTGTGTTGAGCGCCAATGCCGACTCACCAAACAGCCCTAACTTACTGGCTAAATCCGCAGATTGCCCTTGTGCATCGAACAGAGACAGACAGATATGTCCTTTGCCGAGCTCACTACTGACAACACCAGCGATAAACGCCAATGCTTGGCTGTCCGACGATTCATCATGCGCTTGAGAATCAATAAAGCAGGCGAATTGGTAGTCGAGCTGACGAATAGCACCTTTGTGCGCCAAGCGTTCCAGCACTACCAATAGACTATCTTGGCCAGAATGAAGATTGTGATTTGTCGTCATTAAAGTAGCTCCATCTGCCCGGCTTGACTTGAGCGCGTTTCGAGTGCTTGACCATCAATCAAACGATCCATCTCTTGTAAGAACTCGAAAGTTGGTTTCGCGGCAAAAATGCCGTGGTCACTCTGCCCATCCATGCCGCGCAAGAACAAGTAATACACGCCACCGAAGTGCTGCTCATATTGATAATTCGCCAATCGGCTGCGTAGGAAACGATGCAGTGCTAACGCATAAATCTGGTACTGCAAATCGTAGCGGTGATCCGCCATCGCCGATTTCAGAGCCTCACCATGGTAGCTCGTCACATCGTCGCCAAGATGATTCGATTTCCAGTCAAGCACGTAGTATTTACCTTGATGTTCAAACACCAAGTCGATAAAACCTTTGAGCATGCCTTGAACGGTTTGGAAACCTAAATCCCCCGCTTTCGCCGACAACGGATCGTGACGTTGAATAACTCGATTTAACGCCGGCGCAGACAAAACTTCAATCGGCAGCAAAAATTCCATCTCCACCAAACGTTGCGACGGTGCTTTTTGATTCAGCAGCAAAGACTTACCATCCAACGGCGTTGCGAGTACGGTATCAATCAATTGCTGTAAAATGGGCAACCACTCTTCATCGAGCTGTTCGCTTTCCATCAAACCAAGGATGATTTGTGTATTCTCTTCCGTCGTGGCTGGCTGAGTAAATTCAATTTCCTCAAACAGGCTATGCAGGAACGTACCCGGACGCGCACCACGAGGGAAGGTAAAAATAGAACGCTCTGGCTCCACCAAATCCGTTTCGTCTTGTTCTTCAGATGAGTCGATATCAAAACCCGTAATCTCAATCGTGGCATCATGCTCGGCGTGATGAGAGCCTTGCTTGACCAAGCCAGAATAACTGGTGATGCGCCAGTTTCTATCGATAGGGTTTTGCAGTTCTTTCGCACTAAGATCGTGTATTTCTTCTTGTGGCGCTACGTACTTATCTTCGAGTTGCTGCGGCGGATCGGCCACAACGACACAATCAAGCTCGTCTTGTTGCTTTGTTAAACCTTGGTGCAAATCGTTAATGCCACCTTCTTGACCATTTTGAATCAAATAGCCAATCGCACTGCGGTGTACACCAGTTGGCTCTTTGGTCGAACGGCCATTGCGCAACGGTGAGGCACCGATAAAACACGCATAAACAGCACGCGTTAGTGCCACGTATATCAAGCGTAAGTCTTCCGCCAAACGCTCTTTGTCCGCTTGCTTCATGGACGCATCGTTGCCAGTGATATCCAGTACCGTGCGGTCATTGGCTGCATCGTAATATTTGGCTTCACTGGCTTCTCGATAGCTGAACACAAACGGCAGAAATACGAGGTCATACTCCAAGCCTTTTGATTTGTGAATAGTTACGATCTGCACTAAGTTACGTTCCGATTCTAAACGTTGGATTTGGTCATCACTGCCACCCAAACCGTTTTCCGCATCACTGATAGACTGAGCGAGCCAACGCAGCAGACCGTGATCGCTATCCAGTTCATTACTGGCGTGTTGAAGCAGTTCACCAATGTGCATTAAATCGGTAAGTACTCGCTCACCATTTTCACCCTGTGAACTCGCACCTTCTTCTAGTAATCGCTCGGCAATATGGCGTTTGCTGATCACCGCGCGCAACATCGGCAGCACACCACGTTGAATCCAAAGTTTGCGATATTCTTTGAATTCGTTTACGGCGTTTTCCCACACCACTTCATCGTTATTAAGTGCATCCAAACTTGCTGCGTCGAGGGCAAACAGCTCAGAAGCAAGACTTGCACGCAGCGCACGGTCATTTTCTGGAGTCAGCACCGCTTGCAGCAAACGCTGTAGATCCTGCGCCACTGAACTGGTAAACACACTGTCTCGGTTAGACAGGTACACGCTGGCAATGCCTTGTTCAGCCAGCGCTTGTTTGATCATTCGACCTTCACTACCTGTTCGAACCAACACCGCGATATCGCCCGCTTGAACCGCTTTCTGTTTTTCGCCATTCACCAGACACGCTTGCCCCTGTTGAGCCTGCGTCAAAATGGTTTGGATTTGGCTTGCGGTCGCCTCCGCCATCCGAGTCAAATACTCGCCTTTTGGTAGCGGTTTATCGTCCGCTTCTTGCAACCAATAAGTCAGCGCGGGTTGCTTTTGGCCACCCATAGTCCAAATGCGTTTTTCGGCATTGGGACTGTACTTAACGGGTAAGAACGGGATGTCCGAATCATAGATAAATGGACTGTCTGGCAAAGCAAATACTTGGTTTACCGCCTGCACCATATCTGCGCTAGAACGCCAGTTGGTTCCTAACGTGTAGTGGGCACTTACTTGGTTACGCGCTTTGATGTAAGTGAAAATGTCTGCGCCACGAAAGCCATAAATCGCCTGCTTGGGGTCACCGATCATAAACAAACCACATTCTGGGTTGTTCAGATAAATACGGCTGAAAATACTGTATTGAAGCGGGTCGGTATCTTGGAACTCGTCAATCATTGCGACAGGATACAAAGTACGAATACGCGCCGCTAAAAGCTCGCTTTCGTCCGTATCGATAGAAGCAGAAAGTTGCGTTAGCAAATCATCGAAAGAGAGCCACTGTTTTTGATTTTTCGCGTTGGCCAGCATCACACGACAATGCTCAATCGCATGAGCAAGCAGTGGCGCTTTTAAGCTGATTGGATTAGCAAGAAATGTTTCAATGGCTTCAAATACCGCGTGCTGCGGCGCACTGCCTTTCGGTGTTTTTTCCAACAAGACGTTTTGCGCGAATTTCTCCAGCTTGTCTGGATAATCGTAACCTGTGGTTTCCGTTGCTGCCCAAGCGTTTACCGCCTCCAACCACGTCGGCAGAGACTTTTTGGTATAGCTACGTTTGTTAATATCTGAATCTGAAATCAGCGTGAAGAAGTCATCTTGGCTTTCTCGCCACTGTGCTTTTAATTCATCAATTTTTTTCAAATTTTCAGTATGAAGATCAGCCAAACTGCCTTTCATTGCTGGAACAGAAAGGCTTAACGGCGCGCCGGTTAAGTAATTGCTGATGTCAGACAACAACGCAGATGGAGAGCCCCATAGCTGGCGAATTTCTCCAGCCAAGGTAAATGGCAACGGGTAGAAATTGCGGCGCCAGTAATCGGCTACAACTTGCGCTTTTAGGTGACTTTCATCGGTCACAAACTCGTTATTAAATCGGCTGCCAGATTCAAACGCATTTTGCGTTAGCATACGTTGGCAAAAACCGTGAATGGTGTAGACCGCCGCCTCGTCCATCTGACGCTCTGCCTGCAATAAAATTTCTGCGGCTTGCTTGTGATCGTCAAACTCATTAAGCAAAGGTTGGATCACCGGATCGGAACTCTGTCCACGCGCAAACGCGATTCGCGCATCATGGATTCTTGCCCTGATACGATCGCGTAATTCCGCAGTTGCCGCTTCGGTAAAGGTTACGACCAGAATTTGGTCGACCGTAAGCGGTACGCGATGTCGAGCTTCCGCGCTGCCGTGACCAAGCAAAAGGCGCAGATATAAACCTGCAATAGTGAAGGTTTTACCTGTACCTGCTGATGCCTCGATTAACCTCGCACCGTGCAGAGGAAACGTCATCGGTTCTAGTGGCGTTGGTTGAGGTTGCTCTGTGCGGTCTAACGTATGTAGAGGACACTCTGCACCTGACATTTGATCCATAACGCTGAATCTCTCCGGATTATTTACTAGGACGTATCACCTAATAAATGTGATCTATAGTTAAAAATTCTATTAATATGTTTAACAAGTTGGATAATTTAGAGCTTTGTGAGATCTTTCTCACGGTTATCCATAAGACGTACCGTTAGTATGCGCCCCACGAGATAAGCCAAACCTTTTGGCGGCACAACTCAAATGAATTAAACAAAAGTATCATGGTCCCTCTGACCTTGTGGCCGTACAGCGAACGCCCTACAAAAAATAATGATTTTCTGGCGGCCACCCTACTCTTCCTTCTCTTTATCCAACTGTCTTTATTACGCTTTTACGTCATCAGTGTCTTGAACCGCTAAGCGCGCACCTTGCAAAACTAATGCTGTCAGCAAACGAACTTCTGAGGCCAACTCATCATTCCAAGCAGGCCAAATTCGAGAGATGTACGCATTACTGCCTTCGCCCGGGCTCATGAAGCCATCATTGAATGCGTCAGCCATTTTCTTCAAAGATTTCTCTTCGTCATCGACCCACTGACCACGGCTAAAGCCCGCTTCAACACAAGCCAACGCCGTTTTCGGGAAATAAGGCAAAGGCTTAGTCATGCCTTCGAAGAACAAGCGAACCAATTCAGTCAGTAGCTGTTTGGCATACTGCGCATCGGCAATTTCTGGGTAGATCAAATGCAGCGCGCCTTCTTTACGATCGTAACCAATGATGTGAGTTTTCTTAGCATGACCCGACGCCGACATGGCAAGGTGATCGATCCACGCTGCAAGGTAATCCTGCGATCGAATCTTACCGCTTCGATAGCGAATCAAACCGGATTGGTAGCATTGAGTTAGCCAACCTGTTAGGCGAACGTTTTTCTCTTCGCCTTCATTTCGCTCAAACAAGGAATCAAACGTCAGGTCGATTTCCAAATCGTCTTGAGGCGCACCAGATAAAAACGCCAGTTTATCCACCAGCTCTTCCGCCTGAACTCGGTTGGTTTCAAACTCGATATCACCAAACGCCCCCACCGGCAGTTTGCCTTGCGCGCGCTGTTGACTCATAAAGTGTTTAAGCACCTCTGTTTTTTTCTCTGGCTGCATCAATGTCGCTTCAAGCAAGGTTTCTAACAGCTCATCACGCATTTGATAGCTTTCCAAACCACCTAAAACAAAGGGTTCGTCGTCTTCCATCACCGGTAGTGGCGGTTCAAAGGTTACTTTTAAACGACGATTGAAAAAATACTGCACAGGTAAGCGCCAGAAACGTTGCAACTCGACTAAGTCGAGCTCAAGTGGGAACGTCGCTCCTAACAGATAGTCGTCTAATGCCCGATTAAAATCACGACGAACATAGCCTTGCGATTGACTACTTTGAGTCAATGCCGCTGGAATCCACTCTTTCGCGTAGCTGGCGTGCATGCCTTGGAACGCACTTGGGCTAAACGGCACCATGGCGTGGGTATTCACCAACGCATTTAATAAGTTGTCGCCAGACTCATCAACGGGCAACGCTTCATCACCACTTAAACAATAGTTTTGGTGGCAGTATTCCATCAGCTCAGAAACCAGAACCGAAGGCACTCGCTCGGTATTGTCTTGGATTGAACGGCCAACATAACTGATGTAGAGCGTTTGTTGTGCAGACAACATCGCTTCGAGGAATAGGTAACGGTCATCATCTCGGCGCGAACGGTCGCCCGGTTTGGTTCTTCCTGTCATCAAGTCAAAGCCTTCTGGCGGCATGGAGCGTGGGTACACGCCGTCATTCATCCCCAGTAGACAAACGGTTCTAAACGGAATAGAGCGCATCGGCATCAGGGTACAAAAGTTCACTTGACCAGCAAGGAAGCGCTGGCTGACTCGTGTGCCAGATAATTTGTTTTGAAGGTATTGGCTGATGATCGACGGAGATAACGCATCATCAAATGCGGCATCAGCTAATTGCTCTTTGAGTTGGCTGAGCGTATCGCGAATGGATTTGAGCGCCATTTCGCCTTCTAACTCAACTGAGAAGAAGTCATCCAGCAGTGAAACCAAAGTCTCTCGCCAACCATCAATAGTCTGAACATGAGAAAGTTTGCTTCGATAAGTGCTAATTTGTTGGATAAAGTGTGCCAACTTGCCCGCCAGCTCTGCGCCCATGCCTTGCACTTCGTTGTACGGAGACAAACTGCCTTGCTCGGTTTCAAACAAACCTGCGGATTCTGGCATCGCGTAGCCAAGCAACATGCGTTGAATACCAAATTGCCATGTGTTTTGACGGGTTTCCGGCAGTTCAAATTCGCGTCCGGTATTGGCATCCAATCCCCAGCGAATCCCCGATTCCTCAACCCATTGTTTGGCTTGTAAAAAATCATCTTCGCTGAGTTCAAAACGCTTTAATATCGCCGGAGTTTCCAGAAGTTCGAGTAGTTCTGATGCCAAACAGCGCGTATTGGGTAAGTTCACCAACTGCATAAATGCGGCCAGAATTGGGCTCTCTTGATCGGCGGTTCGGTCAGAAATCGAATAGGGAATAAAACGCTCACCCGGCGCGTTACCAAAGACCGCCTGAATCGCAGGGCTGTAAGCGTTGATGTCCGCGACCATCACGATAATATCGCGCGGTTTTAACGTTGGGTCAGCATCGAACATCGCCAATAGTTGATCATGCAGCACTTCCACTTCGCGCATCGGGCTGTGACAAGCGTGTAGGCTCAGTGATTTATCACCCAAGCTAACCACTTGTTTGTGATGACTGTTTTCAATCTGTTGGTCATCTTGATGTTCTTCAAGATTGAGAATATCCGCTTGCAATTGATGGAGCAGACTGTCGCGCTCAACATCAACAAAGGCTTCAATTTCATGAGATTCCAGCTGAGACAACAGATACATATTGTCGCGCCCGAGTTTACCCATGGACGCCAACAGACTGTTTCCGACCACATCGGTGTGCAGCTCATCGATCACATTATCTTCCAGTGATCCTTTCAGTTGCTCAGTTTCACCTTGCACTTCCGAGTGATCGTCCTGCCACACAACGTGCTGACGATGTTTCGCCGCCAAACGAGCCAGATATTTGCGATCTCGAACTTCACCCCAGTAATAACGACAAGGGTTAGTGAACATCAGATGCACGTCGATGTGTTCGCCAATTGCTTTTAGCGCATCCATATAGCGAGGCGGCAACGAAGAAATGCCAAAAACAAACAAACGCTTGGGTAAATGGTCAAAATTGCCGTTAAAACTCGCTAACGTGTCGATAAAGTGCTCATAAAGGTTGGCACGGTGATATGGAGACTGCCCTAACGACACAGTGTGATCATACAACGCTTGCCATAAGATCGGCTGCCACGGATGCTCATCTTCCAACTCTGCCACACTCTTCCCGGCTTCCCAACTTGCGATCCATTCCGGACGATACACCAAGTAACCATCGAAAATATCGGCAATTTTCTCAGCCAGCTGATACAGCTTAGAGTGGTCACTGTCATCTTTGAGGTACTGCGCTAACGGCGAAAACACCTCTTGGTTGAGAAGCCCCGGAAGCAAATGCATCAACTTCCACGTCATCGCTTCTTTGTTAAACGCACTGCGTTTTGGCACGTCTGGCAATACCTGCGTAAACATTTCCCAAATGAAAGTCGCAGGGAGCGGAAAATCAATGTTCGCGGCAACACCAAACTCTTTGGCCAATTCCATTTTTAGCCACTGGGACATGCCTGGACTTTGAACCAGAATTTGTTCTTTTTCGAACGGGTTTTCCAGCGGACTGATTCGAATCAGTTCGACAAGGAGTGATTTAAGAACGTCAACTTGGTTGGAGTGATAAACAGTAAACAAATTGGGAATACCGAGCGCCGATTGAAACTGTTAGCTAGCTTAGCACAGCCCTATTTAAACCCGCAGTGATCTCGCGTTCGGAAAAAACAAAAGGTTATATATCACTCAAATAGAGTATGAATCTTCTGAATTTTCACATGTCAATCAAGTCTGACACTTCCATACAAAATGTGACATTCGTCACAACTATTCCATAATAAAAAACACTGTTTTATACTCCCTCTACCCATAATTTATAAACAAACAAAAAGTATGTTTCGCAAACTGTCTTCCAACAGCGCTTGGCTGATTGCTTTTTTTGCTTGCTTTGCAGTGTACCTGTCGATCGCTTGTTATCCTTTTGTGTTGTCTAACAATCAGAATGAACCGCTAACCTTGTTGCAAGGTTACTATTTGGTTTCGACTCAATATGGCTGGCTGGGCTTGATCGCTCTTCCATTTATGTTGTTGAGTTTATTGCTCTCTTTTCTACCGACTCGAGCATTCAAAGGTATCGTGATCGCTATCGCGATCTGTCTATTGATCATGTTTAAAGTCGATATCCTCGTTTTTCAGCAATACAAACTTCACATCAACGCCCTATTAATCCGTATGTTTTTCGAAGGTGGCGGTGATGTCTTCGATATTTCTTGGATGAGTTGGCTTATCTTCGTCAGTGAAGTTGCCGTTCTGGTGATCGGGCTCGCCTGTACCGTTTGGGTAAGTAATCAACTGTCAGAAAGCCGAGCTAAGTTCGTTTTGATCAGCGTTTGGTTTGCTGTATTGCTTAGCACACAGATGATTCATGCGTACAAAAACGCACTTTACGACGATGAAGTCAGTCAGTTTTCGAATAACTGGCCACTTTACTACCCGCTGACGGCTCGTAAATTTATTTACAAACACGACCTAGTGGATGAGAACATTGCATCGAAGAACCGCGTAGAGTTAACCAACATTGAACGTAGCTCACTCAACTACCCGCTTGCGCCGATTCAAGTGCAAAGCAAAGAGAAACTGCCCAATGTTTTGTTTATCTTGGTTGACGCGTGGCGCTACAGTGATGCGACGCCGGAAGTCATGCCAAATGTCAGCAAGTTCGCCGAAAAAACGGTGAATTTCACACAACATATGAGCGGCGGCAACTCAACTCAAGCGGGTATTTTCAGCCTGTTTTACAGCTTGCCCGCGACCTACTGGGAAAGCTTTTACGCAAGTCAACGCTCTCCTGTGTTTATGGATACGCTGCAAGCAGAAGGCTACCGCATGGGCATTTTTGGCTCAGCACCGCTCACCAGTCCGCCACTCTCTCGCACGGTATTCAAAAAAGTGTCGGATTTGACCCTGAAACAAACTGGGGAAACAGCTGTCGAGCGCGATCAGCAGATAACAGACAAGTTCATCGAGTTCCAAAAGCAGGACAGCGACAAGCCGTACTTTGGTTTTCTGTTCTACGATGCCGCCCACGGCACGGTGTTTCCTGAACCTGAATTTGCGAAATTCAAACCATACTGGGAACGCGTTGACCACATTTTGCTCAACAACGATTTTGACGCTTCGCTTTACCACAATCGATACAAGAACTCGTTGTACTACATCGACAGCTTGATTGGTGATGTGCTGAAAAACGTCGACTTAGACAACACCATTGTGGTGATTTCATCAGATCATGGTGAAGAGTTTAATGACCATAAGATGAACTATTGGGGCCACACGGGTAATTACAGTGACGTTCAAGTGCATGTGCCTCTTTACGTGTACATGCCAAATCGTCAGCCAGAGCAAGTTGATTACCGCACGACCCATTTTGACGTCGTGCCAACCATGATGAATACGCTGTTTGACGTTCAAGGCACAACGAGTTCATACAGCGTTGGTCATAACTTGTTTGATAGCTCTGCCTCTCGCGATTGGTATATTGCAGGCAGCTACTACAACTATGCATTGGTCGGCAAAGAACTGATGCTTGTGGTCAACCCTGGCGGGCACTCTCAGCAACTGAATCGCCAGTTAAAAGTCGAGAAAGAACAGAAAGTTCCTGTCGATATCATTCGTCATTCTCTGGATGAGATGTCGCGATTTTACAAAAAAGGCTAGCGTCCAACATCGACGCCGATTGAAATAAAAAAGCCTCTTGGTTGTAAGACCAAGAGGCTTTTTCCTATCTGCTATTTAAGCGTGATGAGCGTGCATCAAGCGTGGCTGAATCAACAAGTTGTTGATGTATTGTAAGGCCACATAAGAGACAACAAATGTTGCCACAATCAACTCAAGACCAGCTAAGCCTCGCACTTGTTGAACATAGTGCGCAGCCAATCCTTGCAACTCCATCCAATTCGCCATTTTAAACAGCGCCGTCGCACCGATCACCATCGGGAAGGTAAACGCTGCATAGCCAGGGCTGAATGGCAGTCTAAGCAATTTAAAGAACGCGAGATATATGATGGCTGTCATCAATACCGCGATACCAAATAGCATAGCGATGATCACTGGTGATGGTGTCGCAGTGACCGTTAAGTACCCTGCCAATGATAGACTTGCTGGCGCCGCCATAATTGCCATGGTTGGTTTTGCTGCATCCGGAATTTCATGGGTAAACATGAAACGGTAAATCATCATCGGCAACATGATCGCGTACGCCACCATACCAAACATCAATGCACCTTGTGCCACTGGTGCTAACATAGGGTTGCCAGAGAAAGACACATCCGCAACGATGATACCCACAGGCGGTACAAACCAACTAGGAACCATGTGGTGCAATTCAAAATCTTTGGCGCGATGGTAAACAAAGCTCACCAAGAATACGATGTGCAAAACCACCGCAATCAGCCAAAGCGCATCGCCAGCTAATGGGTAAAAATGGCCGAGAGAGTTCGATACCACCATAGTGCCCATCGCAAATGTCGGAACCACGCTGCCCACAACCGGATGAGCAAGATCTTGTCTCAATAGATGATTATGTAGCAAAAACTTGGTTGCCAATATAGCCAACAATATGCTCGCGATACCCGCACTAATCCACTGTCCGTAGCCATGTAATTCGGCGAAGTTTTCCCAACTCCAGCCCAAGCTTGCAATACCAAGAGCCAAACCCGCCATTGGAGTTGGCGCTCCCATTACTTTTGCTTTTGTTCTTTGAATCATGATGACCTCAACCAGACTCACTCTTGATGAGACGTATAATACGCTTGCACTTCGTTCCGATATATCTAATTATTTAAAACAAACGTTCAGAATTACTTAACGGTGGGGTATGGCAAGTCACATTTCTCTTAAACAACTGAAAGTGTTTACGACGATCACGCAGCACAAAACGCTCACAGCAGCTTCTGATAGTCTCTTTTTATCGAAAGCCGCAGTGAGCATGGCACTCTCAGAATTAGAAAAACAGATCGGCCATCACTTGTTTGATCGTGTTAATAACCGACTGATTTTGAACCAAGAAGGTCAAAAACTGCTACCACTGGCGGATGAGTTACTCAACCGAGCCAAAGACATCGAGAGCATTTTCGATGGTGACCAAGCGCTATCGGGCCAACTTCGCATTGGTGCCAGCGACACCATTGGCAACCAAGTCGCGCCCTATTTGCTTAGCGAATTTCGTCAGCAAACGAACCATCGTTCTCAAAGCCTGTTCATTTCTAACTCCGCACAAATCTGCGACATGCTGACCGATTACGAGTTAGACATAGCCCTCATTGAGGGCAAAACACTTCACCCTGAATTGCAGTCTACCCAGTTTAGCGAAGATGAAATGTGCGTGATTTGCGCGCCCGATTACCCAGCCGCGCACGAAGGGCCAGTAAACTTAACCGAGCTAGAAAACAGTGAATGGATATTGCGAGAGGCAGGGTCCGGTTCACGCGAATTTTTTATGCGCGTTATCGCGCCGCGCTTGGAACATTGGCATGAAGCTTTTCAGCTCAATACCACCGAAGCGTTGATCAACTCAGTATCGGCAGGGTTAGGCTTGGGCTGCTTGTCACGTTTGTCTGCAGAACCTGCTATTCGTGACGGCCGCGTAAAACTGCTCGACATGCCTTTAGATATGAAACGTCGCTTCTGGTTACTGGTTCATAAAGAGAAATATCAAAGCCCATTGCTCAAAACGTTTATCGAATTTTGCCAAGATTGGGAGCGACCAGCAAACCTTCCTTTGGCGGACAAATCCGCAAAGTGAAACCAAGATAGTTTAAATGCTAGTCAGTTAGTTGTACGTGTCTCTCATTCTGAGGCTTGTCGCTAGACTTGATTGGTCAAAAACTGTATAAAAAGCCAGTATCAATACACCAAATTAGGGGACCAACCATGGCTGTAATCGTCAAGTACGTGGTAGAACGCAATGGAGAAGAGAAAATGACTTTTACCTCTAAAGCGGAAGCTGACGCATACGACAAAATGCTGGATATGGCAGACGAGTTATTCTCACTGCTGGGTAAAAGTGAACTTCTAGAAGACGAAGGTAAGCAAGAAGATCTTGCAATGTTCCTTGCGCAAAACAAAGAAGAAGTGCTTTACGCTCTTGGTGCAAAACGTAAACCTGCACCAAAAAAAGCAAAGAAGCTTGAAGCTGTTGAAGAAGATAGCGACCAAGAAGACGCTGCATAAGCCTCTCATTTGTTTAGAAAAAACGTCGCATTATGCGGCGTTTTTTTATTCCTTCCGTTTATCTCCATATATCTCTGAGAATATAAAGAACCGATTTAATATCCCAAATTGCTCTAAATTTCATGTTGCAGATTAGTGTGACTTAGATCTAGTCTAAATGGGTTCGGTGATGGGGTGCCACCGGAATCGAAAGATTCGAACCGCTTTTACAGCTAATGACTCCTACAGAAACGAAAACAGGTCAGCCCTGTTGGAAATGCTTTACCAATGTTGTTAAAGCAAGAGTTCTGTAGTGAGCAATTCAACTCTTCTCCAACCCCGCTCCTGTTTTCTCAAAAAATAAAAATACACTGGGAAAACATTATGCAATATTCACACGAAATCCAATCAATGTGCCCGATTCAACGCGGCGATCTTCATGCATCTGCACCGATCCCTGTTGAAGGCGCAATGATCAATCCAAAAGACGTTATCGCGATTTCTGGTCTTAGCCACGGCGTTGGCGCTTGTGCTCCTCAACAAGGTGCAGCAAAACTGACTCTTAACATCAAAAACGGCATCATCGAAGAAGCTTTGATCGAAACGATCGGCTGTTCAGGCATGACTCAATCAGCCGCGATGGCCGCAGAAATTCTAACAGGCAAAACCATTCTGGAAGCACTGAATACCGACTTGGTATGTGATGCTATCAACGTCGCGATGCGCGAAATCTTCCTTCAATTTGTTTACGGTCGTACTCAATCTGCTTTCTCTGAAGGTGGCTTGGAAATTGGTGCGGCACTGGAAGACCTCGGTCAAACTCAACGCAGCCAAGTGGGTACTAGCTACTCAACCAAAGCAAAAGGCGTGCGTTACATGGAATTGGCTGAAGGCTACGTAACAAAACTCGCACTAGACGAAAACAAAGAAGTGATTGGTTACCAATATCTCAACCTAGGCAAGATGATGAAAGCCATCAACGAAGGCGTATCTGCAGCAGAAGCCGCAGACAAAGCAACGGGGACTTACGGTCGTTTTGACGAAGCCGTATCTACCATCAACCCACGCCAAAAATAATTGCCACCAAGAGGAAAGAGATTATGAACACTCCAATTACTGAATCTGTACGTCGCACATTAGACGAAATGCAACTTTCTTCTCTGGAAGAGGCTTACCAATACTGTATGGATCGTGGTATCGACCCTAAAGCGCTGGTGATGGACACTCAACCTATCGCGTTTGAAAGCGCTGCCGATGCCTACACACTGGGTACTGCTTTGGCGATTTTCCGCGGTGCAAAAACAGCAGAAGAAGCTGCAAACATCATCGGTGAAGGCCTTCAAGCCTGCACAAAACCTGGCAGCGTCGCAGAGCAACGCCAAGTGGGTATCGGTCACGGTGCATTGGCGGCTCGTCTACTGAATGAAGAAAGTGGCTGTTTCGCTTTCCTTGCCGGTCATGAGTCATTCGCAGCGGCAGAAGGCGCAATCAAAATCGCATTGAACGTCAACAAATCACGCAAAAATCCGTTGAAAGTGATCCTGAACGGTTTGGGTAAAGACGCCGCTTACCTAATCTCACGCATCAATGGTTTCACTTACGTACGTACTCAATACAACTACCAAACTGGTGAGTTAGTGGAAGTAGAACGTCGCCGTTTCTCCCAAGGTCCACGTGGTGAGATCCTTTGCTACGGTGCAGACGATGTGCGTGAAGGCTTGGCTATCATGCATAAAGAACAAGTGGATGTGAGCATCACAGGTAACTCAACCAACCCGACTCGCTTCCAACACCCTGTAGCAGGTATCTACAAAGCGGAACGTAACCGTGAAGGCATGCCTTACTTCTCAGTTGCATCAGGTGGTGGTACTGGTCGTACTCTACACCCGGATAATGTGGCGGCAGGTCCTGCATCCTACGGTATGACCGATACCATGGGTCGCATGCACGCCGATGCGCAATTCGCGGGTAGCTCTTCAGTACCTGCACACGTAGCAATGATGGGCTTCATCGGTATGGGCAATAATCCAATGGTAGGTGCAACGGTTGCACTTGCAGTAGAGGTCGGTGAGCTAAGCCTCTAAGTCGATTTATCGCTTTACTACCCAAAGCCAGTAAATCCAACAAACCCAGTGTAGGGGGAGTGACTTCGGTCCTCCCCTTATTTTTTGCGATGCTCCCTTCTCCCACTTCACTGTGTCTCTGCCCAAAATCGGTCTGATAAGGCTTTTGCGACACATTTCTCATCAGACAAACATATCTCTAAAAAGACAAAAGGTATCCATCTACGGACTTTCTCCATTTCCCCTCTTTAAACTCCCCAATACTCTCTTTATGATGACTGACAACTTAATTATTTCTTGTCAGTGAACAGACGAGACACAAGACTCAACACATGGAGATCAACTATGGCTTTCTTCTCTCTAGCCTTTGGTACGGCAACTAAAAACCGCGACGGCAAAATCATCGAAGCGTTTTTCCCAAACCCAGTTCTTAACCCAAGCGAAGCGCTTGTTAACGCACTAGCAGCAGTAGCAGGTTACGAGCAAGGCAACCAAGCTATCGAGATCTCTGCAGCACAAAGCGCAGAACTGGCAGCAGCATTTGAAGCAAACGGCGATGCGGCAAACGCATCTTTCGCAGCAAAAGCAGCAGAATCAGCACAACCACTTGTACTGGTTATCCTTGCAACTGACGAGCAGCCACAAAGCGTTGCTGAAGGTTTCCTAAAACTTCAACTTATCTCTAACCGCCTAGTTCAACCGCACGGCACGGTACTAGACGGCATCTTCGGTCTACTACACAACATCGCATGGACTAACGAAGGCCCAATCGACTTACCTGAACTAGCAGAGCGTCAAATCGAAGCTCGCCTAGCGGGTCGTGCACTAAGCGTAGATTGTGTAGACAAGTTCCCTAAAATGGTGGACTACGTGGTACCAACTGGCGTTCGTATCGCTGACACTTCTCGCGTACGTCTTGGCGCACACGTTGGCGAAGGCACAACGGTAATGCACGAAGGCTTCATCAACTTCAACGCAGGTACAACTGGCGTGAGCATGGTTGAAGGTCGTATCTCTGCTGGTGTAGTGGTTGGTAACGGCTCTGACATCGGCGGCGGCGCATCTATCATGGGTACGCTATCTGGCGGCGGTAAAGTTGTGGTTTCTATCGGCGAAAACTCTCTACTAGGCGCGAACGCAGGTCTTGGTTTCCCAATGGGTGACCGTTGTACTATCGAATCAGGTCTATACGTAACTGCTGGTTCTAAAGTACGTATGCTAGATTCTGCTGGCCAAGAAGTAGAAGTAGTGAAAGCACGCGATCTTGCTGGTGTTTCTGACCTACTATTCCGTCGTAACTCTGTAACAGGTCAAATCGAGTGTCTTGCAAACAAGAGCGCGGTTGAACTGAACAGCGAACTGCATAAAAACAACTAATAAATAGTTAAGAAAAATCCCCCAGCAGGAAACTGTTGGGGGATTTTTTAGCTTAAAGAAAAATGCGTGATTACTGATTTAAAAAGCTGACCGCTTTATCTGGGAAATCAGTAAACAAACCATCCACTTTTACTTGGTTGTAGTACACATCCATCATGCCTTCAAAGCTGTCAGTGTACGCTGGAATGCGTCCTGGATCGGCGCGGAACGTGTATGGATGCACTTGCAAGCCAGCGTCTTTTGCAGCCTTCATCAACGGCTTGATGATGATATTGTCTTTGGTTGACTTATCATCCACCAGCATCGGCTTCCAAGGTCCAATTCCTTCCGCGTAACTCGCTACTTTCTTCATTCCGTCGGCTTCGAACATCCAGTCATAACTGTATGGTGTTGCCTTGTCGCCTTTGTACACCATAGTTTCGTTCCAGTCCGTGTAAGCCATAAGCTGAACGAGCTTTAAGTCCATATCCATTGCAGGCATGAGTTCATTGTTGATGCGTTGAAGTTCATTCGCATCAAAACATTGAAGGTAGACTTTGTCGTCTTGAGAGCCGTAACCGTACTGCTTCAAGACTTTAAGTACTGCTTTAGAAATGTCCTTACCTTCATGACGATGGAACCAAGGCGCTTTAATTTCTGGGTAAATACCGATGTCATAACCCAGCGTTTTGTTTAAGCCTTGGATCAGCTCAATCTCTTCAGCAAACGTCGGCACGGTGAAATCAGATTTCCACATAGGGAATCGGGTTGGATAGCCCGCTACTTTGTTGCCTTTGTCATCGATATTAAAGCCTTCAGTTACTCGCAAGGATTTGATTTCCGCCAGAGTGAAATCAATCGCGTAATAACGACCATCTTTACGTGCACGATCAGGAAAACGCTCCGCAACATCCGTTACGCGATCGAGATAATGGTCATGCAACACGACCAACTGGTCATCTTTCGTCATTACCACATCTTGCTCTATGTAGTCAGGTTTCATTGCGTAAGCAAGTGCTTTGGCTTCTAGCGTGTGCTCAGGCAAGTAGCCCGATGCACCACGATGCGCAATGACAAGCGGCTTCGCAATCGCACCAGCAGAGAGGCTAAGTGCTAAAAAAGTAAGACATACTGACTTTGTTTTCATTGTTATTTCCTTGATAAAGCGAAGAGGCAGTATTCCACTGCCTCTTTAAATAAATATTACGCTAGCGCTTCCTTCTCGCGCTCTTTTTGCTCGTGGTGCGCACGTTCACCTAAGAAGGCGTACATCAAACACACGATAGAAGTAATACAAGAACCCACTAAGATGATAAAGCCACCATCCCAGCCAAAGTGGTCTACGGTATAGCCCAAAATCGCGTTTGCGGCAACTGCCCCACCCAGGTATCCAAACAAACCAGTAAGACCAGCGGCAGTACCTGCGGCTTTCTTCGGAGCGAGTTCAAGTGCGTACAAACCGATCAGCATAACCGGACCATAGATTAGGAAGCCTATTGCAATAAGCGCCATCATATCTACTGTTGGGTTGCCCGCAGGGTTAAACCAATAAACCATCACTGCAACTGTCACTAGCACCATAAATAAGATACCAGCAGGTGCACGACGACCTTTGAACAATTTGTCAGAGATCCAACCACACAATAGTGTTCCTGGAATGCCAGCCCATTCGTATAAGAAATAAGCCCATGACGATTTATCTACCGAGAAATCCTTCGCTTCTTTTAGGTAAACAGGTGCCCAGTCCAGTACGCCGTAACGAATTAGATAAACAAATGCGTTTGCAATTGCAATCGACCAAAGAAGTTTGTTGTTGAAGACGTATTTGAAGAAGATTTCCTTCGCTGTCATTTCTTGTTCATGGGACTTGTCATAGTCATCTGGGTAATCGTCTTTGTATTCTTCAATAGGAGGCAGACCACAAGACTGAGGGGTATCGCGAACCGTCATCCAAACAAACACAGCAACCAACGTGGCGAAAAATGCAGGAACATAAAATGCAGTGCGCCAATCATCGTTAAATGCCCACAGGCCAAGAATAAATAGTGGACCAATCAAGCCGCCACCCACGTTGTGCGCCACGTTCCAAACCGAAACGATCTCACCACGCTCTTTACGTGACCACCAGTGCACCATGGTTCGGCCACAAGCAGGCCACCCCATCCCTTGGAACCAACCGTTCAAGAAAAGCAAAATGAACATCGCAGTGACGCTACCAGTCGCCCATGGCATAAAGCCAAAGCAAAACATCACTAATGCAGACATCAATAGGCCGCCACTAAGGAAATAGCGAGGGTTGGAGCGGTCTGAAACGCTGCCCATTAGAAACTTAGAGAGACCATATGCAATGGAAACAGCTGCCAAGGCGACACCTAAGTCTCCGCGGCTAAAGCCTTGCTCGATAAGATAAGGCATCGCCAAACTGAAGTTTTTACGAACTAGATAGTAACCGGCGTAGCCAACAAAGATACCGATAAAGAGTTGCCAACGGAGGCGAGAGTAGGTGCTATCGATGCTGCCAGGGGACAGACGATCAATGTGCGCCTTAGGTTTGAATATTCCAAACATAGGAACCTCATTATTTTGTATGCGATGGTAAAAACACAAAAGGAGCGAACGAAACAAAATAAATCTTCGTTCGAAAGTTCATGAATTGTATGGAGTTAGGATTTTATTTCTGTGACAAATGTTGCACATGGATTAAATATAAGTAAATACAGTAAATTATATGAGCATTAATTAGATCATCGTTCAACTTTACTCAAGATTCGTTAATATGAAACTGATGTTCAAACCTCTCACTTGAGCATTCCAATTCGAAACCTTTGAAACAAAGGCTCGAATTAGAACATAAACTAACCGTAAAAAGGGCGATTTACGCCTGCCCTACTCGCTCCGAACCAACTAATAACTAAAAAGCTGAAAAACGATCACGTTTAGCATCAAACGAAATAAAAAAAACAATTTTTATTTGAATACAAGCCGAAGCAATGATTCACAAACACAAGACATTAACAGCGTTTATTCTCTTCTCAACTCATCCTATTGGTATCAATGGGATGACGATTTTTTCTAAAAGTCCAAACATGACAGCGTATTTTTTATATCACTGCAATCCCTTGATACATTTGACATTCCGCTACTCCTTTAGGGTTAATTGCTACACAAGTTCTGTGCAATAAGTCTCCAAGCACGTAGCAGCTTCACAAAACTCCTCTTACCAGTTGTGCATTCTTTTTCACATCGGTAATTTGAGCGCTCTCAACACTGGCCTCGTGACAAATAAATTATTTTCGTTGTGTTCTTTTCCGGTTAAAAGATGCGCCATTTAACAAAAACGAAGACTTTGATTAACAAATTTATGCTCAAACGCTCACTTTTAACGCTCGTTTGTTTTCGTAAACGTTTATATATGCACAATAGTATCGTGCTAGACAGGCAAAAATGATCAAAGGACTTTTAACATGACAACGAACAAACACCCCTCTCTGCTTGGAGAATGTTTGGCCGAGTTTATCGGTACAGGACTACTTATTTTCTTCGGCGTAGGCTGTGTTGCAGCCTTAGTTCTAACAGGCGCATCATTTGGACAATGGGAAATCAGTATTGTATGGGGCTTCGGTGTCGCCATCGCTATTTACTGTACGGCTGGCGTCTCTGGTGCACACATCAACCCTGCCGTTACCATCGCACTTGCTATGTTCCATGGTTTTGATAAGGCGAAAGTGGTGCCATACATTATCGCTCAAATGCTTGGGGCATTCTGTTCTGCTGCATTGGTATACAGCTTATACAGCAACCTTTTCACCGACTACGAAATCGCTCATAACTTCGTTCGCAGCAGCCAAGATGCACTAGCAACTGCTGGTATCTTCTCAACCTATCCGCATGCCTCCCTCTCTTTCTTTGGTGCTTTTGCTGTGGAATTCGTTATCACTGCTGTGCTGATGTTTGCGATTCTGGCTCTGGGCGATGAAAATAACGGCGCGGCACGTGGCGCAATGAACCCTCTATTGATCGGTATTTTGATTGCCGTCATCGGTGGTTCACTTGGCCCACTAACAGGCTTTGCGATGAACCCTGCTCGTGACTTTGGACCAAAGCTGTTCGCTTACTTCGCTGGTTGGGATTACGCTCTGACAGGTGCTAAAGACATTCCTTACTTTATCGTGCCTTTACTTGCTCCGATTGCAGGTGCGTGTTTTGGTGGTTGGTTGTATCCAAAAGCGATTGCCGCTTACCTTCCACAACAAGGTCACGGTTGCACGATTCCAAACCAATGTGAGACGGAAGAAGAAACAGAAGAAGCTAGAGCTTAAAACTGACGTAACTCGAACATTTACTAAAATATAAATAACGAAACAAAAGGATTCTTACCATGACTGAGCAAAAATACATTGTTGCCCTAGACCAAGGTACAACAAGCTCTCGCGCAGTGATTCTTGATCATGATGCGAACATCGTAAGCGTCGCGCAACGCGAATTTACTCAGATTTATCCAGAAGCTGGTTGGGTTGAACATGATCCAATGGAGATCTGGGCAACACAAAGCTCTACCTTAGTAGAAGCTCTAGCTAAGTCTGGCATCCGTAGCGACCAATTAGCGGCTATCGGTATTACTAACCAGCGTGAAACGACTATCGTCTGGAACAAAGAAACAGGTAAACCCGTTTACAATGCGATTGTATGGCAATGTCGCCGTACTGCTGATATCTGTGAAGATTTAAAAGCACGCGGTCTCGAAAACTATGTACGTGACAACACTGGTTTGGTGCTTGACCCTTACTTCTCCGGTACCAAAGTTAAATGGATTCTGGACAATGTTGAAGGCGCACGAGAAGACGCAGAAGCAGGTAAGCTGTTGTTTGGTACTGTCGATACTTGGTTAGTTTGGAAGATGACTCAAGGTCGCGTTCACGTAACCGACTACACTAACGCATCGCGTACCATGCTGTTTAACATCAACGATCTATGTTGGGATCAAAAAATGTTAGATGAGCTTGGCATCCCAGCATCTATGATGCCAGAAGTGAAGCGCTCATCGGAAATTTACGGTAAAACCAACATCGGTGGTAAAGGCGGTACTCGTATTCCTATTTCTGGAATCGCAGGTGACCAACAAGCGGCGCTTTACGGCCAAATGTGTGTTGAAGCGGGTCAAGCGAAAAACACTTACGGTACGGGTTGTTTCTTGCTAATGAATACTGGCCAAGAAAAAGTCACTTCGACACATGGCCTTCTAACTACTTTGGCTTGTGGTCCTGCAGGCGAACCAGCTTATGCACTTGAAGGTGCCGTATTCATGGGTGGGGCTTCTATCCAATGGCTACGCGATGAATTGAAAATCCTAAACGGTGCAGAAGACTCTGAATACTTCGCGACAAAAGTGGATACATCAAACGGCGTTTATGTCGTGCCTGCATTTACTGGTTTAGGTGCACCATACTGGGATGCCTACGCACGTGGCACGATTGTCGGCCTTACTCGCGGTGTGAATTCAAACCATATCATCCGTGCAACATTGGAAGGCATCGCTTATCAAACTCGTGACGTACTGGATGCGATGCAAGCTGACTCAGGTATTAAGCTTGCGAACCTTCGCGTCGATGGTGGTGCAGTAGCGAACAACTTCCTCATGCAATTCCAATCCGATGTATTGAACACAGAAGTACACCGCCCTCAAGTAACTGAGGTTACCGCTCTTGGTGCAGCCTACCTTGCCGGCCTTGCAGTTGGTTACTGGGATAGCATTGATGAGTTGCAGAATAAAGCGGTACTTGATCGCACCTTTGAGCCACACGATGATGAAGAAAAACGCAATCGTCGTTACAAGGGTTGGAAACGTGCAGTGAAATGTGCACAAACCTGGTCTGAACTTCACGACGAAGAAGATTAATCTCATCTCCATAAGAAAAAAAGAGCGCCATTTGTGCGCTCTTTTTGCGCTTTATCCCCGATTCCTGAACTCGCTTACTTCTCACAACGAGCAAATTCGAGCACAATAGAGCTTCGAATTTGAAGCATTGGCCGTTACCAATGCACAAGGGAGTGGTAAGTGAAGCAAATACCTCGACACCAGCAGATTGTTGAGCTGGTGAAAAAACAAGGCTATGTCAGCACGGATGAGTTAGTAGAAAGATTCAATGTCAGCCCACAAACCATCCGACGCGATCTCAATGAACTCGCCGATGACAACAAAATTCGTCGTTATCACGGTGGAGCCACTATTCCTCTCAGTTCTGAAAACACATCTTACAACACGCGTAAAGCGCTCAACTTCAATGAAAAAGATGTCATTGCAGACGAGGTAGTCAAACACATTCCAGATGGTGCCACACTATTCATCGATATCGGCACCACACCAGAAGCAGTTGCGCGAGCGCTCAATAAAAACCATAAACAGTTGCGTGTTGTCACCAACAACATCAATGTTGCGACCATTCTTTTCCCTAACCCTGAAATCAAAGTTATCTTAGCGGGTGGAGAAGTCCGCAGCAGAGACGGCGGTATTGTTGGCGAGGCTACCCTCGATTTCGTTAAACAGTTCCGTCTCGACTTTGGTATTCTCGGCATTAGCGGTATCGACTTCGATGGCTCGCTATTAGACTTTGATTACCACGAAGTCCGGGTCAAACAAGCGATCATTGACAATAGCCGTAGTGTATTTCTTGCCGTAGACCACACCAAGTTCGGGCGCAATGCTATGGTGAAACTAGGCAATATTGCACAGCTCAACATGATCTTTACCAATAAGCAGCCACCAGAAGAAATCTTGTCAATTTTGAAGGAAGCTTCTATCCCACTTGAAGTGGTTGAAGCTAACGAATCAAACTCCGAAAACGAGTAACGTCAATCGTATAACTCCCCCTCAAATGACCTCTGTCTTAATTAGACAGAGGTTTTTTTTGTGTCTAAATCACACAAAACGCTCACAAACGAAAATAATAGATGATCACAAACGAAACATGATCTAGGATTACATTATGTTCTAAAATGCTCGTTCGCTCACCAAGAGGTCAAATTTATGAGTATACAAAATAATGCTTCCACTACTAGCTCATCCACTACCTTAGACTTGATCGTAATCGGTGGCGGCATTAACGGAGCTGGTATTGCGGCAGACGCAGCAGGCCGAGGTTTGAGTGTTGGCTTATATGAAGCAAATGACTTCGCATCTGCGACTTCTTCAGCAAGTTCTAAACTGATACACGGCGGTTTACGCTACCTTGAACACTACGAGTTTCGTTTAGTTTCGGAAGCGCTCGCAGAGCGTGAGGTTATTCTTCATAAAGCACCACACGTCGCATTACCAATGCGTTTCCGTTTACCGCATCGCCCATTCCTACGCCCAGCTTGGATGATTCGTTGTGGCCTTTTCCTTTACGATAACTTGGGTAAACGTACGACGCTGCAAGGCAGTAAAACCGTCAACCTTGCGAAATCTGGCTTGCTAAAACCAGAAATGAAAACGGGTTTCGAATACTCTGACTGTTGGGTTGATGATGCACGTTTAGTATTACTGAACGTTCTTGCGGCTCGCGAAAACCATGCTGAAGTACGTAACTACTGCCGCGTGGAAAAAGCACACCGTGAAGGTGGTATCTGGCACGTTACTATTCACGATGTGATGACAGACCAACGTTTCGAACGTAAAGCGAAAGCGTTAGTCAATGCTGCGGGGCCTTGGGTAAAACAGTTCTTTGATGATGGATTAGAGCAAGCCTCTCCTCGTAACATTCGCTTAATCAAAGGCTCGCACATCGTTGTTCCTCGTATCCACAACGAACCGCAAGCCTACATCCTTCAAAACAAAGACAATCGCATCGTATTTATGATTCCTTACTTAGATAAGTTTTCAATCATTGGTACAACAGATGTGGAATACAAAGGTGACCCACGCGAAGTGTCGATCTCAGATGACGAAGTCGATTACCTCATTGATATCGTAAACCAACACTTTGTCCACCAGTTGACTCGCGAAGATGTAGTTTGGACATACAGCGGTGTTCGTCCTTTATGTGACGATGAATCTGACTCTCCGCAAGCAATCACACGAGACTACACGCTAGAGCTCGATGCGGAATACGACCATGCACCTCTGCTTTCTGTTTTTGGTGGTAAGTTAACGACCTACCGTAAGTTAGGTGAAGCAGCAATGAAGAAACTTGCTCCGTTCCTACCTGAAATGGGTAAAGACTGGACGGCCAACCAAACCCTTCCTGGTGGTAACTTCAGCTGTAGTCGTGAACAATTAGCTAAACAAATTCACGCTAAATACACTTGGGCGCCAGAAGCATTGATTCTTCGTTATGTCACACAGTTTGGTACCCAAACCTGGAACTTAATGGAAGGCACAACAAGTGAAGCTGACTTAGGACAAACGTTCTCGGCACAAGCAGGTGGTGTTTACCAACGTGAGATCGATTACTTAATGAACCATGAAATGGCAATGACCGATGAAGACATTTTATGGCGCCGTACTAAGCTTGGTCTTTACATGAACGAGGAAGAAAAACAGGCCTTAACGGACTATTTAAAGAAAAAGCTACAACAGAAAGTGGTTAATCTTTCTCAAGTTGGCTAACAGCTCCCCTCCCTCCCCCACAATAAAGCCTGCTTAGTTGCAGGCTTTTTGTTTTGTTGTTTAAGCACAACACCTTGGTGCGCTCCACTCGATTGCAAATAAGAACAACTATTCATAGACATTTGGCGTTAAATACAATCATACTCATTTGAAAAATAATGCATCAATGACTTCAGAGTACCGTACTCAGAGTATTGCCTCTGTATGGCAATGCAATTCTCGCGAAAGAAGTATCTTGAGGTTATTTTGGTATCGGCTCAAACAAGGAAAAGAAAATGGGTTTTATGATTGAACATTGGGACTTCTCAACCCCAGAAGCAACTCAACAATCCACCACGGCAGAGCAAATTCAAGCTAAGCATTGGTACCATTGCGAACGGCTGCATCCTGATATTCGTGGTTGGCTGGAGCAGAACCAAGTACCTCGAGCTACGGTTGATCATCTATTAGCCGACGAAAGCCGACCATCTTTCCATCCTTTGGATGACGAGAACTTCATGTTGATTTTACGAGGCGTCAATATGAACGGCAATGCATCACCAGAAGATATGCTTAGTATTCGAATTCTCTACTTTCAAGGCGCACTCATTTCAACTCGTAAAATTCCATCACGCGCGATCATGGAGATTCGCCAAGCATTAGCGGAACACAAAGGCCCAAAAAGTCTTGCCAGTTTACTTCATCAGATCATTGAAGGATTAAACAGTAAAATAGACATTTACCTTGATACGATTGAAGAAACACTAAACCAGTTCGACGTGAATGATGAGTCGACGTACAAACATATGGCGACTCAAAAAGCACTGATTTCTATCAAGCGTTTTATTCGCCCTCAGCAGTACGCTATCCGTGATCTTGTGGAGTCAGAATCAGAATTGATTGCTTTGAGACCTCATCAATATCGCTTCGCACACAATAATATTACGCGCATAAATGAAACACTTGAGTTTTATCTTGGAGAAGTGGCGCTTTTCCAAGAAGAGATCAAACATCATCGTGATGAGAAAACCAATAAAAACAGTTATCTGTTTACTTTGGTAGCAACGATTTTTCTACCAACCAGCTTCTTAACAGGTTTACTCGGCATCAATGTTGGTGGAATGCCAGGTGTGGAATCCACCATGGCATTCACCTGGTTCTGTATCGCCTTAATTGTCATTTTTGGTCTAGAGTGGTGGCTATTTAAACGCTTGGGGCTCACGAATAAAGCGGACGACGAAGACGAGTAAACACTAAACCTATAAAGAACAAAAACCAAAAGAGGAGCACGCGGCTCCTCTTTTCTCTACTCACATTAGAATCTTATCCGGGGTGACCATCCACACGAGGGGTCACAAGCATCACACCAAAGCGCCACACAAATAGCCCAAACGCAACAATCCATAATCCGCCGCTGATATCAATCCACAGTATCATGTTCGCTGGGTCAAAGATCACGGCGAAACTGCGAACCAAAGCTGCCGCGGTAATCGCCGCAAACGCAAGGCTCATGTTTGGTCCTTTGTAGATCATGCGACCAGTATGTCCCATCGTCACCCGTGCAATCATCGCTAAAATCAAACCGCCTAACGCACCTATCGCAAACAGGTGAATGAGGTTATGGCTGGCAAATGCATCTCCCCAGACGCCTCGCAAAATTAAGCTTAGTGGTAAACACAAATACGCAGCATGCAGCGACCACACTAAAGGCTCGCTCAGGGTTAACCAAGGTTTCCAGCGAACAAAACGCACCAACTGAGCAACACCTGCAAACAGCATCAAAGGACTACCTAGTTCTGCAAACGTCACAGGGAAAAAGCTCAGCGCAAATAACATTACCAACGGCAAGTTCGCAAACCACTCTAACCAAGCCGATGGTTGCGCTTTTTCGAAATTAAATCGACGCGCAGTAAAAAATGGAATCACACGTCCGCCCATCACTGACAACAGCAAGGTAAACCACCACAGCATTGCTTGCCACACCGCTGAAGAGCTAAAGGGCGGCATACCTTTTATCGTTGCGTAGCTTGCAAAGTTCGCAAAGATGGCTAAAAGAAACAGTGGAACGAAAAACAAATTACGCCAACCTTTGGCTCGATACACACGAATGCCCACCTCATAGGCGACAAACAGTAAAAATACCGCTTCGATACTGCTGGTTAACCATAACGGTGCTGGTGTCCAAAGCAATATGCGGGGCACTAACCACAAGCCAAATAAAGCCAGAAGCATGTAATGCTTGGTACCATTAATGCCAGTCCAGTTTTGTACCGCGGTCAGTACAAAGCCAACTACAATGGCCATCGAAAAACCGAACAACATTTCATGTACGTGCCACCACAATGCAGGCACGGCTAATGCGTTTGGCTGTCCGCCTTGGAACATCCACACCCACAACGCAATCGCAACAATGGCGTAAATCGACCCAAACAGAAAAAACGGCCGAAAGCCTAATCGCAGCCATGCGGGGATTTTTTCTTCTACTTTTTTATCGGTGATATTCAGCATTATCTTGCCCTCAAGCGTCTCTCGATGCTGGTTAACTCAACTACATATTGATGCTACCATAAACATGTATAAAAAATACATGTTTATAATTAAGATTATACTTAAGAGGTAAAGTTGTGCTTCAGATGCGGGTTAGGTATAAACATGAGAGGCACAACTATCAGTTAAGGGATGCAACGACAATGTACATATTTGGCTATGGCAGTTTGATTAATTCTGCGTCGCGTAAGTTAACCGGACAAACGGGAGAAGCCATTCCCGTCATAGCACATGGGTTGGTTCGCTACTGGGGGAAGATTGACGACAGCTACAGCCTCTCTCCATTAGTGGTGAACCAAGGCGATGGACAGGTTAATGGCGTTTTACTCGAAGTAAATGAAGAAGCGCTCGCAGAATTCGACCGCCGTGAGCGAGGTTATCATCGTATTCAACTTCAGCCAGATCAAATCGAAACAGATGCGAATTTTAACCAAGAACATGACATTTGGGTTTACGTAAAAGACGAGCCACTACCACCATGCGAAAAGAGCCCAATCATGCAAAGTTATGTTGATACCGTACTGGCAGGTTGCTTGGAAGTTTCCCACGCGTTTGCAGAGCATTTTGTGCGTCACACCATTGGCTGGCAACACGCGAAAGAAAATGACCGCCACCAACCCAAATATGGCAACCTTGCAGGCGTACAAGATCACCATTATGAGTTGATTGATAATCTAATAAAAAAAGGAGCCTAACGGCTCCTTTTTAGTATCTATGTTTTGCTTACGCGAGCTTAAAACTTGTAATCAACACCAACGTACAGGCTGTCAAAATCAAAATCTTCGCTGCCACCGTTTTCGGCATCAATACTTACCGAAGAAGCACGGTAGCCACCAGATACAACCAAACCTGAAGCGAACTCATAACCAGCCTCAACACCGTAGTTAAAGCCTACATCACGACCATCATCGGTAACAGTGCTAGATGATTTCACTTCATAAGAAACACTCATTACACCAAGGCCAGCAATCGCACCAACATAGAAGCCTGTACCTGCAAATTGGTATTTAGGCTTCGCATTGAAATTGAACGCAGAAGCATCAACACTAAATTTAACCGGCCACCCCATGTAAGAAAATGTTTCTTCAAAGTCGCCAAAGTATATGTACTCACCTTCAAAAGCTAGTTTGAAGTTTTCTGAATATTGAAGCTCTTTACCTACAGCAAAGCTAAGACCTGTCGCAGAAAAATCTTTTGACAAGCTTTTAACTTTAAGATCTGAATTTACCAAATCAGCACCAACATACCAGTTACCTTTTGCTTGAACTGATGCTGAAGCAACCACTGCACCTAAAGCCAATAATGGCAATACTTTTTTCATTATAATTTCCTAATTTTTCATACTGTTAGACAGCTTTTAAAAGCGCGGAGATTATAAATAGAGTTGAATACTTTCCTATTGATTTGTTTATAAAATGAGACACAAAACATAAACATGAACAATAAAACGTTTGCTTGATTAAACTCTAAACAGCTCGAATCCTATTAAGTACTAGAGTTACCACAAGTAGCAAGTTTCCAAACCAGTCGCGTTTTTCAGTATTTTTACAGCAATATAATCCTTACGTTTACGGCTTTATTTATTACTCAATAGAGTGTATTTCATGAAAACAAGTTGGCTTGATATGCTGATTTAAAGTGTTTAGGACTGTCTTACTAAAGGTTTGTGCATCTCTAAGTAGCTGTTTAAAATAGTCAGATTATTGAGCTCACACTTGGGCAGTGAGCAGTGCCGACGGGAAATTTACATGGCAAAGCTAAAAGATATCGCCATTGAAGCGGGCGTCTCACTTGCAACCGTATCGCGGGTTTTGAACAACGACCCAACGTTGAGCGTTAAAGAAGAAACCAAATACCGCATTTTGGAAATTGCAGAAAAACTGGAGTACCGCACCAGTAGCTCGAAGAAAGGCATCAAAGAAGTTAAGCAAAAACATCACTTTTTAGCCTTATATAACTACAAACAAGAAACAGAGGTGAATGACCCTTACTACTTATCAATTCGTCATGGGATTGAAACGCAATGCGACAAATTAGGTATTACGCTAACCAATTGCTATAACAGTGAAATTGATGTTGAAACGAAAAAGATAACAGGTGTCCTTTTAGTCGGAAATGTCGACCAAAAGGTAGTAGATAAATTACCTAAACGTCTAGCCGATAGCATCTGCTACATAAACTTTTCAGATCCAACCTGCCCTTATGATTGCGTTGATGTCGACCTTATTCGAATCAGTAGGCAAGTAGTTGATTTCTTCGTACAACGAGGCTACCGCCGCATCGGTTATATTGGCGGTCAAAACAAGCCCGACGCAGCTGACACTCGTGAAAATGTGTTTTTGGACTATGGCTATCTAAAAGGCGTGGTCGCAGAACAAGATATACACTATTGTGCCTGCTCTAGTTTGTCCGGTTATAACTTAGCGAAAGAGATGCTAGCCAAAGGTGACTTCCCGAAAGCAGTATTCATTGATTCAGACTCCATCGCGATTGGCATAGTACGTGCAATCCATGAATTTGGCTTAAAGATACCAGAGGATATTACGTTGATTAGTATGAATGATATTCCTACTGCTCGCTTTACCTTTCCGCCGTTGTCTACAATTCGTATTCACTCTGAGTTGATGGGAACTCAGGGAGTGAACTTACTGGTGGAAAAATACCGAGATGGACGCTTACAACCTCTTCATGTATACGTGCAAACAGAGCTTAAACTACGTGGTACAACTCAATGATACCTTTTCCATTAATCTCTTTTATGAATTAAATCTGGAACATCCCCCCCAACCAAAGACATTCATTTTGCTCAATCAGTACTGTTTCGGTATAACGCCGATAACTCAGCGGGTTGTAAGAAGTTCAACAACAAATAACTCTAAGCACCATGAGTGCCCCAAATGTTTATCATTTAGAGGTGATGGTCGAAGAAACCAACTCGCGTAGCCAAATGCCTTTGTCTTCATTGTTTCGGCTGGAATGCCACAGCATAGCAATATCAAAATCCGCAACGGCGATCGGCGGCTTAACGGTAACGAGATCGTCCGAAAAGCCCTCCGCCAATGCCATTTTTTCTGGCACGATGGCAATGAGAACGCGTTTTTTCAATAGATGCCGAATAGTGAGAAAGTTGCGCGACGCCACGGTGACTTTGCGGCTCAAGCCATGTTCTGCAAGCTTTTGGTCTACTTGTGTCTTTAAGCTCCCATCGGGACTTACCAGAGCTTGCTCTATGTTCGCGAACGCTTCCAGAGACAGCTGTGTTTCCCCTTGCAATACCTGTTTATCACACATGCACACGTGCTTTTCGGTGTACAAGTACAAGCTCTCAAAGTTGTCATCCAACACCGGCATGCTGCCAATAATGACATCGAGCTTTTCATGCTCAGTTAATGCCACGTAGTTGCTACGATTGACGTTAATAAAACTGATCTGCGCCTCTGGGGCGCGCTGGCGTATTTCGTCATAAAGCCTAGGAGCAAAGATAAACTCGGCATAATCCGTTAACCCGATGCGACATACACCCGCGTAATTTTCAGGTTGGAAGGCAGACTTAGTGAGCAAGTCTTTGGCGATAGAATCCAACAAGTGATGCACAGTTGGCGCGATGTGGTGAGCGTGCTCGGTGGGCTCCATCTTGTGCCCTTTTCGCTCAAAAAGCGGGTCGTCAAACAACAACCTTAAACGAGACAAACTATGACTCATCGCCGACTGGCTAACGTAACTTTTCTCTGCCGCGACGCTAACGCTTCGATAGCGATACAAGTAGGAAAACGTCACCAATAAGTTCAAGTCAATGTTGCGCCACTGAATGTCCTCTTTCACTCCAACATCCTCATCCCATTTCATTCATAGATGAAATTAAAATCATCAATTTGAGTCATTTTAGAGCATTCGATAAATTAGCAACAATGCTTTTTAGATAAACAGGCTCGACATGTTCACCATATTCAAAACTTTTTTCTGGCTGGGTTGGTTCAGCTTCGGCGGCCCGGCGGCTCATATTGGTTATTTTCGCCAAACATTTGTTGAGAAACTGAAATGGCTTGATGACAGCGAGTACGCGCAAATTGTCGCGCTCAGTCAGTTTTTGCCGGGACCGGGCTCAAGCCAAGTTGGCTTTGCTTTAGGCTATAAACGTGGCGGTTTAGGTGGCGCATGCGCAGCATTTGTCGGATTCACGCTTCCTTCAGTGGTCATCATGTTGGCGCTGGCGATGGTGAGCAGCCAAATCACCGACACCGCAGTGTTCCAAAACATCGTTCACGGCCTAAAACTGCTCGCAGTCGTCGTCGTGGCGGATGCGACTTGGGGCATGTACAAAAACTTCTGCCAAAGTAAACTGACCGCGGGTTTGTGCGTCGCGACTGCGATTGCGTTGCTGGTGGCACCAAGCATCATGACGCAAATGTTCGTGTTGATCGCAGCAGGTTTTGTCGGAATGCGGTATCTGAAGAAAGACTCCGCGCCATCAGCCGAGTCGTTTAAACCGTCTATCGCGCCATTGGCTCTATTTGCGATGCTTTTACTCGGCTTACCGTTAGTGGCTCATACGTTACCTTTACTTGGGCTGTTTAGTGATTTTTTCCAAGCTGGTAGCTTAGTGTTTGGTGGCGGTCATGTGGTTCTGCCGCTTCTGCAAAACATTGTTGGCGACCAGCTCAGCCAAGATGCATTTTTAACAGGCTACGCCGCTGCACAAGCTGTACCAGGGCCAATGTTCACCTTTGCGACTTTTATCGGTTATGAGCTTTCGGATACGCCAATTTTAGGTGCGCTGATCGCAACGCTTGGCGTATTCCTCCCAGGGTTTCTTTTACTACTTGGCGTTCTTAAGAACTGGCAAGCACTGGCAGGAAAACCGCTGGTCTCCGGCGCCATCAACGGTGTAAATGCCTCGGTAGTAGGGTTACTACTCGCGGCACTTTACCAGCCAGTATTTAGCAGCGCAGTTGTTGCTCCCATCGACATGGCGTTAGTGGTTGCAGGTTTTTATCTACACAAAAAGCTCAACCTTTCGGTTCTGTGGATGATCGTGTTTTTTGTGGCAGCAGGCCTTGTCACGGGCATGATGTAGCCTGCTGATACGCCAACTATTGAATCTAGATAAACCACGGGCACTCAAATACGAGTGCCCTTGCTTAGATTAGATAGTGAAAACGGAACAGACCCCGATAAAAAGAGCATCACAAATTATGACTTAACTTCTCTCGGTTAAGCCATTGTTCATTCTTACCAACTTAACTGCATCATGACGAGAATGGACATCGAGTTTTTTGTACAACTTGTATATATGGCTTTTCACTGTACTTTCAGATAAAAAAAGTCTTGAAGCAATTTGTTGATTTGAAATGCCGTACACAAGTAGCTCTAGAATCTGTTTTTCTCTGCATGTTAACTCATCATGCTGCTGTTCTTCGGACAAATTTGCATGCCGATAATTGAGGACTAACTTCTCTAGGTACATTCTTGGTAGCCACAACCCACCTTTCAGTACGTATTCCGCGCCATCACATATATGTGTCACTGATGCACTTCGGAGCAAAATTCCTTTTAACAACTTCCAATGCAGTAAGTCCGTTTGTACTTTTTCACAAGGGACGTTGTGAAGCATAAAGGACCACCCAAATAGATCAAAATCTGGTAACTTTCCTTGCACTTCAAGCTGACGCATAAAATCGTAATCAATAAACATCAAATCGATACTGAGTGAGTGACTTCTGAACACCACTTCATCTGGTTGCATTATCTTTACATCGACATCATGAATGGAAGACAGCTGTTTTTTTATTAAGTTACTTTGTAAATTACTCTCAGCTAGCAGTATCAAGTGCTTCTTTTCCATAGTCCCACCACATTAACTTACCTGTTTCACCAACCCCCGTTAGAAAATTAATTGGAGGCAGCAAAGAGAATTTATCTTCATTTTAAGTAGAAAATATAGCACTTCAGAATGATATCGCATTGCTTTTCAGCACCGAAAAAGACTTAAAAAGTATGAACCTGTTGTGTTTTTATCCATACTTTTCAACCTGTGTTAGCATAAGGATATGATTTATAATATTAAATAATAAAGATAATAATTGGATAAAATGCCATTTATAAAAAATGGATGACTGCTCCGCTCAGTGCAATAGAACAAATTACTTCTTTATATTGGCTTCATTTCATACTTGATGAGTACTTAAAGTAAATACAAAAAATAACATTATGATTATGTTATTTTTTTCTTTAATACTTTAAATAGACGTACCTAAATACTCCCTTCCAGCCTGAATCATTCTCAATAATGAGAACAGCTTTCACTGATCCTTTCTTATAATTTCATCGCTTCCCACAACATTTGAAGGAAGCAGCAAGAAGTTAAGTGCAGTCATTTTTAATCAGGAATAACAGGAAATGGAGTAATCGTTATGACTCTAAACAAAACAGGGCTTGCTTTAGCAATGTCAGCAATTTTATTTAGTGGCTCTCTAATCGCGAATGAGATCGATGATGGAGACGACAACATGCAATGGACTGACAGCGCTAATACCGATATCGGTTTATCTGGCAGCTTCAATGATAACAGTGACAATAGCGCATCTCTCGGTGTTGGTGATAGCTTCAACGACAACAGCGATAATAGTGCGTCACTAGGTATTGGTCATAGCTTCAACGACAACAGCGACACTGACAACAGTGCAACTCTTGGTGTTGATGACAGCTTTAATAACAACAGCGACAACTCAAACTCGAGCACTAACACAGCTCAAAGCCACAACGACAATAGTACGTCTAACGCTAACGACAACAGTACCAGTGCTGATCTTGATGTGAGCCTAAATAGTGATAGTAGTGACTCAAGTACTAACACAAATAGAAGCCACAACGACAACAGCGACTCTAGTACTACTGTAAGACGTAGCAACAACGACAACAGTGACTCTAGTATCAACAGTAGCTTTAACGATAACAGCGATAATCGTAATCAAAGCGACAACCGTAACCAGAGTGATAACCGTAGCTACGCTGATTCAAGCACAACAAACTCGAACAGCTTTAACGACAATAGTAACTATCAAAGTGACTCGAGCTCAACAAATGTTGATAGCTTCAATCAAGTCCATATGGATACAGATATGGTTGTTGCGAGCTCAAGCCTAATGGGTGGTGTTACAGGTGCATCAGTTATTTATGCAACTAACGCGGATGATACTCGAGTTCGAGTTGAAAACATGAACACCCTTGGTGGTCTTGGTGGTGCGGCTGGTATTACTACCGTTGGTCAGAATGCTGGTTCAAATTCACTTGTACAACAATCTGTTACAACTAATGCAAGTGTGTTTACTGGGGGTGAGTAACCGACTAGTAGGAGAAAGCGATGCGTTTGGCAATCTGTACTTTGAGTATGATAGTTGCCTGCACTGCACTCGCTGATGACATTGCATTATCTGGCGGAGAAGTTAGCTTGGATATCATGAATGAATCAAGAGGTGGACAAAATGTTGAACTCGACTTGGTTTATGCAGAATCAGATATCAATGGTATTTCGTCAGATAATGTCGCGTCAAACACCGTGAGTGGTAACAATATACTATCAAGTGGAGCGTTCGCAGACAGTTCGGGTATATCCAACGTAATTCAGAACAGCGGAAACAACGTTTTAATCCAGAACTCTACCGTCGTTAACCTGACACTCAAGTAAACAATATGAAAGTATTAAATAACGTAATTTGGCTGATGCTCGTTTATTCAGCATCAGCCATTTCATTAGAACTGCTACCTTACCGAGCACATTACTCTGTTCCTGTTAAAAGCTACAAAGAAATAGTGTTCGGTGATGTTTTTCGCCAACAGTATGACTTCAGCTGTGGCTCTGCCGCCCTGGCTTCTCTTCTCACTTTTCATTATGCAACAGAGTCATCTGAACAAGATATCTTCAAAAGCATGTTTGAAAAAGGTGATAAAGAAAAAATCAAAGAGAAAGGTTTTTCTTTGTTGGATATGAAGTTTTACTTGGATTCCATAGGGTTACGTTCTGACGGCTTTCAAGTAGGATTGGAGAAAATTAAAGAAGTCGGCGTCCCTGGGATTACTCTCGTTAATTTCGATGGGTATATGCATTTTGTTGTCATCAGAGGTATAAACAATCACTCAGTTATTCTAGGAGACCCTTCTAGAGGAACCATGATAATGAAACTGGATGAGTTTGAAAAATATTACCAAGGAATTGTGTTACTGGTCCGTAACGAAGCGGAAATGGGAAGGTCTAGCTTTATAACCAATGATAATTTCACCGTATATCAAAGATCACCATTAAAAACAGGAGTGTCTAGAGATTCCTTAGGGGTATTTAGCATTACTCTCCCAGTTTCCGGTGAAAATTAATATAACATTGTTTTAAATAACTTTAAGAACTAAACAACCTGAAAGGCCTGCATTATGAACTACAATAAATTTTTGTTAGTGCTTTGTATGCTAATACCTCATTTTAATGTGAATGCTAAAGATGTTGGCCTGCAAGAACTTACTCCTCTTTCAAATTTATCTTTAGAAGAATATCGAGGTGGCTTCCAAATTACGGACGAGTATATTATTAATATTGGATTAAGCATTACTACGACTATAAATGGCGATGATATTTTGAACACAAACATTGCCAACTTAGTAATTGAAAATGGTAATTTAAAAAACATTAGCGCAAATAGTGAAAATCAAAGTGGAGATATTTTCAACCAGGGTATTGTTAACATCATACAATTTGGTGAAGGAAATATTATTGGAGATGATTCTATAGATTCACCCAAAATGCCTTCGTCTCAAAATCCTAATATAATAAGTTCAGACTTTATAAATTCAAGTATTATCAATATTATTCAAAACACGAAAGATAACAGTATTATTGGACTTAGCACGCTCGTAGACATTGATGCTCAAGTAAATGGGGTAATACGGGAAATCAAAGCAAACCAACAATTAGAAGACGCCTTATTGAACCACCTTCAATGAGCATTTCCATTTTTATCTGAAAAATTGTCACGTTAAGCTTCTTTGATATTAGAAACGACTGATATCTATGATTACATACCAAAAGAAAGGTAGATATATCAATAGGCCACCATCATTTTAAGAATATATACCTACTTTATCCAATATAATCCAATCAATTTATAATGCGAACACTAGGCGCTAACGATAAATTAGGCCCAAGACTCAAGGGCCTAATATCCATTTTACAAATTAAAAGGTACTCGTACTGTTAATTGAAAGTCGGGAGTATCTTCTGTAAGACCAGCTTGAGCACTAACATTGATAGATGAGCGTTCACTAAAGGCATAGTTTATACCAAAAGTTAATGCATCTAATTGAAGCAACTTAGCATCATCTGCCGATCTGCCATTTACTTTGCTTTTTAAAATAGTTTTATGGCTAAGTCCTAAAGAGAATGAAAGATCAGGATTCACCGCAAACCCCATTCCTCCTGAAAGAGAAATAGTGTCTCCAAGTTCAACATCAGCTTTTGTGTCGCCAACTGTAACAGTATCCTCTAAGTTATAAATATAACTTAGACTAGCGAACAAGACCGCAGGATCAACAGGGTGAATAAGAGATAAATTAGGCTCAAAACTCCAAAAACCCGAACCTGTAGGGACATCACTAAATGAGTTGCTTCCATCTTCAATAGAAACATCATAAGGCGATCGTCCTGTATCCGACTTTACTCTAAGGCCACCTACCCAGTATGGCGCAGACTCAAAGTTAAACTGGTGCCTCAATGCGAACTCTACATCACCAAGCCCTCCGCCATCCACCGTTGTGTTTACTACTTCACTGTTTGAACCATCTTGAATGGGGCGCGTAGAAACTTGGTCATTACGATACACATACGGCACTCTAACTTCTAACTCTGTGGCGTTTGTTAAACCGTACCGAGCAGTTAATCCAACGGTTACTGTAGTCCTATCCGAATCACTCACTTCAATTCGCCCAACAATCAGAGTTGGTAAGACTGTATACCCAACAACAGATACTTTGTTTGAAGAGTTTTGTGTATAGCTTAAAGACGAATCAAATGACCATTTACCTTTAGGTGTGAGAACGCCTGGGCGCTCAATAACATCACCAACCGTTTGGGCGCGCTGAGGAATATCATCTCCTTCAGCACCATATGCATTCCCCGCAATGAATAAACTACAAAGATAGGTACCCAGTAAAGTCTTCCGTAACATCACATCTTTCCTTTTGCTGATGATCGTACCCAAGTAATCTCAGGCAATAGCTTGAGGTGAAGCTCCTAACTTTCCAAAGTAAGATTAGTATAGCTACTTCAAAACCACGACATACCTTTAAGTTTGGCGCTTTGAAGAAATTAGGAGACATTTATATTTATCTTCAACACTAAGCCACTAGTTAATAAATAATTAGGATAGATTCTATGTTTTCGCAATATTATTAATAAAATAAATTGCTTACCTGTGCTCTTAGTATGAAGTCGATATGACATAACAGCTGAAAAGCCTGTTCTCTTTTGCGTAGCATCAATCACCTTGCTTTTTTAGATCGAGTCGCTCCGACTTCAACCATAACTAACGCTATCTTCCCCACATATTTCATCAAAATGCATTCCCGTGTCGCGATTTAACATGCTAAAGTTAACAATGCGTTAACAATTATAAATACAATGAGAAGACATGGAGTCACTTAAAATGAATCAGCCGAATCTAAATAGCGCTGCTGGTTGCGCTCTCCCACCACCAAATGAAATGATCCTCAAATGGGCTCAAGAGCGTCCAAATGAGGTCTACCTAAAACAAATTATTAACCGACAATTTGTTGAGTACACATTCTCTGATGTTGCAGATCAAGCCTTAAAACTTGTCAGCGCACTACGCTCACTTGGTGTAAAGCCTGGCGACAAAGTCGCATTAGTATCTAAAAACTGTGCAGAATGGTTTATTTGCGATCTTGCTATGATGCTTGGTGACTATGTCAGTGTGCCAATCTTTCCTACCGCCGGTGCAGACACCATCGAATACTGTGTGACTCATAGTGAAAGTAAAGCGATCATTGGCGGAAAACTCGATGATCCCAAAGCAACTCAGCAAGTCATTGATGCTATGCCTGAACTCATTAGCATCGCTCTACCTTATGACACGGCACCAAAGTGTAAGCACGAATACCAAGCGCTCATTGCTGATGCAGTGCCAAGTAAAGAGCGTCCGCAGCATTACGATGACAAGCTAATGTCGTTGGTGTATACCTCAGGCACATCAGGGTTACCGAAAGGCGCGATGCTAACTTACGGCGCATTCAGTTGGTCTGTTCAGCAACTGATCAATCATATTGGTATCCAAGAAAACGACCGATTGTTCTCTTATTTACCGCTCGCTCATATTACAGAGCGTGTTTATATCTTCGGTTCATCGATTATGGGTGGCGTGCCAACAGCATTTCCAGAGTCACTGGACACTTTTATCGAAGATGTGAAGATGCACCGACCAACTCTGTTTATCTCCGTCCCACGATTATGGACGCTATTCCAGCAACGTATTCAAGACAAACTTCCACAGAAGAAGCTCAATATTCTGTTGAAAATCCCATTCGTCAATTCTTTGATCAAGAAAAAGCTAGCAGATGGTCTAGGTTTAGATCAGGCTCGAGTATTAGGCTGTGGCTCTGCACCTGTCTCGCCAGCGCTGTTGGAATGGTACCACTCAGTGGGCCTTGATATCACAGAGGCTTGGGGGATGACGGAATCATTTGCCTACAGCACGCTCAACTACCCATTTAGAGCTGACAAAATTGGTAGTGTCGGTAATGCAGGGCCAGGCATTGAGTTAAAAATCGCAGCCGATGATGAAATCATGGTGCGTGGCAAAGGGCTATTTTCTGGCTACTACAAAAATGATATTGCCACCCAAGAGTCTTTTGATTCAGAGGGCTGGCTACACACAGGCGATATCGGCGCTATCGACTCAGATGGTTATCTAACGATTCAAGGCCGTAAAAAAGATAACTTCAAAACCGCCAAAGGTAAATTTGTCTCTCCGGTTCCTATCGAGAAAAAGCTTTTCGAGTACAGTCGCGTAGAGATGATGTGTCTCATCGGTTTAGGGCTACCCGCTCCGATTCTTTTGGTTGTGCCACATGACTTCCCTAACTTTGATCGAGAGCGATACGCACGTACCACACGTAAAGTTATTGCCAGGATGAATCAAGAACTCGCCTCTCATGAGCAAATCAAAGGTGTGTTAATGATTAAAGAACCTTGGAGTATAGAAAATGGCGTACTGACGCCAACGCTTAAAATTAAACGTCATGTGCTCGAACAAAAGTATCATGAGATAGGCCACAATTGGCCAAAAGATGAATTGGTCGTGTGGGAAGAAGACTTGTAATTTTGCTTGCACTCCTCAACACCATTGGGGAGTGCAACTTAACTTTGAGCTTGAATCAAACTCATAGACTACTCTCTCCAGAATGGCTTACTCACTTCACAACTAATCTCCCTTTCACCTAATCCAATATCGTCCCAAAGGTGCTTTGGTAACTCTCTCAAGTGACGACGTGTCTTATAGTTCCTTCTCCAAGCCGCCAGTTTAGAATAAATTAACTGTAACCCGCTCTGATGGGCAGTAGGTATAGTACGCTCACAAGTGTGTGTCATGTTTTCCATTTCAAAGATCCCTATACAATGTTGACCACTTAATAATCAGCGACTACGCTGATAACCTCAAACGATAGAATCTGCCATAGAGTTAAGGAAAACTAATGTGAAAGATCGAATGCCTCCCTTACAAAGCTTGTATTACTTTTTCGTTGCAGCAAAGGAAGGAAGCTTTAAAACGGCAGCAAAAGAACTGTTTGTTACGCCAGCGGCCATTAGTCAGCAAATTCGTCATTTAGAAGAGTTCTTAGGCACGGACCTATTTGTTCGTCAGCACAGAAAAATCGTGCTCACACCAGAGGGAGAGCTACTGTTTAGTCAGGCAGAAAGAGGGTTTGCTCATTTGCAGCAAGGGGTAAGATTAGTCAATCAAGATCCAAACCCGAACCACCTTTCGATATCAACACTCCCCTCTTTCGCTCATCATTGGTTAGTCCCGAAAATTACGGCTTTTCGTCAGCGTCACCCTGATATCGCCTTGCTATTAGAACCAACCAATGATTTGGTGTCTTTTCAAGATAGCCAGATAGATTTATGTGTTCGTTACGGTTTAGGAAAGTACCCCAATTTAGAATCACAATGGCTAATGGACGAAGCTTTTTATCCAGCTTGTCATCCGGTGTACCAGAAAGAGCACGGGATCTATAACATCGAGGATTTAAGCAAAGCTGAGCTGATTGAAGATGTTTGGCCTGATCTTGATTGGAATATGTGGTTAGCAACCTTGGGTCACTGCGCAGCAAAGCCTACCTTAAAATACAGTGGATCACATCTCGTGCTTGAGGCTGCACTATCACTTCAAGGCGTGGCATTAGTAAAACACAGTTTAGCTCATCAATATTTTCGTTCTGGCAAATTGGTCCGAATTGGAGATATCGCTATCAAGCCCAACTTTGCGTATTACTTGTGTGCGCCAAAAGGCTACTTAAAAAGACCTAAAGCTCAATTGTTTGCGCAATGGTTGAAGGAAGAAATAGAAATATTTGAAAAGTCAGTGGTACCAGACTTTAAGACCATTGACCTAAAAGGCAACAGTACTAGAACGGCATCATAACAAACGCTAAATAGGAATAAAACAAACACGCTCTGCGTATAAGACTGCTAAATACAAAAAGCCCCGCACTAAGCGGGGCTTTCAAGTTATAGAGTTAACTTAAGAATTACTTCTTAGCGTTACGCTCTTTAACGTCAGCAATTACTTGCTCTGCAACGTTTGTTGGACATGGTGCGTAGTGTGAGAACTCCATAGAGAACTGACCACGACCAGAAGTCATAGTACGTAGAGTACCGATGTAACCAAACATTTCTGATAGAGGTACATCACCCTTGATACGTACGCCAGTAGACGCTGCTTGTTGGTCTTTGATCATACCACGACGACGGTTAAGGTCACCGATTACGTCACCAACGTGATCTTCTGGAGTGAACACGTCAACTTTCATGATTGGCTCAAGAAGTTGCGCGCCAGCTTTAGGCATAGACTGACGGAATGCACCTTTCGCTGCGATTTCGTAAGCGATAGCTGAAGAGTCAACTGCGTGGAAACCACCGTCGAATAGTTCAACTTCAACGTCTAGAGTAGGGAAGCCAGCTAGAACACCGTGCTCCATCATTGACGCAAAGCCTTTCTCAACTGCAGGCCAGAATTCTTTAGGTACGTTACCACCAACAACTGTTGATTTGAACGTGAAGCCAGAGTTTGGCTCACCTGGTTTGATGCGGTAATCGATCTTACCGAACTGACCAGAACCACCAGACTGTTTCTTGTGCGTGTAGCTATCTTCGATTGCTTGAGTGATAGTTTCACGGTAAGCAACCTGTGGAGCACCAACTTCTAGCTCAACGCCGTAAGTACGCTTAAGGATATCTACCTTGATGTCTAGGTGAAGTTCACCCATACCTTTCAGGATAGTTTCGCCTGAATCTTCATCAGTCTCAACTTGGAATGATGGATCTTCTGCAACCATTTTACCGATCGCGATACCCATCTTCTCAGAACCGCCTTTATCTTTAGGCTTAACTGCGATAGAGATTACTGGATCTGGGAAGATCATTGGCTCAAGAGTACATTCGTGCTTAGGATCACATAGAGTGTGACCAGTTTGAACGTTCTTCATACCAACTACAGCGATGATGTCACCAGCTTGTGCTGAATCGATTTCGTTACGCTCGTCCGCGTGCATCTCAACCATACGGCCGATACGCTCTGTTTTACCAGTTGCAGAGTTAAGGATTGTGTCACCTTTCTTCATCTTACCAGAGTAGATGCGGATAAAGGTTAGAGCACCGAAGCGGTCATCCATAATCTTAAATGCAAGAGCACGTAGTGGCTCGTCTGCAGATACAGTCGCAACTTCACCAGTTGGCTCACCAGTCTCTGAATCAGTTAGAGGCTGTGGATCAACTTCTGTTGGAGATGGTAGGTAATCAATTACCGCGTCAAGAATAAGTTGGATACCTTTGTTCTTGTACGCTGAACCACAGTAAGTTGGGAAGAATGCTAGATCACGAGTACCTTTACGGATACAACGTTTGATGTCTTCTAGAGATGGCTCTTCGCCTTCTTCTAGGTAAGCCATCATTAGATCTTCGTCTTGCTCTAGAGCAGTTTCGATTAGCATTTCACGGTATTCAGCAGCTTTCTCTACCATGTCTGCTGGAATATCTTGAACTTCGTAGTTCTCTGGTTGGCCAGACTCATCCCATACGTAAGCTTGTTGGCTTAGTACGTCTACAACACCTACGAAATCTTCTTCGATACCGATAGGTAGAGTCATAACTAGAGGTGTAGCACCTAGTACGTTCTGTACTTGATCTACAACTTTGTAGAAATCTGCGCCCATACGGTCTAGTTTGTTAACGAAGATCAGACGTGATACGTGTGATTCGTCAGCGTAACGCCAGTTAGTTTCTGACTGAGGCTCAACACCACCAGAACCACAGAATACACCGATACCACCGTCAAGTACTTTTAGAGAACGGTAAACTTCGATAGTGAAGTCAACGTGTCCAGGAGTATCGATGATGTTTAGACGGTGATCGTTCCAGAAACAAGTTGTTGCTGCAGACTGGATTGTGATACCACGCTCAGCTTCCTGCTCCATGAAGTCAGTAGTAGTTGAACCGTCGTGAGTGTCACCGATCTTATGGATCTTACCAGTTAGCTTTAGGATACGCTCTGTAGAGGTAGTTTTACCCGCGTCTACGTGAGCAAAAATACCAATGTTTCTGTATTTTGATAAATCAGTCATTGTCTTACTCTGTTAATAAGGTATAAAGTGCGCGCAGAGTATATCACATTCTGTCAATACTGATACCCTTGCGTGCGGATGGAAGAAAAAAAATTTTAACGTGAAATTTCCGTCCCCAAAGCATAGTCAAACACAGCAATTTATGTACTTTATTCGCATTTTATTGAGGACGGATAGAACAGTTTGTGATTGCACAAATACCATTCTTATGAGCATTACAGCTCGTCAAAAGCCTCTATCGCTTCCGACAATTTCTTAACGCCGTGAATTTGCATGCCAGGGATGCCACCTTTCGGCATGTTGGCTGCTGGCACGATGGCTTTCTTGAAACCATGTTTGAACGCTTCATTCAAACGCTCTTGCCCACTTGGCACTGGACGGATTTCGCCCGCAAGCCCTACCTCACCAAAAATCACCACATCTTTAGGGAGTGGACGGTCACGAAAACTCGATAAAAGCGCCATAACTAAAGCAAGATCAGCGCTTGTCTCCGTCACCTTAACACCGCCAACCACATTAACAAAGACATCTTGGTCTGCCATTTGTAAGCCACCATGCTTATGCAACACAGCGAGCAAAAGTGATAGGCGGTTCTGCTCCAAGCCGACCGCAACACGACGAGGGTTGGCTAACTGCGAGTAATCCACCAGCGCTTGAATCTCTACTAGTAGAGGGCGCGTGCCTTCCCAAACCACCATGACTGAAGAGCCTGATGTTTCTTCTTCACCACGAGAAAGGAAGATCGCTGATGGGTTACTCACTTCCTTCAATCCTTGGCCTGTCATTGCAAATACACCAAGCTCATTCACAGCACCAAAACGGTTTTTATGACTACGCAAAGTGCGGAATCGGCTATCCGTTCCACCATCGAGTAGTACCGAACAGTCGATAATGTGTTCAAGAACTTTGGGGCCCGCAAGGGTACCATCTTTTGTTACGTGACCAACAATAAATACCGCAACATTATTCTGTTTTGCGTATCGTGTCAGAGCCGTCGCAGATTCACGTACCTGAGCAACACTGCCAGGCGACGATTGAACATCAGAAACGTGCATCACCTGAATCGAGTCTATTACCATTATACGAGGCTGCTCTTTTTCGGCGATTTGGCAAATTTTGTCGACGTTCGTTTCCGATAGCATTTTTAAATGATCTTTCGGCAAGCCCAATCGGGAAGCACGCATTGCCACCTGCTGTAATGACTCTTCACCGGTTACGTAAAGCGTTGGCATTTGCGCAGATAAACTACACATGGTTTGCAACAGAAGGGTTGATTTACCTGCACCAGGGTTACCACCAATCAAAATTGCGGCACCTGGCACAACACCACCACCCAAGACGCGGTCAAGCTCTTTAAACCCACTGGTGAAGCGAGGTACTTCTTGCAGATCAATTTCGGATAGCGTTTGAACCGTAGCTTCTGTTGCGGAACCAGCGTAGCCGCTTAAGCGTTCATTGCGAGCAACGGTTGGCGATGCAGCGATACGTACTTCTGTTATCGTATTCCATGCACCACATGCGTTACACTGCCCCTGCCAACGGGGAAAGTCCGCGCCACAATCATTACAAACATACGCTCGTTTTGCTTTCGCCATGATGCCTCAATTTTTTCTACAAATGTGACTAAGCACAGCCAAGTCAGACCTGAACTGAAATGAACTATTGATATACTTAAGTATTACTTCGCTTAGCCGATACAATTTAAAGTAACGACATACTCTAACAGAAATAATGCAGCAATCTGAAATTCTCTCGCTCGCAGAACGACTCATTCCCGTTTACGGTACGAATGACTTTGACTTTGTCCTTGGCCAACTGACCGAGGAAGAGCCGCCTTCGGCCAAAATTTTGGTTAAAATGGAACTTAACCGCTTAATGGCTCCATGCAAAAAAAGCATTGATTTGCGAGGTCGCGTTCAAGGCGAATGTCGCGAGTATATTTTGGATGGCATTCCACATTGGTTGGATGATGTTGCTTTCAACGCTTACCATAAAAACATCAAAAAGTTTGGCTGCTACACGGAAGGAATGTGGGAAGCATTGGTCAACACGCGAAATAACTTTCGCGTAATGAGCAAGCGCCTTACTCAGCAAAAAACGCAATCGTTAACGGATCCTAAAAGCCCGTTCTTAGCAGAACCCGTTCACCTAGGCTACGATTTAAAGCGCCAAGAAAAACGCTTGAAAGTCCAATCTCAAGTTGAAATTTGCCGTTCTAAAGGACAGCTTCTTCATGGATTAAGCATTGATTTATCTAGCTCTGGCGCAAAGTTCAAAGTCCCTAGCGCATTTAAATATAACCTTGGGGAAATTATTCAGGTCACGTTTACTGAATTTGCCAGCAAATCTAACGTTGCAGGTATAGAGAAACCGCTTGCATACCGCATACTCGCGGTTGATGACTGTTACGAAAATGACTCAGTTCGATACCTCAGAACCATACGCTTAACTGACACCAATGTCGTCACCAGAGTGATAGATGAAGCGCTCAACAGTGCTGCTAAAAGGGCTCGTCACGACAATCAAGACAAGATTATTCGAGCTCGAACTCGCGGTTATGAGCACATCGCACTAAAGCACACCAGCAGCTTGCCTCTATTCTTTGATGGTAGTGACCTAAAATTAGCAATGTTAACGCCAAACAATCAAAAGCTTTGGCAATACTGGCACGATGAGAGAAACCAGCAAATGTTTGGTTCCTTATTCAACGAGCAACGCATCGCGTCACTCATTAAGCCTGGTGTGAAAGGAACAACCAATGTCCTTTATTCATTTACTCACGAGCACGAGAATCGAACCTATTTCTATTCGATGTTTCGCCCTGAAGCAACTCGCGAACAGCGCCAGCTATTTTGGCATTTAGGTGGCAAACGAGAGAGTTGGCGCGCCTTTAGAATTTCAATCTTTGAACTATCTGAGCAAGAACAGGAAGACCTAGCAGCTTTCTCTCCAGAGTTAGCAGAAACGTCTCAATCACTGACTCATATTGGTATTTTGCAAGAAATTGCTGACGAAAAATCAGGGCAGGATTACCTGCTAACTGAAAAGCCGCGCTTACCCGCTAATACGTTAAACGCGTTTCGTCATCCGAGAAGAGTTATCGGCAATCCAAAGGGCATTTATTTTGATGCAAAGTCTCGTCGAAAAGAGCCTCGTTATCGTTTTAAAACACCTTTAGAGTTGTACTCAGGACAAACTAAAACAGGCGGCTGTACTGTTGACCTTTCCAAACGAGGACTCGGAATTAGGCTAAGTGAGCCTACGATGTTACGTTCTGGGCAAGAGGTAAGAATCAACTTTCGAGAATTACAACTCTACGATAAAAAATTGCCGTTAATGTCGGTGCCATACCGAGTAATTCGTGTAAGCCCAGACGGTTGTAGCGTGCAGCTAGTTATTGATGAAAGCAGCCAAACCATGAAGGTAATCGCTTTTTTCAACAGCATTATCGAGCACAATCAAGACAAGCTAATCCCGCAAAAAGAGACGCTACCAAGTAATGCTCTACTTGAAAGGCTGCACTGCATGTTGCTCTCGCGTACGCTGAGCACGCCCATTTTTATCAGTAAGAGTACGTCATCTTCAATCAAAACCCCCGTTATCGGGGTGAACTTGCCGCTACCTAAACACATTGAGCTTTTTGCCCGTCTTGGGCATGACCAACTGTTGTCACTTGAACCTATCTTTAAAGGCCGGACAAGCACATTAATCGCAGAGCCAATAAAACGTGTAGAAGGTGCTCAAGCCAGACATCAGGATATCTACATAAGCGCCGCAAAAGTAGGCAATAAAATTACAGGCATTGAGTCAAAGCTTCATCAAGAGTTCAACAGCGTAAAAGAGCGGATTCAATTTATAAAGAAAGCGCGAATGATGGGTGACTTTTACGTGATTCGCCTTTCTACTGCGCCAATTTTCGATCCGATGACATCATTACTGCAACAAGATTTAAGTGACTTAACCCAATTTGGCGTACATCAAGCGAGCAAGTTAGAAAAAGAGTTAACAGCGCTCGTTGGTTACAGTGAATTTGAAGACATTACTGAAGAGGTTGTAATTAGATTGGAGTTAACCGAGTAAATTCAAAGTCATACCAAATTGAAAAAAAACACCGCCTTTCTGGCGGTGTTTTTGAATGGATGGTTAAGGTTTAGCTTTCCAGCTGACCTTTTGCTGCTTCACCAATGCGCCAGATAAAATACAGAGCACACCGCCCAACCCTGCAAAGCGAATCGCTGATTGCGCTTGAGCTTCCACTTTTGGTTTTGCGTGATACGCAATCCCTAATCCTGCCACCGACATCATCACAAGATCATTAGCGCCATCACCGACAGCAACCGTGTTGTGCTGCTCAATTTCATATTCATCCGCCAGTTCCACTAGAATGTCAGACTTCATCTGCGCCGTTACCACATCGCCAAGTACTTTACCCGTGAGTTTGCCGTCAATAATTTCTAATTGATTGGAGCGAGCAAAGTCTAAGTCGACTTTATCTTTGATGTAATCAGAGAAGTAAGTAAAACCACCGGAGGCAATCGCTGTTTTCCAGCCCAAGGCTTTCAACGTCGCAATTAGCGCTTCAAAGTCCGGCATGAATGGTAACTGGGAACGAACTTGTTCAAGAATTGATTCATCGGCACCTTTGAGCTTACCAACTCGCTGACGTAAACTTTGCTCAAAATCCAGCTCACCTTGCATGGCACGTTCAGTGACTTCAGCGACCTCATCCCCTACTCCTGCCAGTTTCGCGATTTCATCAATACACTCTATCTGGATCGCCGTTGAATCCATATCAAATACAATCAACCCTTGGGTTGATAGATCGGGCACTTCATTAAGCGAGGCGTAATCTAGGTTGAGACTTTGTAAGATCGTTTCATGTTGAGGAGTCAACTCTCCGGCCATCAGGGCTACTTCATATTGGCCAACTTTCCACGTTTCTAGTATTGGGTTGTAAAAGCCGGTGAAGAAATCAATGTCTTCGAAGTGACTTGGCGAAAGGTACTCAGCAAATACGATCCAGTTTGCTTTTGCTTTATCTAATTGGGAGGCAAATCGAGTCTCGGGTAATCGTTTTAAAAGTGTCGTATGTTTTCTGATAGGCAAGCTTTTTGACGCGTCCATGTATATAATCCCTTATGACTTTGCTAAAACGTTACCTCAACAAACTAAAAAGGCAAGTCTTTGTTTTATTTTAAATGGATGAGTAAAGAGCATGAGTGAATCTTTGTTCTCAGTAAGGAATGCCCTAAGAATTCTGGCACTAATCCTACTGTGTGTGATGTTGTTTATCACAATAAAAAACAGTGTTGTGATCAGTAAGGGTAATGAGAAAATTCAAGCACAACAGCTTGAAACGCTCACCAAAGTTTTGATTTCACAGGCGTCTCTTTCTGCCAGTGAGATGATTTTAACTAAAGATCAAGAACGATTACTTCAGCTAACAAACCAGCTAGCACAAGACCGTTTAGTGTTTGATGCAACAATCTACGATGCACAGGGTGTACGTTTAGCGTCTAGTGAAGAGGCATTATCGGTACGCGAAGTTCTTGGCCTGGATACGCCTTTGGCAACAGCTTCCATTGGTCGCCAGCAGTTGGTTGAACCAGTTTTTGCAGATGGTGCGCTTATCGGTTTTGTTCGCGTGACCTTTGAGACGGGCCGGGTGACGGCTATTTCTGACCACCACTATCGCAAGAGCGATCGTTATATGTACATGATGGTCTTAATGAGCTTTGTCTGTGGTATGTTGTTCATCTTGATTTTACGTCGACAACCGATACGTCGTAAAAAAGCGCCAAACCTGCTGCTAACCAAGTAACTAGGTAGCGCTAACAACTCATATAAAAACAGCCCGCAATGTGTGGGCTGTTTTTTTAGCTCTTGAGAGCGAAAAATAGAATGACTCTTCGTCGCTTACTCTTCGTCACCAAGCAATACTGAATCTAGTGCGATTAGCATCATGTCGTTGAATGTCGTTTGACGCTCGTCAGATGTAGTCTGTTCGCCAGTCTTGATATGATCAGAAACCGTACAGATTGTCAGAGCTTTTGCACCGTATTCTGCCGCAACACCGTAAATACCAGCCGCTTCCATTTCAACACCAACAATGCCGTACTTGTCCATTACATCGAACATTTCTGGATCTGGCGTGTAGAAAAGCTCTGCTGAGAATAGGTTACCAACTTTAACGTCAATACCGCGAGCTTTTGCAGCGTCTTCTGCCGCACGAACCATGTTGTAGTCTGCGATTGCCGCGAAGTCATGACCTTTAAAGCGGATACGGTTCACTTTAGAGTCAGTACATGCACCCATGCCGATCACAACATCACGCACTTTGATGTCTTCATTCACTGCGCCACAGCTGCCAACACGGATGATTTTCTTCACGCCGAAGTCTTTGATTAGTTCAGTCGCGTAAATCGAGCATGATGGGATACCCATACCGTGGCCCATTACCGAGATCTTACGGCCTTTGTATGTACCTGTGTAACCAAACATATTACGAACGTCACACACTTGAACGACATCTTCAAGGAAAGTCTCTGCGATGTATTTTGCACGTAGTGGATCACCAGGCATCAGTACGACGTCTGCAAATGCACCCATTTCAGCATTGATATGTGGAGTTGCCATTTTCTTTTCCTTAACCTTTCTCTAGCGCTCCGCGCTTAAGGCGATATAAGCCAGAGTATTCTCATTTCCGACAAGCAGCATTTACATACTGCAAACATAAAACTAGGAGCTATCAAGCTCCTAGTTTTCAAAAACCTAACTAATTATAGGAAGTTCTTACCGTAATCCATTGGAGAAGTACCGAAGTAACTTGCCAATGTTTGACCGATATCTGCGAATGTTTCGCGGCGGCCAAGAGAACCAGCTGGTACTTTTTGACCATAAACCAATACTGGGATGTGCTCACGAGTATGGTCAGTACCTGGCCATGTTGGGTCACAGCCGTGGTCTGCCGTTAGGATAAGCACATCGTCTTCTTCCATAATCTCTAGCACTTCGTTGATACGATCATCGAAGTACTCAAGTGCCGCTGCGTAACCCGCTACGTCACGACGGTGACCGTAAGCTGAGTCGAAGTCTACAAAGTTAGTGAATACGATCGTGTTGTCGCCCGCTTCTTTGATTTGCTCTAGCGTTGCTTCGAACAATGCAGGGATACCTGTCGCTTTCACTTTCTTAGTGATGCCGCAGTTTGCGTAGATATCAGCAATCTTACCAATAGAAACCACGTTGCCTTGCTTCTCATCAACGAGCTTCTGAAGAACCGTTGCTGATGGTGGCTCTACAGAAAGATCACGACGGTTACCTGTACGCTCAAATTGACCTTTACCAGCACCAACGAATGGGCGCGCGATAACACGACCAATGTTGTAATCTTCTAGCTCTTCACGTGCGATTTGGCAAAGCTCTAGTAGACGGTCTAGACCGAAAGTCTCTTCGTGACATGCGATTTGGAATACAGAGTCAGCAGACGTGTAGAAGATTGGTTTGCCAGTCTTCATGTGCTCTTCACCAAGATCGTCAAGAACTTGAGTACCAGACGCGTGACAGTTACCTAGGAAACCGTCAAGACCTGCACGCTCAAGAATGCGGTCAGTCAATTCTTTCGGGAAGCTGTTTGCTTTGTCAGTGAAGTAACCCCAGTCAAACAGAACAGGAACACCTGCGATTTCCCAGTGACCAGACGGCGTGTCTTTACCTGAAGAAAGCTCTGCTGCATGACCGTATGCACCAATGATTTCAGCGTCTGCGTCTAGTCCAGGTGCGAAGCGACCTGTCGATTCTTTATGCGCCATTGCCAAACCAAGTTTCGATAGATTTGGAAGGCGAAGTGCACCTTGGCGATTGTCGTTATCTGCTAAGCCTTTGTCACATTGGTCAGCGATGTGACCTAGTGTGTCTGAACCTACATCACCAAATTCTTTAGCATCGGCAGTTGCACCGATACCGAATGAGTCTAGTACTAAAATAAATGCTCTTTTCATTGCTCGTTCCTTAGGCCCACTCGGCTTTTTATTATGGTTGAGTAGGCCTTGTGTAATTACTTGTTCTATTAGATATCTTCTGCACGAATTTGGCGGTAAACCTCTGGAGTTGGTGTGTATTCACCACCTACTTTGATTGCACTGCGCAGTGCTTTTGCCGCTTCTTCCCATTGCTCTTCAGTGCGAGCGTGGATGACCGCAAGAGGTTTATCACTGTCTGCGACCTCACCTAGGCGGATGAACTCGTCGAAACCAACTGCGTAGTCGATTTCATCAGTAGCAACACGACGACCACCACCCATAGCAACCACAGCCATGCCGATAGCACGTGTATCCATTGCAGAGACAATGCCCGTTTCTGTTGCGTAAACTGGCTTAATGATTGCTGCTTTTTCTAAGTAGTTGTCGTAGTTTTCTACGAAGTCCGCAGGGCCGCCTAAACCGGCAACCATCTTGCCGAAGCACTCAGCCGCTTTGCCGTTATCCAGCACTTCCATCAGTTTTGCGCGTGCGTCTTCTGTGTTCTCAGCAAGCTTGCCAAGTACTAACATTTCAGCACATGAAGCCATGGTCACTTCAAGTAGACGAGGATTACGGTATTCACCCGTTAAGAAACGAACCGCTTCACGAACTTCCACTGCGTTACCCGCTGAAGACGCCAATACTTGGTTCATGTCCGTAAGAATTGCCGTAGTTTTAGTGCCAGCACCGTTTGCTACCGCAACGATTGATTTTGCTAGCTCTTCAGACGCTTCGTAAGTTGGCATAAATGCACCTGAACCCACTTTTACGTCCATCACTAGCGATTCCAGACCCGCCGCCAGTTTCTTAGAAAGGATCGACGCCGTAATCAGGGAGATATTGTCTACCGTTGCGGTAATATCACGAGTCGCGTAAACACGCTTATCCGCAGGAGCAAGGTCACCAGTTTGACCGATGATCGCCACACCAGCGTCTTTGGTTACTTGACCAAAAACATCGTTGCTCGGCGTAATGTTGTAACCAGGGATAGATTCAAGTTTATCCAGCGTACCGCCTGTATGACCAAGACCGCGGCCAGAGATCATAGGTACGAAACCGCCACACGCTGCCACCATTGGGCCAAGCATTAAAGAAGTTACGTCACCCACACCACCGGTTGAGTGTTTGTCGACAATTGGACCACCGAAGTTCATGTGGCTCCAGTCGATAACCATGCCCGAATCACGCATTGCACACGTTAAGGCGATGCGCTCATCCATGGTCATTTCATTAAAGAAAATCGTCATAGCAAACGCCGCAATCTGACCTTCAGATACCGTGTTGTTCGCTACGCCTTGAATAAAGAAGTTGATTTCGTCTGCGGTAAGTACTTCACCGTCACGTTTTTTACGAATGATTTCTTGTGGTAAATACATTAGTGCCTCCCAAGCTCTTTTGAGCCATGGTTGTAGTAGGATAGAAGAGGTTTGGTAGCACCCGTTTAGGTGCTACCGTTCAGACGTATTATTGGAATTAGTACGCTGTTGGATCAGCGACGTCGTCCGATACTTCTAATGTATTTAGTAGGTTGGTTAGCAGGCTAGACGCACCAAAACGGTAGTGACGAGCATCAACCCAGTTGTCACCTAGGATTTCGTCAGCCATTGCTAGGTATGCTGCTGCGTCTTCAGCAGTGCGCACACCACCTGCTGGTTTGAAACCAACAGTTTCTGCAACACCCATGTCGCGAATAACTTCAAGCATCATGCGAGCGTATTCTGGTGTTGCGTTTACTGGCACTTTACCAGTTGAAGTTTTAATGAAGTCAGCACCTGCTTCAATACAGATTTGAGATGCTTTCTTGATTAGTGCTTCTTCTTTTAGTTCACCTGTTTCGATGATCACTTTAAGAAGAATGTCACCACAAGCTTCTTTACATTGCTTAACTAGTTCGAAGCCTACTTTCTCATCACCCGCCATTAGCGCGCGGTAAGGAAAAACTACGTCAACTTCGTCTGCACCGTAAGCAACCGCCGCTTTTGTTTCAGCAACTGCGATTTCAATGTCGTCGTTACCATGTGGGAAGTTCGTTACTGTTGCAATACGAACCTCTGGCGTACCTTGCTCACGAAGTGTCTTCTTAGCAATAGGAATAAAGCGAGGGTAAATACAAATTGCAGCTGTGTTGCCTACTGCTGTTTTCGCGTCATGACATAGTGAGATCACTTTTGCATCAGTGTCATCGTCATTCAACGTAGTTAGGTCCATAAGTTTAAGTGCACGTAGCGCTGCTGCTTTTAAATCGCTCATTTCTATCTCCGATCAATATTCAAAAAATTCACTACTCAGCCTTACATCACGTCTTTAACTATAATCAACAAGTCGAGACAATGTGAGTAAATGGCTAAACAGTCTATTAATGAACGGACTTGGTTCCCTGAAGACTCGGCATATACAGCGAAAATTTATCATATGCCAATTGCTATCCTTGTCACCGCACAGTACCAGTTTGGCCTATGGCACAACAATCTATGATTGCGGTGTCTTTAATATCACATCACAAAGCAAAACGCCTATTAGATCTGATATTGCAGGGCAATTCATTTGCCCATCGATTATGTAATATTCATTACGTGATTAAGAATCAAGCTTAACCACTATCCTGTGATTAATACATTATAGAGTTTCACCGCAAAACTGTAGCACCAAATAGAGCGCAAACGGTTTGTATCTCAAAATTTCCTAGCCCCTATTCCATTGACTGCGTAATACCTCGACTAAGGCAAACACCCGATGAAATTTTGGAGCCCGAAAAACGAAAAATGCCCCGCAGCAATCTCTTGCTACAGGGCATGATGTAAAACGGCGTCTATATATTAAGAACCGATTCTAATTATAGTGCTGCAAGGCTTAAGCAGAAGCCTGCAATTGTCGCTGCCATAAGGTTAGACAACGTACCTGCAAGAACTGCTTTAACACCCATGCGAGCGATGTCACTACGACGGTTTGGTGCAAGGCTACCTAGACCACCAAGTAGAATCGCGATAGAAGAAAGGTTCGCGAAACCACATAGTGCGAATGAGATGATAGCTGTTGTCTTCTCAGACATTACTTCACCAGTTGCCGCGATTACTTGAGCGTTTTCACCTAGATATGGTGTGAAGTTCAAGTAAGCAACGAATTCGTTCACTACGATTTTCTGACCGATGAATGAACCAGCTGTTACAGCTTCTGCCCATGGAACACCGATTAGGAATGCTAGTGGAGAGAACGCGTAACCTAGGATTAGCTCTAGTGTTAGTTCTGGCATGCCGAACCAACCACCGATGCCACCTAGCATACCGTTGATTAGCGCGATTAGACCAACGAATGCGATTAGCATTGCACCTACGTTAAGCGCAAGTTGTAGACCAGAAGCCGCACCGCCCGCAGCTGCGTCGATTACGTTAACTGGTTTGTCGTCACCGCCGTCCATCGCTTCTTCGATACTTTCGTGAGGCTGGTCAGTCTCTGGGTGAAGGATTTTAGCGAACAGTAGACCACCTGGTGCTGCCATGAATGATGCCGCAACTAGGTACTCTAGTGGAACACCCATAGATGCGTAACCAGCTAGTACACCACCAGCAACAGAAGCTAGACCACCACACATTACCGCGAATAGCTCTGATTGAGTCATTTTTGGAACGAATGGGCGAACAACTAGAGGTGCCTCAGTTTGACCTACGAAAATGTTAGCTGCCGCTGACATTGATTCCGCACGAGAAGTGCCTAGCGCTTTTTGTAGTGCGCCACCAAGAATCTTGATAACCCATTGCATAACGCCAATGTAGTAAAGAACTGAAATCAGTGCAGAGAAGAAGATCAGTGTAGGAAGAACACGGAATGCGAAGATGAAACCGCCGCCGCCGAATACTTCGAACATCTTGTCAGAAACAAGACCACCGAACAGGAATGATGAACCATCGTTACCGTAGTTGATAACGTTAGAAACACCTGAAGAGAAACCGTTTAGTAGATCACGGCCCCAAGGTACATACAGAACAAATGCACCTAATGCGAATTGGATAGCGAATGCGCCACCCACAGTTCTAAAGTTGATAGCTTTTCGGTTGTTAGAAAATGCCACTGCAATCGCAAGAAGCACTACCATACCGATTAGGCTCATAAACAGGCTCATAGTTTATGACTTCCTTATAAGTTATTTATTGGCGTGTTACAAAATGGAGCTATAAAGCGGGGGCAATTATACTCATGCAGAATCAATTAAAGTAATGCCAGCCTCACACTTTCCTATAAGATTCATGATTGATTCAACCAGCTTTGTGAGTTAATTCACAATAAGCAGGAAAACGTTTTCGATTTCAAACCACATCTTTAGATTTTATTCACATATCGAGAAAGCAAAATTGCTATTTTTCCACAGTTGAGAGGCAATCGATTGCTTTCGGCCGTTATGCAACTCTACGAGCTCATTAAAGACGTGAATGAGTTTGGCTGGGTGATTTGACTCCCCTTGATATCCAAGTATAGGCATATCTGGTGCGTCTGTTTCGATTACTAAGTTTTCGAGTGGTAATTTTTGAATTGCGTCGCGTGTTTTCTTGGCTCTTGGGTAGGTAATCGTTCCTCCTACACCGATAAAAAAACCTAATTTGACCCACTCCATGGCTTGCTGATAACTCCCAGAAAAAGCGTGTAGCACACCACCTCTAGGGAGATTCGCCGCTTTCACCATTTGAATGAGGCGATTGTGCGCTTTTCGGCTATGTAAAATAACTGGGAGTTCGAAGCGTCTAGCCAGCTCAAATTGAACTTCAAGTATCTTTTCTTGCAACTGTGGATCAACATCAATGGCAAAATCTAAACCACACTCTCCTATTGCCACGCACTGCTGCCCTTTTTGATTTAGATAGCCTTCTAGCTCTGTAAGGTGCTGCTCAACGTTATCTTCAAGAAAATACGGATGAAAGCCGAGCGCATAATACAAATTGGCATGTTGCTCTGCCAAAGTTTGAATACGAGCCCAGTTTTGCGGACCGACGGAAGGAATCAAAATTCTTGCGACGCCTTGCGTTTGAGCAAGCTCAAGTTGATGTGCAAAGTCATCTTGAAACACATCAAAATCAAAGTGGCAGTGCGTATCAAAGAGCTTCATCTTGACGCTTTTTATCTGTATCTGCGGGCAGAAAATCAGAGGATGGTTGGGCTTCACTCTTCTCTTCAGTTTGATGGGCTGGGTCTTTTCGATATGGGACACAACTGCGTTTCTGATCGGGAGTTAACCCCATCTCTTTACACCAGTTGTCGTAACGCTTTAGCCCACGTTTAAACCAATTCATATCTTATCCTTATATAAAAACGCCCTTGGCTAAGTTTATAGCCAAGGGCGTTTTAAAATCTAGTTTGCGTTAAGGCTTACCCTAACCGCGCAAATTAGTGCTCACGCGTCGCACGGAAATCAACGTCAGGGAAACGCTCTTTCGCCAAGTTTAAGTTAACCATTGTTGGAGCGATATACGTTAGGTTATCACCACCATCCAATGCTAAGTTCGCTTGATTCTTGCGTTGGAACTCATCCAGTTTCTTCGCATCACCACACTCAACCCAACGAGCAGTTGCAACGTTAATGCCTTCATAAATCGCTTCAACGTTATACTCAGATTTCAAACGAGCCACAACAACATCGAACTGAAGTACACCAACGGCACCAACGATCAGATCGTTGTTCTGTAGAGGACGGAATACCTGTACCGCACCTTCTTCTGATAGCTGAACCAAACCTTTGAGAAGCTGCTTCTGCTTTAATGGATCTTTCAGGCGAATACGACGGAATAGTTCCGGAGCGAAGTTCGGAATACCAGAGAACTTCAGTGATTCACCTTGCGTAAAGGTATCACCAATCTGAATAGTGCCGTGGTTGTGTAGACCAATGATGTCACCGGCGTAAGCGTGTTCTGCACGTGCACGGTCACCAGCCATAAAGGTTACTGCATCAGAGATACTCACTTGCTTGCCAAGACGAACGTGGTTCATCTTCATACCTTGCGTGTAAGTGCCCGATACAATACGCATGAATGCGATACGGTCGCGGTGTTTTGGGTCCATGTTCGCTTGGATCTTAAATACGAAACCAGAGAACTTCTCTTCAGTCGCTTCAACTTCACGTTCAACCGCTTGACGAGTTTTCGGCGCTGGAGCCCATTCAGTTAGACCGTCTAGCATATGATCCACACCAAAGTTACCTAATGCAGTACCGAAGTAAACTGGCGTAAGATCACCGGTTAGGAACATTTCCAAATCAAACTCAGGGCAAGCACCCATGACAAGCTCAAGCTCTTCTCGAACACTTTCCGCAAGGCCTGCACCAACTTTTTCATCAAGCTCTGGGTTATCGAGACCTTTGATGATTCGAACTTCTTGAATCTCATGACCGTGACCTGATTCGTATAAAATCGTTTCATCACGGTGAATGTGGTACACACCTTTAAATTCTTTACCACAGCCGATTGGCCATGTAATTGGCGCACACATCATGCCCAACTCGTTTTCTACCTCGTCCAATACTTCCATTGGATCACGAACGTCACGGTCAAGTTTGTTCATGAAGGTTACGATTGGCGTGTCACGCAGACGCGTTACTTCCATCAGCTTACGTGTACGATCCTCGACACCTTTCGCCGCATCAATAACCATCAAACACGAGTCTACTGCCGTTAACGTACGGTATGTATCTTCCGAGAAGTCTTCGTGTCCAGGCGTATCAAGTAGGTTTACCAGACAGTCATTGTAAGGGAACTGCATTACAGAAGTGGTTACCGAGATACCACGTTCTTTTTCCATTTCCATCCAGTCTGATTTTGCGTGCTGTGCGTTACCACGACCTTTAACCGTACCTGCTTTTTGGATCGCGTTTCCGAATAAAAGGACTTTTTCAGTAATGGTGGTTTTACCCGCATCCGGGTGAGAAATAATAGCGAACGTTCTGCGCTTAGACACTTCGCCTAAAAAAAGGGGATTTGACATTAGTTAATCTTCTAAATTACTTTCATGCTCACAAAATAGGCAAGCATATCTACTATTCGATATTGTGCGGTATTCTCGCTTATTATCGCTGTGCTAGCAAACTGGAAAGACATGAACTGAATTTACTCGGCTCACCAGCCTTTACCTGCAACTAACAAGGGAAAGCCAGCTCCACACAAAGAGATGTAAAAATTCAAAAAATTATTATTACATATTCAAAAGCCTCGAATCCGGATACGCATTTAAAGCATAAGTGTTGATGAGGTAATTAGTAACGGCCTAAAACTAACTCAAAAATAAGTAACTCATGATAATGGCGTCTTCCTTACCATTTCCCGATTTAGCTGGGTAATAGTTGTAACGACGGTCCACTTCATTAAAACCTGCTTGCTCATAAATATGGATAGCTGGGTGATTACTTTCACGCACTTCTAACCAAGCACTCTCTGCTTTGGCTTGTTCACAGTATTCAATAAACGCGTCCAGCAATTTTTGCCCTAGCCCTCTGCCCTGTTGAGAAGGCGCTACTGCAATATTTAATAGTGTCACTTCTCCAACAATATTCTGTCCATAGAAGTAACCAACCACTTGAGAGCCTTCCAGCATCACATGATGGCAAGCACCGCGACTGGATAAGTCACGAACCAAAGATTCGGCCCAAGGGTGAGAATGTGCTTGCTGCTCGATTTGCCAAACTTGGTCGAGGTGCTCTGCACGCATCGGCGTAATTTCAATTGTCACGCATTAGCTCCGTTAAGAAGAGTACGAACAGATTTGTTGCCACAATGCGCGGCGCTGTTCGTTATTACCATCAATATCTTGTAATAGTGGCGAGGTCAGGTGCTTTGCCTTGATGCTTTGATCAGCCTCACAGCCTGCAAACCACACCCACTCTAGCTGATGTTCACCCAGCATGGATAAGCGCTCAGGCTCTAGGTGTAGCGCATCATCAAGCGTGAGCTTAATGCTTTTTAATACGCGCTCAAACATCAATGCCGTCTCGTTTTCTGGACATATTGGCGATACCAATAGGAGTTTACATGAACTTTGCAAATCCAATAATGGCGATTGATAGCCTTCCAGTCTTTCAGGGTGTACCAGCTCCCATGTGCTGATCCCCATTTCACGTAAATACTGTTTCTCGTTAATTGACATTTTCCGTCACCTATTTGAACGAGGGCAATCCTATCAAATTATCGCGATTATACCTAAAGGACTTCAAGGAACACCTGAACACAATGAGATGATTTGGATATTCCTGAACATAGCGTTTTGCCAACGGCCACACATTGGGTATGACATATGAGGTACATTCTGAAATTCTTAAATACGCTACTACTTTGCACACTGGTAGCCGCCACCAGCGTGAGTGTTTTTGCTAATAACAGCGATGAGTGGGAGCTGATTGCAACGAAAACCGTTAACTTTCATACAGAAACAGATACCGTGACACCAAATAGCCTATTCCGAAACCGAAGCTTCAGTAAAATAAAACTAAAATGTGTGCAAGGAACGGTAGACATGAATGGTTTAAAAGTCGTCATGACAGATGGTAGTGAGAAAAAGCTTTCCTCTATGGGCGTACTAACAAGCGGATTGTCGACTCGTGCCTGGAGCCTTCCAGGTACAAAAGAAGCCAAGCTAAAACGGATTGAAATGACTTACAGTAGCTGGGGAAGCACAAAACTTAGCCTGCTAGGGGTAAGTAAAAAGCGAAAATAGAGGTCTGGGGCAAAAAGAAAAGTAACCAGTCATCCTAACCTCCCTATCTCAGTTTTCAGTGAATAAGAAAGAAGCCCACTTAGTCGTGGGCTTCTTTCATTTACAGTTCAGAGAACTCTGGCGCATAGTCTATGCGTCCGGAGCGTCCAGCACATTGACCTTCGACCAACTCTGCGACTCGAAATGCACCTTTAGGGACATCCCAAGCACATTCAAAGCCCATCTCGTCGCATGATTGAAAACCCTGGCGCGCGTAATAATCAGGATCGCCCAACACCACACACACTGGGTAACCAAAATCACGCAGTGAATCAAAACCTTCTTTGATCAACTCTGCAGCGATGCCTTGGCGACGGTAATCTTCATGAACAGCTAATGGCGCTAGCCCTTGCCATGACAAATCTTCACCATTTAAGGTCACAGGGCTAAATAAAGCATGGCCTATCACCTCTCCCTCATCTGTACACGCGACTAAGGAAAGCGTGAATTTGCTGTTTTCGCGCAAACGCATCACAAGCTCAGCTTCAGCTTCCGTCGGGAAGGCGTGTTTCAATAAGCGGTCAATGGTAAGAATGTCCGCTGGGGCTTCAGTTCGAATAAGCATTCGCTACTCCGGTTGGTTGTGCAGGCGCTTGAACTCCTTTCTGAACAAAATCAGCCAATTGATTCAAAGCGACTTGCATTGCTTTCGGTAACTGCTCTAAGTCGACACTGTCCATTAAGTTTTTCACTTCTAAGCCAAGCTCAGTATCACCTTCAATTGAAAGGCGACGTTGGAAGAACAGTGTGTCAGGGTCTTCTTTACGACCAGCAATCAGTACTAGGTCGTTTAGATTACCACTAAAACTCACATCTTCCTGAACTGGTTTTTCAGCTACCACCAATTTTTCGTCTTGATAGCTGATGTACCATGCTAAGTTCAAGTCTTTAATCGCAACTTTTAACCACTTGTCTTCAAGGAACTCAAAGTCACCATCTTCCAAGGCTTCTTTAAACACCATTTTTAGCCCTTCTAGCAACGCTTTTTGCTGAATTGGCTGTGGTAATAACTGGACTGGAGAACGCAAAATATTAGCTGCGTTCTTTACTAGTTGACTGCGAATCTTGTTTAACACGTTCATTATCCGTTACTTTGTCATTAGGTTGCTTATATTAAGCAATCGTGGCGATGAGATTACTGTTATGTATCAATAAAGTGCTTATTTTAGATTGGTGGTTTATTGCTCACTAACGCTTCTTTTTTTGAACTTACGTGTATTATTGATGCGAACAGGTGGATAAACACTTTTACAACCGTATTTTCAAAGTTATAGTTATCTGAGCGTATCCATGTGATTGTCGACTGCACAGCTAAAACCGCGAGCCCTTTAATGGCAAGTAACACTTTGGCTTGGTGGTAGATCGCCGCAGGCTTATCAGGGTGTCGCTTTTTATACACGGACGAATAATCTGGCTCATTGGAGATCGGTAATACCCTAATGCCTTCCCAGCAATTAAAACATTGGTTTGCCACGCTAACCTCAAATAGCCCTTTCTTCTTTGCCATTCTTGATAAAAAACACAATTATCGAATGGTAAGTGACCGTTACTGCGATATCGCAGGTTTAAGTCATGAGGAAATCGTCGGCTTAAACGATTGCCAAGTGCTGGGTGAACAGTTTTATAAGAAGCTTGCACCATACTATCAGCGCGCGTTTAAAGGGGCACATGTCGAAGCCGAAATCACGCTCGATGAAACCGACCTTGAAACCAGTCTTCACTTTAGTCTTTCGCCAGTTTTTGAAGGTAACGACATTCGCTTTGTTGTTTTTCACGCTGTCGATACTTCAGAAAAGCAGATACTCGTTCGCTCCTTAGAAGAGTCCGAAAGTAAGTTTGCGAAGTTAACACAACTGCTACCAGACGGCTTACTGCTTATCGAAGATGATATTGTCATCTCTGCGAACCCCGCATCAGCGCGCCTTCTCGGACTTAACTCTCCTCATGAATTGTTGGGCGAAGAGCTAAGTCGTTTATTCATCGATGAAAACAGTAAAAAGGTATTTAGTCATCGATTGAGTACATTAATTTCTGACAAACCTTTTGTCTGCTTAACCAGTGCAAGATGCGGCTTTGAACGGAAAGTTCAGCTACACGCGGATTCCACGGCGATATTAGGTAGCGAATCTCAAATTATCCTAATCCAAGATGCTGATGATGCGCCCAAAAACCTGTCTTCTGCATCGAATGAAGACATACACATTGACTCGCTCACCAAACTCTACAACCGCTTTGGCTTCACCAAACGTTTGGAACAGCTGATCAAAAAGCAAACACCGCTTCTGGTGTTCTATTTGGATATCGATAACTTCAAAAACATTAATGACTCACTTGGTCACCATATTGGCGATAAAGTGATTCAAGAGGTATCGGCCCGTCTTAAACGGTTACTGCCAAACCAAGCGATTATTGGTCATTTGGGTGGCGATGAGTTTGGCGTCATTCTGCCGGAGCCAGAAAACACCCGCATGGCTGAAATTTTGTCCGATCGCATTATCTCGTTGATCAACCAACCTTTCGACTTGCACCACTTCAGTAAACGCCTTGCGTGTTCAATTGGTAGCGTTCGATACCCTGAAGACGGACAAGATGCGCGAATCCTACTACAAAATGCCGATACTGCGATGTATGAAGCCAAAGATCGTGGTAGAAATCGTCTGATCAAATTTAACGATCAAATGAACAAAGAAGCGCGTATGCGTTTGTGGCTTGAAATTGAACTGCAAAAAGCATTGCAGCAGAACGGTTTGGAAGTGTGGTATCAACCTAAGGTTAACGCGCGAGACTTCAGTATCAACGGCGCAGAAGCGCTCGTTCGTTGGAAGCATCCAGTCGAAGGGTACATTAGTCCTGGCTCATTCATTCCTGTCGCCGAGCGCGCTGGGTTAATAGAACACCTTGGACGTGTCGTGATGCGTGATGTTTTCAATACGGTAAAACGTTGGAAGCAACAAGGCATACTGCCAGGCCGTGTCGCCATCAACCTCTCTCCCGAGCAATTTGGCAACCCACAGCTGATCGACTTTATGGAAAAGCTGCTTCGCACTACCGAGCTTGATCCAAGCTGCATTACCTTCGAGCTAACCGAAAGTGCCGTGATGAGTGATAGCGAACATACACTGCAAATGTTGAATGCGATTAAAAAGCTTGGCTTCGCTCTCTCTATCGATGACTTTGGTACCGGCTACTCTTCTCTTTCCTACTTAGCGCGTTTTCCTATTGACGAGCTAAAAATCGACCGCGCTTTTATTAATGATATCGACACACTACCGAAACAAGTCACTGTGATTGAAAACATCATTAATCTGGGTAAGTCGCTCGACTTAACTGTCGTTGCCGAGGGGGTGGAAACCCACCAGCAAGCGACCCTGCTCTCTAACCTTCAATGTAATGCGATTCAAGGATTCCATTTTTATCGCCCGCAGCCAAAACATGAAATTGAAGAGCTGTTTGTACAGAATCGTCGTCACAAGAACTAACCCCGACCCGATACCCTTACTCGCAAGGGGTAAATATCGACTTTATTGAGCTAAACCTAACTTAGGTCAATTTCGCTATTCATAATTCTTCATAAAATGCGGACACCTTTTTATTCTCAATGATTGTGAGCATATGGAACTCTTGTGTCCCGCGGGTAACCTGCCTGCGTTAAAAACTGCGATTGATTGCGGTGCCGATGCCGTCTACATTGGTTTCAAAGATGATACCAACGCCCGTCACTTTGCTGGCCTCAACTTTAACGGCAAAAAGTTAGAAAAAGCGGTGCAATACGTTCATGACCGCAATAAAAAAATTCATGTCGCGTTGAATACCTTCGCTCATCCCAATGGCTTCGAGCGCTGGACGAACGCAGTAGACAATGCAGCGGCACTGGGTGTAGACGCGCTGATTGTTGCAGACATTGCAGTGCTGGAGTACGCGGCTCGCAAATATCCCGATCTAGAACTACACCTTTCAGTGCAAGCATCAGCGACCAACGTCGCAGCCATTGATTTTTACAAACAAAACTTCAACGTAAAACGGGTAGTATTACCTCGCGTTTTATCGATTCATCAGGTCAAACAGCTTTCACGCAACATCACTAGCGATGTCGAGTTAGAAGTCTTTGCTTTTGGTAGCCTTTGCATCATGTCTGAAGGTCGCTGCTACCTATCGTCATATATGACAGGCGAGTCTCCAAACACTGTGGGAGCATGCTCTCCAGCTAAGTACGTTCGCTGGCAAGAAACAGAAAATGGTCTGGAATCCCGCCTTAACGACATTTTGATCGATCGCTACAGCGCCGGTGAAAATGCGGGCTACCCTACCTTGTGTAAAGGTCGTTTCGAAGCAGAAATCGAAGGCGAGAAAAAACGCTACCACGCACTGGAAGAACCAACCAGTTTGAACACCCTCTCTATGCTGCCAGAACTATTTGCTGCAAATGTGGCGTCTGTAAAAATTGAAGGTCGCCAACGTAGCCCAGCTTACGTAGAACAAGTCACTCGAACATGGCGAGCCGCGATTGACCGTTACCAAGCAAACCCAGAAGCTTATCAAGTCGAAGCGGCTTGGGATGCCGCATTGGCAAACGTGTCTGAAGGTACGCAGACCACACTTGGTGCTTATCACCGCAAATGGCAGTAGAGGTTAAGATGGATAATTCAATGAAATACGCGCTTGGTCCGCTGTTGTACTTCTGGCCAAAACAAGATATCGAAGCGTTTTATGAACAAGCGAAATCAAGCTCCGCGGACATCATCTATCTTGGGGAAACCGTATGTTCAAAACGTCGAGAAATGAAGCCTTCGCATTGGCTTGAAATCGCAAAAGAGCTGTCTGCATCTGGCAAGCAAGTGGTGCTATCAACAATGGCACTACTAGAAGCTCCGAGTGAAGTAAACATAATGAAGAAGTACATCGACAACGGTGACTTCGCGATTGAAGCAAATGACGTATCTGCTGTTCAATTGGCATCAGAGCATAAAGTGCCTTTCGTCGTTGGCCCTGCAATCAATACTTATAACGCACACACGCTCAACTTATTTTTGAAGCAAGGTATGATGCGTTGGTGCATGCCTGTCGAGCTATCTCGCGAATGGTTAAACGATACTTTAGTTCAGTGTGACGAGCTTGGTATTCGTAACAAGTTTGAAGTTGAGGTATTTAGCCACGGTTATTTGCCTTTAGCGTATTCCGCTCGCTGTTTCACAGCCCGAGCTGAAAACCGAGCGAAAGACGATTGCGAAACCTGCTGTATCAAATACCCTACGGGTATCCAGGTCAGCAGCCAAGAAGGGCAAGAAGTCTTTAACCTTAACGGCATTCAAACACAGTCAGGGTATTGCTACAACCTCATCAATGACTTACCTACTATGAAAGGGCTGGTTGATGTGGTCCGGTTAAGCCCTCTTGGTATCGACACTTTTTCAGAGTTAGAGCGTTTTCGCTCAAATGAATACGGCGATAATCCTGAAAAGCTCGAAAGCCGCCAATGCAATGGCTATTGGCATCAACTAGCGGGCTTAGAAGTAAAAACCATTTAATCCTTAAAGATAAAAGCGAGGCCTAGCCTCGCTTTTATCTGTTAGCTTTTGTTAGCAGGCTTGCACCCTTGGTTCGACAGAACTCTCATTAAGCAGCTTTTTCACATCTCGCCACAACATACTGATCACGACCAAACTCAATGCAATGTTAGACAATGGGAAAGCTAACCAAATACCTGTCACACCGAAAAGTTTCGGCATAATGAATAAGAATGGCAACTGGACCAGCATGTTGCCTAGTGTTACAAACATAGCTTTGCTGCCTTTGTTTACTGATTGATAGTACGCGGCCGCCACAACTAAAAAACCATCTAAGAACAACGCAAACATGTGTAAACGAATCCCGATCACGGTGCTATCAATCAACTGTTGGTCAGCATTATTAAACACCGCAACCAGTTCGTACGGGAAAAGGTTCATCAAAACAACGAACGCCACCCCACCAAGCACAGATGTCCCCATCGCGACCTTTAATAACTTTCTGATGTTCTCCTGATTACGTGCACCGTGGTTGAAGCTCACTAAAGGCTGCATACCATTCGCAATTCCTTCTGCTATCAGATAGTAAACCGTCACGATGTACCCCAAAATGGCGTACGCTCCGATCAACATTGCACTTCCGTATTGAGCAAATAACGAGTTGTGCAGTGCCACCATCACAGAGCCGTAGGCGTACATAAAGAAACTTGATGTACCTATCATGATAATCTTTGGTGCAGCATCAACCTGAACTTTGAAGTCGCGGATACGAAGGCGTAATGTTGCTTTTGAAGTAAAGAAGTAACCAATACCGAGCACAGTGACCACTAATTGTGCAAGTGCAGTGGCAATAGCGGCTCCGGTTAACTCCCACTCCAACCAAGCAATAAATACGTAGTCTAATACAATGTTAATAACGGCACCGATGACCATCAAAATCGTTGCTAAGTTCGGGCTGTCGTCATTGCGTAATAAAAACGGAACTGCGATAGAACCCAACGTGAATACGCACGCGACAATCAGAATATGCAAATATTGCAGCGCAAGTTCAAACACTCGCCCTTCCGCACCTTGCCAGCGAATAAATTCATCCGAAAACAAGAACAATATTGTAGCAACGATCGGCATCAATGCCGCTAACAACGTCAATCCGGTCGTTAGGATTCGCTTAGCGCCTTCATGATCGTTCTCTCCTTGCTTGATCGAAGTCAGCGCGCCAGTCCCCACCCCAATCATCATTCCTATACCGAGGATCGAACCGATAATAGGCCACGCAACATTGATCCCAGCTAATCCGTCAGCGCCAACATAACGGCCAATAAAAATGCCATCAACTATTTGATACAAACCGTTTACGAGCATTGCTGCGACGGTTGGAATCGTATATTTCCAAAACTGTCTATAAATTGAGTTTTGCATGACTGTCACCAGTAGTTAGCAAAGCTAACCATTTAATTAGCAAGGCTAACTAAATGGTTAAATTAAATAAAAGAAAGATGAAACAACAAAAACTAAACCATACAGCTGAGGCCTTTGCTTCAGTTTAAAATGACTTATTACTCAATGCTTTATTCAATAAAGCTTGTAACTGTTCAGCTTCTTGCTGATTTAATTGTTGCATCATTTGGTCAGAGATATCTTTGTACACTACCTGCTCCAAAGACATTTTTTCTGCGACTTCTTCCGTAAGCAACACACGCTTAGCACGAGCATCCTCATTACATGCGATGCGTTTCACCAAACCCTTTTTTTCCAAACGCACAACCATTGTCGATGCGGAAGGCTTAGTCACTTGCAGCTCTTCTGCAAGATCGGTTATTCGCACACCCTCAGGGTAAACCTGAATCACACGTAAATAATCGAACTCATTAAAGCTTAGATGTGATAATGGATCTTCTTTGGCATAGACACGCCAAGCTTTGGCGCAAAAACGCTCTAAATCAATCAAGCTTTCTTCTAATGCCATAAAAGCCACCACCACTTAGTTAGCAAGACTAACTATTTTAAATGAGTCACTCATCAAGTTCAATCATAAAAAAAGCCGCTCTCATCGAGCGGCTCTAAATCATTCAATTTCCAGCTTCTTGGCAGCCTTTAACTTGGCCAATCTATCTTGCTGTAATTGATCGTAAATTTGCGCCAACTCCAAGAAAGAATAGCGATGCTCAACATAATCGTAAACGTTGAACGAAATCGCGAGCTTATAAAGTGAGATGGCACTTGCGATATCACCTTCAAGCTGATTACGCTTTCCAAGGTAGAAATACGTTTCCGTCAATCGTTCAGCTAGGCGATAGTTCTCTCTCGTTCCATCCATAATTGCTTTAAGCGCGTCTTCGTCCGAGACGTCTCGCAGCATGATAGCAACAAGAACCCACCCCCACTCTTCACTACGATCTCGTAAATAACGCTGTTGAAGATTGGCTTTTGCTTGCTCTGGATTTTGCTCAGCTTCGATGATGTACAGCCATAATGAACGAAAAGGATCCGTTGGCATTTCTTGATAATGCTTGGTCATATCTTCTAAAGCGAGATCGATTCGGCCACCATAATACAGTGCAATCGCACGGTTGCGCTCAGCATAGGTATTATCAGGAGCCAACTCTATGGTCGAGTCAAACGCTTCATATGCCGCATCAAACTCTCCTACTTGGGTAAAGTATACTCCCAAAAGATTGAAGATGTCCGGCTGAGCAGGATTCAACTGCAAAGACTGGTTAAAGTCCAAACGGGCAAGATCACGTAAACCAACGCTGTCGTAGTAGCTACCGCGCTCATAATGCATTTTAGCGCGCACTTCATCACTAAGGTCGGGACGTTGTAGCAACTGCGAGAGACGCGCGATTTGTACTTCTTGTTGAACACTAGGCTGAAGTGGCACCGCCATCGGTGGATATAACCACTTTTGTGCTGATTGTTGAGAAGTATTTGCACAACCGGTCAGCGCGATAGCAACACATAAAATTGCGGTTTGAAACCATTTCACTAATTGATACTCCTGTTTGGACCGCTCAAGATTTATTTCTCTTAATGCAATATAGGCGATAACCTCGTTTGAGGTTAATACATCGAAACAAACCAAAAAAGGGGAGCGAAAATGCTCCCCTTTTATAACATGCTTTCAGGCCCTTAATCTAATAAAAGGCTGAAAGTCTCATTTTGTCTTACTCGTCTTTAGCAGCTGGTGCTTCAGCAGCAGCTTCTTCAGCTGGCTTTTCTACCGCTTCTTTCATGCTTAGACGTACACGGCCTTGGCGGTCGATTTCAAGAACTTTAACTTGAACTTCTTGACCTTCAGCTAGGTAGTCAGACACTTTCTCTACGCGTTTTTCTGCGATTTGAGAAATGTGTACAAGACCATCTTTGCCTGGAAGAACCGTTACGAATGCACCGAAGTCTGCTAGACGTGCAACTTTACCTGTGTAGATACGGCCCACTTCAACTTCAGCAGTGATCTCTTCGATACGGCGGATAGCTTCTTTCGCAGCAGTGCCTTCAGTTGCCGCAATCTTGATAGTACCGTCGTCTTCGATTTCGATAGTTGTACCAGTCTCTTCAGTTAGAGCACGGATAACTGCACCACCTTTACCGATAACGTCTTTGATCTTCTCAGCGCTGATCTTCATCGTGTGAATACGCGGAGCAAATTCAGAGATGTCTTCACGAGCACCAGAGATTGCTTCATCCATTACAGATAGGATGTGCTTACGTGCGCCTTGAGCTTGGTTAAGCGCAATTTGCATGATTTCTTTAGTGATGCCTTCGATCTTGATGTCCATTTGAAGTGCAGTGATACCAGTGTTAGTACCTGCTACTTTAAAGTCCATGTCACCTAGGTGGTCTTCATCGCCAAGGATGTCAGAAAGTACAACGAAATCGTCACCTTCTTTAACAAGACCCATTGCAATACCAGCAACAGATGCTTTGATTGGTACACCTGCGTCCATAAGCGCAAGAGAAGTACCACATACTGAAGCCATTGAAGATGAACCGTTAGATTCAGTGATTTCCGATACAACACGTACTGTGTATGGGAACTCATCAACAGAAGGCATTACTGCAGCAATACCACGCTTCGCCAGTTTACCGTGGCCGATTTCACGACGCTTAGGAGAACCTACAAAACCAGTTTCACCTACACAGTATGGAGGGAAGTTGTAGTGCAGTAGGAAGTGATCTTTACGCTCACCAGTTAGCTCATCGATGATTTGAGCATCACGCTGAGTACCTAGCGTTGCCGTAACGATCGCCTGAGTTTCACCACGAGTGAATAGCGCGCTACCGTGAGTACGAGGAAGAACACCAGTACGTACATCTAGTGCACGAACCATGTCTTTTTCACGGCCATCGATACGAGGGTTACCTGCAATAATACGGCTACGTACTACTGTCTTCTCTAGATCATGGAAGATAGTGTGGATTTCTTTTGTGTCTGCTTCAGGATCTTCAGCAAGAAGAACTTCATTTACTTCCGCAGCGATCTCATGGATGCGGTCGTAACGAGCCATTTTCTCAGTAATTTGGTAAGCTTCAACAAGTTTAGCTTCTGCTAGATCAGCAATCTTATTTTTAAGCGCTGTGTTCTCTTCAGGAGCAACCCAATCCCAAGCAGGAGTTGCAACTTCTGCTTTGAATTCGTTGATAGCTTGAATAGCAACTTGTTGTTGGTCATGACCATAAACAACCGCCGCTAGCATTTCTTCTTCAGTTAGGTTGTCCGCTTCTGACTCAACCATCAGTACTGCTGACTCTGTACCTGCAACAACAAGGTCAAGCTTAGAAGTTTCTAGTTCAGTTTGGCTAGGGTTAAGTACAAGCTGACCATCGATATGACCAACACGCGCCGCACCGATAGGGCCGTTGAATGGAATGCCAGAGATAGCAAGAGCAGCAGAAGTACCGATCATTGTAACGATATCTGGCTGAACATCTGGGTTTACAGACATTACTGTCGCGATAACCTGAACTTCGTTTTTAAACGCGTCTGGGAAGAGCGGACGGATTGGACGGTCGATTAGACGAGCTGTTAGCGTTTCGCCTTCAGAAGGACGACCTTCACGTTTGAAGAAGCCGCCTGGGATTTTACCCGCAGCGTAAGTACGCTCTTGGTAGTTAACCGTTAGTGGGAAGAAGTCTTGACCTGCAACGGCTTCTTTTTTACCTACAACAGATACGAATACAGACGTATCATCCATTGTGACCATAACTGCTGCTGTAGCTTGACGTGCAATAACGCCAGTTTCTAAAGTAACTGTGTGGTTACCGTACTGGAACGTTTTAACAACTGGTTTTTCGAACATTGTTATTCCTTGTTTCTAATCTTCCTTTAGTGCTTAAAGAAATCTTAGATGTGTTAATTGACACTCAAGGCATTACGAATCGCGACTAGTAAAAAGAAACTCGGAAATTCCTTTTGAATAGTCGCGACCTTTTGGTCGACGTGGTTGACTGTAATGCTATGAGCTTTTGAGAAAACCTCTTACAAGGTTTAGCCGCCAGTATTATAACGGCATAAGTCTAATTTGGCTAAATTTAGGCAACAAAAAAGGGGCATAAAGCCCCTTTTTAGACAAACTGCTATGCAGTCGCTGATTAGCGACGTAGGCCTAGACGTTTGATTAGGTCTTGGTAGCGAGCTAGGTTTTTACCTTTTAGGTAATCTAGAAGCTTACGACGACGAGAAACCATGCGTAGAAGACCACGACGGCTGTGGTGATCGCCTTTGTGCGCTTTGAAGTGACCTTGTAGGTGGTTGATAGAAGCTGTAAGTAGAGCTACTTGAACTTCTGGTGAACCAGTGTCGCCTTCGCCTTGTGCGTATTCTGCAACGATTGCTGCTTTAGTTTCTGCATTCAGAGACATAATTCTCTCCTAATAAGAGTAGGTTTAAAGTTGTAGCAGCCAATCTCTGATTCAGCCGCTACGCGAAGCGCGGATTATAGGGAAATTTCCTATCTCGTGCAATATAAAAATACCGACACTCAGGTCGGTATTTTCAATCATTTACTTGGATTCAACGTCATCTCGGAACACGACCAATCGCTTAGGAGCGATTTTGCCATCTTCGTTCATTTCGCCAACGCCAATAAACAAGCGTTCTTCACCCATAGTAAGGCGAAGTGAGCCCTCAGTCGGAGCACCAAATACTTGAACGGGCTGCCCATGTTGGACCATATTCGCCAGTTCAGGCACCAAGTTGACTTCTGGTAAGTCTTCTACCGCTGTATCCATTGGCAAAAGCAGTGGGTCCAGTAGTTCTCGAGGCGCTCGTTCCTCGCGGTGAGCTTGCTCTAGCAACTCATTTAGTTGCTCAAGTGTTACCATATTCTCGTATGGGTATTTAGCAACACCAGTACGACGAAGCATAGTTACGTGCGCACCACAACCTAACATTTCGCCCAGATCATCAACGATAGTACGAATATAGGTACCTTTAGAGCAGTGCACTTCCATCTCTACTTCATCGCCTTCAAAACGGTGAAGAACAATCTCATATACCGTGATCTTACGAGATTCACGCGGAACTTCGATGCCTTTACGAGCGTATTCATACAAGGGTTTACCTTGATACTTCAACGCAGAGAACATGGAAGGCACTTGATCAGATTCACCACGGAACTGATCGATGCACGCTTCTAGCTTGTCTAACGTAACATCGACTGGACGCGTCTCTACAACTTCACCATCCGAGTCAGACGTATTGGTACGTTCACCCAGCTTTGCGATCACGCGGTAGCGTTTATCAGAATCAAGAAGAAACTGAGAAAATTTTGTCGCTTCACCCAAGCAAATTGGCAGCATGCCTGTCGCTAATGGGTCCAAGGCTCCAGTGTGGCCTGCTTTCTCGGCAAAGTAGATTCGCTTTACTTTTTGCAGTGCATCATTGGAAGAGATACCTGTTGGTTTGTCCAACAGTATAACGCCATTAATTGGACGACCTTTACGACGACGAGCCATTATTCTTCGTCCTCACGACCAGAATCTTTTTGCTTTTGTTTGTCTGAACTAACGACTTCAGACACTAGGTTAGACATACGCATACCTTCAACAAGCGTATTGTCATAGTGGAAGCGGATTTCTGGCGTTAAACGTAGACGAATACGCTTACCTAACATCATGCGAATGTGCACTTCGTGCTCACGTAGCGCTGCTAGACATGATTCTGGTGTTTGCTCACCCACACACAGGAAGGTCACAAATACTTTTGCGTAAGCTAGGTCACGAGAGACTTCTACGTCTGAGATCGTCACCATGCCAAGGCGAGAGTCACGAACTTCACGTTGAAGGATCATCGCTAGTTCTTTTTGCAGCTGCTGTGCAACGCGCTGCGTGCGGCTAAATTCTTTTGACATATCTTTACTCTTATATAGAAAGAATGGGGGGTTGGTCAAAGCCAGCCCCCCATGGTGTATTCAACAACCAATTACTACTTATCTTTCAAAGACAATATTAGTAATTTTAGTCAATTAGTCTAGAGTACGTTTAATTTCAACGATTTCGAAGACTTCGATTTGGTCACCAACGCGAACATCATTGTAGTTCTTAACGCCGATACCACATTCGTAGCCATTCTTAACTTCTTGAACGTCATCTTTGAAACGACGTAGTGACTCTAGTTCACCTTCGTAAATAACAACGTTATCACGTAGTACACGGATTGGGTTGTTACGCTTGATCACACCTTCTGTAACCATACAACCAGCGATAGCGCCCAGTTTCGGTGACTTAAACACGTCACGAACTTCAGCAAGACCAATGATCTCTTGCTTGAATTCTGGAGCAAGCATACCGCCCATTGCTTGTTTCACTTCATCAATCAATTGGTAAATGATTGAGTAGTAACGTAAGTCAACAGCTGCGGCTTCAACAGCACGGCGAGCAGAAGCATCTGCACGAACGTTAAAGCCAAGGATGATTGCGTTTGAAGCTTCCGCTAGTACTACGTCAGTTTCCGTAATACCACCTACACCAGAACCAACGATGTTCACTTTAACTTCGTCAGTAGATAGCTTAACTAATGAGTCAGCGATTGCTTCTACAGAACCTTGAACGTCTGCTTTAAGTACAACGTTAAGTTCAGCAACTTCACCAGCAGTCATGTTAGAGAACATGTTCTCTAGTTTAGATTTCTGCTGACGAGCAAGTTTCACTTCACGGAACTTACCAGCACGGTAGTTAGCTACTTCACGCGCTTTACGCTCGTCACGAACTACTGTTGCTTCATCACCTGAAGATGGTACACCTGAAAGACCTAGGATCTCTACAGGGATAGATGGGCCAGCCGAAGTAATTTCTTTACCTAGCTCATCACGCATTGCACGAACACGGCCGTATTCTTGACCACAAAGAACGATGTCGCCTTTGTTTAGTGTACCTGATTGAACAAGTACTGTTGCAACTGGACCACGACCTTTATCTAGGCGAGATTCAACAACAACACCAGATGCCATGCCTTCAGCTACAGCTGTAAGTTCAAGAACTTCAGACTGAAGAAGGATTGCTTCTAGAAGACCATCGATGTTTGTACCCTGTTTAGCAGAGATGTGAACGAACATGTTCTCACCGCCCCACTCTTCAGGAATAACGTCGTATTGAGCAAGCTCGTTCTTAACGTTATCTGGGTTCGCGTCTTCTTTATCGATCTTGTTCACAGCAACAATTAGAGGAACGCCTGCCGCTTTCGCGTGCTGAATCGCTTCTACTGTTTGTGGCATTACGCCATCGTCTGCTGCAACTACAAGAACAACGATATCTGTTGCTTGAGCACCACGAGCACGCATTGCAGTAAACGCTGCGTGTCCAGGAGTATCAAGGAACGTGATCATGCCGTTGTCTGTTTCAACGTGGTACGCACCAATGTGCTGAGTAATACCACCCGCTTCGCCAGAAGCAACGTGTGTGCGACGGATGTAGTCAAGTGTTGACGTTTTACCGTGGTCAACGTGACCCATGATAGTAACAACTGGAGCACGTGGAACTGCTTCCGCGTTAGTGTCACGGTCAGATAGTACCGCTTCTTCCAGTTCGTTCTCTTTACGAAGAACTACTTTATGGCCCATTTCTTCAGCAACAAGTTGTGCTGTTTCTTGGTCGATCACTTGGTTGATAGTCGCCATAGCGCCCATCTTCATCATTACTTTGATAACTTCTGTCGCTTTAACCGACATCTTGTTAGCGAGTTCTGATAGAACGATCGTTTCGCCAATTACAACGTCTTGCTTAGCAACCGTTGCTGACTTATCAAACCCGTGCTGCATTGAAGTCGGCTTAGCAAGTTTGCCCTTACGACCTCTACCGCCACGTTGGTTGTTACGGCCACCGCGAGCTTGGTCGTCTTTACCCGAAGCTGCTTTTTTCTTCTTACGACGACCGCCTTCTACTTTGCGATCTGCTTCATCTTCGGCTTCACGTGCGTATTGTGAAGTCGTTACATGGTAATCTGTATCTTCCATATCACCCTTTTTCTCTTCTGCAGCAGACCAACGCTCTTTATTCTTTTCAGCCAATTCGCGAGCTTCTTCAAGCTTGCGCTGACTTTCCTCTTCAGCCTTACGCTTAGCTTCTTCTTCCTGACGACGTTTAAGCTCGTCGGCCTCTTTTCGCGCTGCTTCTTGCTTAATTTTCTCTTCAGCATCACGCTTTGCTTTTTCTTCAGCATTACGTTGTGCATTCGTATCTACGTCTCGCTTCGCTTTTTCTTCAGCTTCACGTTTCGCTTTTTCTTCCGCTTCACGTTTTGCTGCTTCTTCAGCTTCACGTTTCGCAGCTTCTTCAGCTTCACGTTTTGCAGCTTCTTCTGCTGCACGTTTTGCTGCTTCTTCTGCTTCTCGTTGTGCTGCTTCTTCAGCTTCACGTTTCGCTTCATCTTCAATTGTGCTGCGCTTCACGTATGTACGTTTTTTGCGCACCTCAACCTGAACATTCTTACTCTTACCACCACCCGCGTTCACACTAAGTGTACTACGAGTTTTACGCTGAAGCGTAAGGCGAGTCGGCTCTGAATCACCTGATTTATCACCGTGTTCTTTCTTTAAATGAGAGAGAAGCTTCTGCTTCTCTTCATCAGTAACATTGTCAGAGCTCGCCTTTTTAATGCCAGCGTCAGCAAGTTGTTCAATCAAGCGGTCGACTGGCGTACCAATCTCATCACTCAGTGCTTTAACTGTTAATTGTGTCATGCCGCTTCCTCCTTGCCGAAAATTATGCTTCTTCGCCGAACCAACAGATGTTACGTGCGGCCATAATTAGCTCACCTGCACGTTCTTCGGTCAGGCCTTCGATACCTTCTAAATCGTCAATACCTTGGTCAGCAAGATCTTCCAGTGTCGCTACACCTTTCGCTGCCAATTTAAATGCCATCTCACGCTCAAGACCTTCAAGTGCAAGTAGGTCCTCAGCTGGTTCTAGACCTTCAAAAGACTCTTCTTGTGCTAGTGCGATCGTCGTTAGTGCATCTTTTGCACGTCCACGAAGCTCTTCGATTAGTTCTTCATTCAAACCATCGATTTCTAGTAGCTCGTTAACTGGCACGTATGCGATTTCTTCTAGCGTTGAGAAACCTTCTTCAACAAGAAGTTGAGCGAAGTCTTCTTCAATATCTAGGTACTTCATGAAGTTTTCAATAGATGCTTGTGATTCTTCAGCGTGTTTCTTCTGAAGATCAGCAACTGTCATAACATTCAGTTCCCAACCTGTTAGTTGAGATGCTAGACGCACGTTTTGACCGTTACGACCGATAGCTTGCGCTAGGTTGTCAGCTTCAACTGCGATGTCCATTGAGTGTGCATCCTCATCAACGATGATAGAAGCAACATCAGCTGGCGCCATTGCGTTGATAACGAATTGAGCTGGGTTATCATCCCAAAGCACAATATCGATACGCTCACCACCAAGTTCGCCAGAAACAGCTTGTACACGTGCACCACGCATACCAACACACGCACCTACAGGGTCGATACGTTTGTCATTTGTTTTGACAGCGATCTTAGCGCGAGAACCAGGATCACGTGCAGCGCCTTTCAGCTCGATAATATCTTCTGCGATTTCAGGCACTTCAACACGGAAAAGTTCTGCCAACATTTCTGGCTTAGAACGAGTGATGAACAATTGGAAACCACGTGCTTCAGGCGCGACTTTGTAAAGAAGGCCACGTACGCGGTCGCCTGGACGGAAGTTTTCACGAGGAAGTTGGTCATCACGCAGGATTACCGCTTCAGCGTTATTACCAAGATCAAGCACGATTGTGTCACGGTTTACTTTTTTCACGACACCAGTGATTAGATCACCTTCATTGTCGATGAACTGTTCAACGATTTGTGCGCGCTCAGCTTCACGAACTTTTTGAACGATAACTTGTTTAGCAGTTTGAGTCGTAATACGGTCAAACGTTACTGATTCGATTTCGTCTTCTACGTAGTCGCCAAGCTCGATTGAGTCATCTTCGTATTGCGCTGCTTCTAGTGAGATCTCTTTTGTAGGGTTCTCAACGTCATCAACAACTAACCAACGGCGGTAAGTGACAAACTCACCGGTTTTACGGTCAATGGCAACACGTACGTCGATTTCGATTTCGTATTTTTTCTTTGTAGAAGTTGCTAGAGCAATCTCAAGAGCCTCAAAGATACGCTCACGAGGTACCGCTTTTTCGTTCGATACCGCTTCTGCTACCGCTAAAATTTCTTTACTCATTGTATTTAGCCTCTAAGCTTAAACTTTTTTAGGGAACTAAAATTTAGGGATCAGGTTAGCTTTGGAAATGTTACTTAGAGCAAACTCTTCTTGCTGACCGTCTACAGTAATTGTCACTGTTTCGCCATCAACACCGTGGATAATACCTTTCCACTTACGACGGTTTGCTACAGCCATTTTCAATACGATGCTGACCTCGTGACCAATAAATTGCTCGTAATGTGCTGCTTTAAAAAGTGGTCTTTCTAAACCTGGAGAAGACACTTCTAGGCTGTAAGCAACAGAAATTGGATCTTCAACGTCTAAAACTGCACTAACTTGGTGGCTAACTTCTGCACAGTCGTCTACGTTAATACCATTTTCATGGTCAATGTAGATACGTAACGTTGAGTGCGCGCCTGCACGAATGAATTCTAATCCAACTAACTCATAACCTGATGCCGCTACTGGCGCGTCAAGCATTTCAGTAAGTTGTCTTTCTAAACCAGTCATTTAACCACTCCAGAAACAAAAAAAGGGCTCAGAGCCCAATCAAAAAACCAAGCAGTATCTGAGCTATTTCAAAAAGCTCAGATAACAAAAAACCCCGATAGTCGGGGTTTTATGCTGCTGGACCCTGATACGTTAAGAATAGCCAACAATTGCTTTTCTTAACTCGTAGTGTGGTTAGCACTACGCAAACTTGCCAATCTACGATTTCCTTTTAAGGAAAGAGATTGGTTGCGGGGGCCGGATTTGAACCGACGACCTTCGGGTTATGAGCCCGACGAGCTACCAAGCTGCTCCACCCCGCGTCCGACTTGCTGAGCATTATACTCGCAAACAAGTGATTTACAAGTTTGTAAATACATGGTGCCGAGAGAGGGACTCGAACCCTCACACCTAAGGCACTAGCACCTCATGCTAGCGTGTCTACCAATTTCACCATCTCGGCATCAAAACCTTACAGCTTATTGAGGAATTTCATCACCCGCAGGGGCAGGAACTTCACTCGCTGCATCCTTAACTTGTTCAACAACTGGTTGACCTAACGTTGGGTCTACCCATTGTGATTCAGTCTGGTGCGTAGACATACGACCAAGTAACAAGCTAACGATAAAGAATACGGTTGCTAAAATAGCAGTTGTTCGGGTTAAGAAATTACCTGAGCCGCCAGCACCAAACACTGTGTTTGAAGCACCAGCACCGAACGAGGCTCCCATATCTGCGCCTTTACCTTGTTGAATCAACACAAGGCCAATCACACCAAGCGCTGCCAACAGGTAAATCACAAGTAGAACTGAAAACATTTTTTCCACCTATGTTCCAAATTGTTGAGCCAGCGCCGTTCAAAAGAATAAATCATAATGAACAAGGCTAGCGACCTCCTAACGGGAGGCGGAGCAATACTAGCGAAAGCCAGTAACGCTGACAAGGGAAAATTAGTAAAAAATCAATGCCAATGCGTTAAGCGCTCAAAAAAAGGGCAAAAGATGCCCTTTTCATTCAAGACATGCTTTAACGCAATGATTAACAACTTGCTTTAACAGCCTCAGCGATTTTCAATGCTGAGTGTTGAACTAGTTCACCATCTTCGCCTTCCACCATAACGCGGATCAAAGGCTCAGTGCCAGACTTACGCAGCAGTACACGCCCTTTATCACCAAGTGTCGCCTCTACTTCAGCGACAGCGTTTAATACAGCTGTAGCTTCAAGAGGGTTACTTTCTCCTGAGAAACGGACATTTTCTAAAACCTGAGGATATAATGTCATTCCTTGCGATAGTTCATATAAAGACATATCGCTGCCAATTACAGAAGCAAGTACTTGAAGTGCAGCAACAATCGCATCGCCGGTTGTGACTTTATCTAATAAGATCACATGGCCTGAGTTTTCAGCACCAATTTTCCAACCTTTTTCTAGCAGTTGCTCCATGACATAACGGTCACCAACAGCAGCACGTACAAACGGAATGCCTAGCTGCTTTAAACCATTTTCCATACCCAAGTTAGTCATTAGTGTACCAACAACACCACCCTTTAGCTCACCACGACGAAGTGCATCACGAGCGATGATATAAGCAATTTGGTCACCATCAACTTTGTTACCTAGGTGGTCGACCATAATGATGCGGTCACCATCACCATCAAATGCGAGACCAAGGTGCGCTTGCTCTTCAACAACACGCTGTTGAAGAGCTCGTACGTCTGTTGCGCCCACTTTTTCATTAATGTTGATGCCGTTAGGCTCTACGCCCATAGCGATAACTTCTGCCCCAAGTTCTTTGAAAACATTTGGAGCGATGTGGTACGTTGCACCGTGCGCACAGTCTACTACGATCTTAAAGTTCGCAAGGCTCAACTCAGATGGGAAAGTACTCTTACAGAATTCGATGTAACGACCAGCTGCATCATTTAGGCGGGTTGCTTTACCAAGCTCAGCAGACTCCACACATTCAATTTCTTTATCTAACTCAGCTTCGATCGCCAATTCGATATCGTCAGGTAGCTTAGTACCCTCAGAAGAAAAGAATTTAATGCCGTTGTCGTAATATGGGTTATGTGATGCAGAAATCACAATACCAGCCTCGGCACGGAAAGTCTGAGTTAAATATGCCACAGCTGGAGTTGGCATGGGACCAGTAAATGTTGCTTTAAGTCCCGCAGCTGCAAGGCCAGCCTCTAGTGCAGATTCAAGCATATAACCTGAAATACGTGTATCTTTACCTATGATAACTTTCTTTGTGCCTTGTTTCGCTAGTACACGACCAGCAGCCCAGCCAAGCTTAAGTACGAAGTCTGGAGTGATTGGGTATTGTCCTACTTTACCGCGCACACCGTCAGTACCAAAGTAACGTCTTTCATTCGACATAAACTTTCCTTTATTATTTTTAAATATTGTTTTTCGTCATCTCAACAACTTTCATCGCTTCGATTGTCTCTTCAAAGTCATGCACGCGAATGATCTGCGCGCCTTTCATCGCGGCAATCGTAGCACAAACGACACTTGCGTTCGTACACTCTGCCGCTGGCTTGTCTAACAGTTTGAAGATCATGGATTTACGAGACATGCCAGCCAAAATAGGCAGGCCGAATTCATGAAACTTTTCAAGATGAGCAAGCATATGATAATTGTGTTCGATTGTTTTGCCAAAGCCAAACCCAGGATCGAGAATCAGTTGAGATTTATCAATCCCTGCTGCTTCACACGCCGCGATACGTTCTTCTAGAAAAGCCGACACGTCCCCCATTAAATCATCATAATGAGGGTCAACTTGCATGGTCCTAGGCTGACCTTTCATATGCATCAGACAAATTGGAAGGTTTGCTTCTGCTGCGACTTCCAGAGCACCTGGCTCTTGCAGCGAGCGGATGTCATTGATCAAATCAGCCCCAGCATCAATTGCTTGACGCATCACTTCTGCTTTACTGGTGTCAACGGAAATCCATACATCATATTTTTCACGAATGGCTTTGATTACTGGGACAACACGCCTAAGCTCTTCTTCCAAAGACACATCCGGTGCACCAGGTCTTGTCGATTCACCACCAACATCAACAATACTTACACCAGCCTTTATCATTTTATCAACTTGAGCAAGAGCAAGTTCAATTGAGTTGTATTTACCGCCATCCGAAAAGGAATCCGGTGTCACATTTAGAATGGCCATGACATGTGGACGCGAAAGGTCCAAAGATTTGTTATTTGCTGTAATCATCATCATAAACACAAAAACCCCGAGATAACTCGGGGTTTAATATTATCGATACTCTTTATTCAGAGTCTTTCTTTTCAGGCGCTTCGTTAGAAGTTGTTTCAGAAGAGCTAGGCTGTTCTGCATCTTTCGCAGTCTCCGTTGCTTCTTCTTTAACTTCTTGCTTTGCTTGAGGCTTGTCGCTGTCTTCTGGTTTGCTTGCTGAGTTATCACTCCAGCCCGCAGGCTCACGAATTTCAGCTTTGCGCTCCATTAAGTCATCAATCTGGCGAGCATCAATGGTTTCATACTTCATCAGCGCATCTTTCATCGCATGCATGATATCCATGTTCTCTTGAAGAATCTTCTTCGCACGATCGTAGTTGCGGTCAATGATCTGACGAACTTCGTCATCAATCAACTTCGCTGTATCGTCAGACACATGTTTAGTCTGAGTTACACTACGCCCTAAGAACACTTCGCCTTCATCTTCTGCATACAGCAGAGGGCCAAGCTTTTCAGAGAAACCCCATTGAGTAACCATCTTACGAGCAATATCTGTTGCGCGCTCGATATCATTAGAAGCACCGGTTGATACTTTGTCAGCACCGTAGATAAGTTCTTCTGCTAAACGACCACCGTACAAGCTAGAAATCATTGATTCTAGGTGTTGGCGAGACATACTCACGCGGTCCTGCTCTGGAAGGTACATTGTTACACCCAACGCACGACCACGTGGAATGATAGACACTTTGTACACTGGATCGTGTTCAGGAACCAAGCGACCAACAATCGCGTGACCCGCTTCGTGGTATGCGGTTGACTCTTTCACTTCCTCAGACATCACCATTGAACGGCGCTCAGCACCCATCATGATTTTGTCTTTCGCCAGTTCAAACTCAACCATAGAAACGTTGCGCTTGTTACCGCGCGCAGCAAACAGGGCTGCTTCGTTAACTAAGTTTGCTAGGTCAGCACCAGAGAAGCCTGGAGTACCACGTGCGATGAGAGAAGGCTCTACATCACCCGCTAGAGGGACCTTACGCATGTGAACTTTTAGGATCTGTTCACGGCCACGTACATCTGGAAGACCAACTACCACTTGGCGGTCAAAACGACCAGGACGCAGTAACGCAGGGTCCAGCACATCCGGACGGTTAGTCGCAGCGATAACGATAATACCTTCGTTACCTTCGAAACCATCCATCTCAACGAGCATTTGGTTTAGTGTTTGTTCACGTTCATCATGACCACCACCAACACCTGCGCCACGTTGACGACCTACCGCATCGATCTCATCGATAAAGATGATACAAGGTGCGGCTTTCTTTGCTTGTTCAAACATGTCACGCACACGAGATGCACCAACACCAACGAACATTTCTACGAAATCAGAACCAGAGATAGTGAAGAATGGTACTTTCGCCTCACCGGCAATGGCTTTCGCTAGAAGCGTTTTACCCGTACCAGGAGGACCAACCATTAGAACACCCGTTGGAATCTTACCGCCCAGCTTTTGGAAGCGGCTTGGATCGCGTAGGTAGTCCACCAGCTCTTTCACGTCTTCTTTTGCTTCGTCACAACCTGCAACGTCAGCAAAAGTTGTCTTGATTTGTTCTTCGCTCATCATTCGAGCTTTGCTCTTACCAAAAGACATGGCGCCTTTACCCCCGCCGCCTTGCATTTGACGCATGAAGAAAATCCATACACCAATTAGTAAGATCATTGGGAACCAAGAGATGAAGATAGTACCCAGCAAGCTTTGCTCTTCTGGAGGCGTGCCTTGTACTTTCACGTTTTGGTTAATTAGGTCATCTAGAAGCTTTTGGTCATACACTGGCATGTAAGTGACCATTTTGGCACCGCCGCCACGACGAACAAAGCTAATTTCACCGTCTTTAAAAGTTGCTTCTTGAATCTGGCCTTGGCCAACTTCCTGTACAAACGTGGTGTAATCCACGGTTCTGCCATTGCTTTCTCCAGGGCCAAAGCTCTGGAATACCGACATCAATACGACGGCGATAACAAGCCACAGAATTAAATTTTTTGCCATGTCACTCAAGGTGTAAGCCTCTCGATAACTAATTGTAATTAAAGGTAGGGTACTACAGTTCATTAACTGTAGCTATAGTGTTAACACGCTCTCAAGAGAGCAAAATGGTTAACCTTTGTAACCAGTGGCTACGACGAAGACCTCTCGAGAGCGAGCTCGCGATGAGTCTGGTTTTCTAATTTTTACGGCTTTAAACATGTCTCGGACTTCTTTCACATACTGATCGAAGCCTTCCCCTTGGAAAACCTTTACGACAAAGCTACCATTAGGCGCTAGAACTTGTCGACACATATCTAAAGCTAATTCAACTAAATACATAGCGCGAGGTTGATCAACAGAATTGTTTCCCGCGATGTTAGGCGCCATATCAGACATTACTACGTCTACCATGGAAGGTTGGATCCTTTCTAGCAAAGCTTCCAATACTGCATCATCACGAAAGTCGCCTTGTAAAAAGCTAACGCCAGCAATCGGGTCCATAGGAAGCAAGTCACACGCAATGATCTGACCACTGTCCCCTACTATCTTAGCAGCATATTGAGACCATCCGCCCGGCGCAGCCCCCAAGTCGACGACTGTCATTCCAGGCTTTAACAATTTATCTTTCGTTTGAATCTCATCGATCTTGAAATAAGCACGTGAGCGGTAGCCTTTTTTTCGGGCTTCATTCGCGTATTTATCATCAAAGTGTTCTTTCAACCAACGACCAGAACTAGCCGAATGTTTTTGTTTACTCATTTTAATCCCAACAAGGCACAAATTGGAGCTATTGTTTTAATAGGCGCTACCTATTACTCAATAAATTATAGTCTTCAGCAATAGATGGCGTTAAAATAGCTTTTTTCAACCCTTATTTTAAAGAAAATTGGCCGCGTAATGAACCTAAGCACCAAACAAAAGCAGCACCTTAAAGGCCTAGCTCACAGTTTAAAACCTGTTGTGCTAATGGGCGCAAATGGACTTACAGAAGCCGTGCTAGCAGAAATTGAAATCGCTCTTAACCATCACGAACTTATCAAAGTAAAAGTTGCTTCGGAAGATCGTGAAACAAAACAGCTAATCATCGACGCTATCGTACGTGAGACGGGCGCTGAAAAAGTTCAGACTATTGGTAAAGTGCTTGTGCTATACCGCCAGTCTGAAGAGCGTAAAATCGAAATCCCTCGTAAGTAACTCTACTTACGTTGCTGAAGAAAAAAGGTCGCCCGAGGCGACCTTTTTGCGTTTTATCAGGGCAGTAATGCTACTCCAAACGACTTAGATATATTCTACTCGGTCAATTTCGAAGTCTTTCGCGCCACCCGGAGTTTGAATAGCAACTTCATCACCTTCCATCTTACCAATCAGGCCACGAGCAATAGGTGAGCTCACTGAAATGCGACCTGCTTTGATATCGGCTTCATCATCACCAACGATTTGGTACGTTTTTTCTTCTTCGGTGTCGATATCAATCAAGGTTACGGTTGAACCAAAAATAACTTTACCCGTGTTCTCCATCTTCGTTACATCAATAACTTGAGCAACTGACAGTTTGTATTCAATGTCACGGATTTGTGCTTCACAAATGCCCTGCTCTTCACGAGCGGCGTGATATTCAGCATTCTCTTTTAAATCACCTAGCTCACGAGCTTCAGCAATTGCCTCTGAGATCTGAGGACGTAGTTTAAGTAGACGATCGAGTTCTGCACGTAGCTTTTGCTCGCCACGTAGTGTCATTGGAACTTTTTCCATTTTATAACCTCAAGCCCAAATGGGTCTTTGGACAAAAAAAGCCCACCCTGTCATAGGACTGGGTAGTGCGCTTAAAGATGTATTTCGTTTAGTGTAAACAAACTCCCGGACGAAATCATCTTAATTCGAAAAGCAGCAAGACTATGCCTTTTCGGCATAATGATATAACTCACTTTTAGAGCGGTTCTAGGGCGAATCACCTTCTCAATTTATTGAAAAACAACACTGTTCATTACACCAAAAACCTCAAAAAAGATAAAAACTAATCAATGTCAGGTCAATGTCATTGCCAATAATTTCAATAAAAAACAGTAATTTAAATAAAAACAACGCACAATTGAACAGTGTTCATCAGTGAGATTTATATCATTTTACTAACTCATACGGAAACTTTAGCAGTAAAACATGTCCAGCGAGTTGTTAGATCAATGGCTTACAAGTGCGAACTATATCGCTCAATTAGCCAATTTTGGACCAACAACTTGTGAGAGATCACCTCTCCCCCATACAACAATGATTATGGACAGCTAACTAGGACAAATAAGATGAAAAAGACTCTAATTGCTCTTTCTGTATCTGCAGCAGCTATGGCAACTGGCGTAAACGCAGCTGAACTTTACAACCAAGACGGTACTTCTCTAGAAATGGGCGGCCGTGCTGAAGCACGTCTATCTATGAAAGATGGCGACGCTCAAGACAAATCTCGCATCCGTCTAAACTTCCTTGGTAAACAAGAAATCAATGACAACCTATACGGTGTTGGTTTCTGGGAAGGTGAATTTGAGACTGCTCAAAACGGTACTGTAGACGGCGACGACAAGAGCGATCTAGAAACTCGTCTTGCTTACGCTGGTCTTGGCGGTGCTTACGGTGAGTTCGCATACGGTAAAACTGAAGGTGCACTAGGCGTTATCACTGACTTCACAGATATCATGGCTTACCACGGTAACTCTGCAGCAGACAAACTAGCTGTATCAGACCGTACAGACAACATGATGGCTTACAAAGGCCAGTTTGAAAACCTAAGCGTAAAAGCAAGCTACCGCTTCGCTGATCGTATGGAAAACGAAAACACTGGTGAGTACTACGACAACAAACAAGACGGTTACTCTCTATCTGCAATCTACGCTCTAGCTGACACTGGTCTTGAGCTAGGTGCTGGTTACGCAGATCAAGACAAAGCTAACGAGTACATGCTAGCTGCATCTTACACAATGTCTGATCTTTACTTCGCTGGTGTATTCACTGACGGCGAGAAAATGGAAGATTCAAACAACAGTAACACAGTTGATTACACTGGTTACGAGCTAGCGGGTGCTTACACTCTAGGCCAAACAGTATTTACAACATCATACAACAATGCAGAAACTAACAACGAAACTTCTGCAAACAACTTTGCTGTTGATGCTTCTTACTACTTCAAGCCTAACTTCCGTGGTTACATTTCTTACAACTTCAACCTGATTGATGCAGGTGACAAGTTTGGTTCAACTGACACTAGCAAAACAGTTGCAACTAAGATCGATGCTGAAGACGAGCTAGCTCTAGGTCTACGTTACGACTTCTAATTCCGGTCTTTGACTAGAATATCGAATGCCCGCTTTAAGCGGGCATTTTTTATACTTCATTTTAAGCAGCGCGCCTTTCTCTCGTGTCTCATTCATGAAGACATTTGAAGCATTTCTTTAGTTACCTAGCATATTGAAAGGACTTGCGTATACTCAATCACATAACTCACCTTAGAAAGTATCATTATGCGTTTACGTTGGCCCTTGCTCATATTCTCTTCATTACTTTCTGCTTTTTCACAAGCGTACCCTCATCAAGAGGTGTTGCCTGAAGGCGCCCGCATCAGTTTAGTTGCGGAAAAACTCAGTGAAAATGCTGAGCTTGACGGTGTTCATCCTACCGAACAACTGTTCCCACCAGCGAGTACATTAAAAATCGTCACCGCATTAGCCGCGAAGTTAGAACTGGGTGATAACTTCCGGTTTCGAACCAAGCTGGAAACATCGAACTCAGATGCAGTGATTTACTTTGTCGGCGACCCAACACTCCAAACCAACGACTTAAAATCACTTCTCACTCTAGCTAAGAAAAATGGCTTAAAACGGATTAACGGTGACCTATGGCTCGATAACAGCGCATTCACTGGTTATAACCGTGCGGTGGGCTGGCCGTGGGATATCTTGGGAGTTTGCTACAGCGCTCCGGCATCGACCATCACACTCAATAACAACTGTGTACAAGCCTCTATCTATACACAAAAAGATGGTGGAACGCGGGTCTACGTACCAGAGCATCAACCTATTCGTGTCACAAGTACCGTAGAAACAGTTTCTAAAACCATTAAGAAAAGTCGTCATTGTGACTTAGGTTTAGTTGCAAATCCCGATAACAACTACAAGCTAACAGGGTGCTTGGTTGAAAGAGACAAACCATTGCCACTGAAATTTGCGGTTCAAGACCCTGAGCGTTACACCAGTCAAAGGTTGGCGACTTTGCTCAAGGAGCTCAACATTGGGGTATCAGGAAAGATTAGGGTCGGTACGGCGCCAGAAAAGCAGCGAAAGCTCATCGCAATGCATCAATCAAAGGCCTTACCAGACATTCTTGAAGATATGCTCAAAAACTCTGACAACTTGATTGCCGACACATTAACCAAAACACTTGGTGCTAAATTTTTCGTTCAGCCAGGCAGTTTTACTAACGGTACAGAAGCGATCAAGCAGATCATTTTCGCCAACACTGGTATTGATATTCGTAATGCGCGCCTAGAAGACGGCTCAGGACTTTCGCGAAATAACCGGATCTCCGCGACCAAGATGGCTGAAATGCTGCGCTATATTTGGAAGCATGAAAACGAACTCAAATTGATTGCCATCATGCCGAAATCAGGTGAATCCGGCACATTAAAGTACCGACAAAGTATGCGAAAACTTCCAATTAAAGGACAGCTGATCGCGAAAAGTGGCTCTATCTACGGGACTTACAATATGGCTGGATATGGCTTGGATAAAAATGGTCAACCTAACACCATTTTTGTTCAGTTTGTTTCAGACTACTTCCCAGAAAAACGGGACGACAACACACCTGTCATCGCCCCGATTACACATTTTGAGCAGCTTTTTTACAATGACATTGTGAACTTTAGTCAGGCAATACCTAAGAAATAGTTCACCACGTTAAAGTAAATCCACATTCCTGAAATATCGACGATAGACGCAAGAACTGGACTCACCAATACGGCTGGGTCCAACTTGCAAGCTCGTGCAATAATTGGCAACAGCCCGCCCAATGTTGTAGAAATAGTGACTTGAATGAACAGCGCAACTGCTATTGCCAGTGCGATATCGGTCAGTTCAAAGCCTCCTGTTGATTGTCCTGCACTAAATAACATAATGCGTCCAATCATCACGATAGCGATCGCTAGCGCAATAAATAGAGCGACTCGGCTCTCTTTCCACAAAACTTCTAACCATTGGCGTTTTTTTAACTCTCCAGTAGCAAGAGCACGAATCACCAAAGTTGCTGCTTGTGTTCCTGTGTTACCACCAGCAGCTGCAATCACTGGCATGTACACTGCAAGTAAAACAAGCTGACTAAGGGTGTCCTCATACTGAGCGATGATCAAGCCTGACACTATCCCTAAAAGAGCCAGCGCAATGATCCATCCAATACGCTGTTTTACATGCCCTAAAACACTAGTTGATAAATAACCATCGGGTGTATCAACTTCAGACATATGCAGACCCAGTTGGTGAGCATAATGACGTGCGCGTTTGTCATGACCTGCTTGCTCAAGTTGAGCAATAAGACTATTCACATAGCCGACAGAGCAATGCTGTAAAATACCTACAGCCTCATCAATCGGCATAACCGTAAGCAAATGGACTTGTTGCTCTTGCTCGTACTGCAAGAATGCATTGCGAGCTGCACCAATTTCTACTTCAGAAAAGTTTGGTGTTGTTTCAATAAAAGTGTTGTTCATTACCGTCATGGCGAATCTCCCGATTGGCATTGGTAACGACCATCGACAAAGCATGAAAAAGCCACTCTCGCACGCTAAAAGTCAGACAACAATTAAGATGCACAGAGAAAACCAATGCGAATGCACTGTCTATTCAGAATGTATGAAGGAAATAACGAGAAGAAAGTTAGAAAAGATGCCTCACCACTTAGGTAAGGCGGAGATCGCCAATACCGAAGCGGGTTATTTCGCTCCCTTAATCTTACTCACCCAACGACTGGGAGGATGGTCGGTATTGTTCATGTAAATCTCCGATAGCGCTGCCATTATTGGCAGCGCAAGTATAGTAGCAAAGTTCATCAGGTATGGAAGTTTTACTTTGCCGTTTTTGCTAAATTTTCATACAAAAAAAGCGCCCTTCAGACGCTTTCATTTGCAGTCATTATGAATTACTGAATAGTAATACGAGCAAATTTACGTTTGCCGACTTGGAACACGTAAGTACCCGCTTCTGGAGCAAATTTGCTGTCCGCAATTTTTTCACCATCAATCTTCACAGCGCCCTGCTTAACCATGCGCATCGCATCTGACGATGATGGACATAAGCCTGCTTCTTTCAACAGATTACTCACTGGGCGACCTGCGTCAAAGTCAAACTCTGGCATTTCATCAGGAATTTGGTTCTTCGCAAAACGGTTTACGAATTCTTGCTCTGCTGCATCGGCATCGGCTTCACTGTGGAAACGAGCAATAATTTCTTTTGCTAGCAATACTTTGATGTCACGAGGGTTTTTGCCCGCTTCTACATCAGCTTTGAATTGAGCAATCTCTTCCAGAGGACGGAAAGAGAGCAGCTCGTAGTAGCTCCACATTAGGTCATCAGAAATAGACATGATTTTACCAAACATTTCGCTTGGCGCTTCGCTGATACCGATGTAGTTGTTTGCTGACTTAGACATCTTCTTCTCGCCATCAAGGCCCACTAGAAGCGGCATCATCAGTACAACCTGAGGTTTTTGACCGTGAGACTTTTGCAGTTCACGACCCATTAGAAGGTTGAACTTCTGGTCTGTACCACCTAATTCAACATCCGTTTCCATTGCTACTGAGTCCCAGCCTTGTAGAAGTGGGTACATGAACTCATGAATAGCAATTGGCTGACCACCCGCGTAACGCTTTTTAAAGTCGTCACGCTCTAGCATACGAGCAACGGTTTGGTTTGCCGCAAGGCGAATCATACCTTCTGCGCCCAGTTCAGACAGCCACTCAGAGTTAAACTGAATTTTAGTCTTTGCAGGATCGAGAATTTTGAACACTTGCTCTTTGTACGTTTCAGCGTTACGCAATACGTCTTCACGACTTAGCGGTGGACGAGTTGTGTTTTTACCTGTTGGGTCACCAACCATTGCAGTGAAGTCACCGATTAGGAACGTCACTTCATGACCTAGTTCTTGGAACAAGCGAAGCTTATTGAAAATAACCGTATGGCCTAGGTGAATGTCAGGTGCTGTTGGATCAGCGCCCAATTTAATACGTAGAGGACGGTCTTCTTTTAGTTTTGCGATTAGCTCTTCTTCTGGAATCAGCTCTTCAACACCGCGCTTAATCTCGGCTAGTGCAGCTTCAATGCTCGCCATTCTTGTTCACTCCCACAGATTTGGCAAAAATATAATAGCTGAACATATTACTTGAATAGCGATGCATTTTGAAACACGTTAGACTAGGTAGTTGTCACTTTTTCCGTTTAATTTAGCAATCAAGTACCTCATGCATTCGATTTTTGTCCGACTTCCACTCTTGCACAAAGTATTGATCGGTTTTTTTAGTGCGCTGATTATCTTCGCGCTCTTCTTTTTACCTGATCCGCAAGACCTAGACCCGCAGCAGAGCCGATTAAAAGTTGGTCAACATTATCCTGTGCCAGTTTCCCTCGAACTCAGTGCACTAAATAGTTCATCGCCTGCGGTTCCCGCCGTGCTGCGCTGGGAGACATACAAGGTAAAAAATGGCGAGAGTGCTGCCATCTTATTTAGTCGCGTAGGGCTTTCTGCTCGTCTATTACATGAACTGGTGTCATCAGACAAAGAAGTGGAAAAACAGTTAACTCGGCTTCGACCTGGTGACCGATTGCAATTTGGTTTTGACGAAAATAGCGACTTGGTGCAGCTAAGAAGAACACTAAGCGCGTTCGAGACTTTTCGTATCACATTAAAAGACGGCAAGTACGTTTCTGAAGTTGATAAAAAAGAAGTCGACTTCCAGTACAACTACGCTGAAGCCACCATCAAATCAAACTTTTGGAATGCAGGAATATCTTCTGGATTAAATGGTAACCAAATCATGGAACTGGCTGGCATATTTGGTTGGGACATCGACTTTGCTTTAGATATTCGTAAAAACGACAGCTTCCGAGTACTTTACCAAGAGGAAGTGGTAGAAGGTGAAGTAATCGGCCGTGGAAAAATCATTGCTGCGATCTTTAAAAACCAAGGCGATACCTTTACCGCAATATTGGATCAGAAAAGTGGCAAGTATTACGACGAAAATGGGCGTGCAATGAAAAAAGCATTCTTACGCGCGCCGTTGGATTTCCGTCGAGTTTCGTCTAATTTCAACCCACGCCGCTTACATCCAGTGACGGGACGCGTTCGTCCTCATAGAGGCACGGACTATGCGGCACCGGTGGGTACCCCGATTTGGGCGGCTGGTGATGGCGTCGTTCAAAAATCGTCTTACAACAAATTTAATGGTAACTACGTTTTCATTAAACATAGTAATACTTACATTACCAAGTACCTGCACTTAACCAAACGTACTGTACGAGCTGGTCAACGCGTTAAGCAAGGCCAAACCATCGGTACGCTTGGCGGAACTGGCCGTGTAACTGGCCCTCACCTGCACTATGAGTTCCTTGTGAATGGTGTCCATAAAAACCCGCGCACGGTGAATTTGCCACAATCTAAATCCCTGACAGGCAAAGCGAGACAAACTTTCATGGCAAACGCGAAAGTTAGCATGGACAAGCTTGAACGCTACAGCAAACTGTTAGCAATGAAGTAAGGCAAGGTATTGAAAAGGGCAGCTTCGCTGCCCTTTTTGTTTTGTCGATATCATCACGATAAAGCTTACTGTTCGGAGTAATGCTCTCTCCCGAGCATAAGCAAACACGGTGTCAGAACTAACGTTAGCAAAGTCGCAAATGCCAAACCACCCGCGACAGCGGTCGCAAGCTGAGACCACCATTGAGTGCTTGGTGCGCCAAACTCCACTTTCTGATTAACTAAGTCGATGTTCATTTCTAACACCATTGGCAATAAGCCTAATATGGTGGTCACCGTCGTGAGTAAAACGGGTCTTAAACGCTGCACACCCGTACGCAAAATAGCCTCAGATTTTTCTAAGCCACGTTTACGCATCTGATTATAAGTATCGATTAAAACAATATTGTTGTTTACCACGATACCAGCCAACGCAATCACTCCAATTCCCGACATAATGATGCCAAATGGCTTTTGGAAAATAAGTAACCCAGCGAAGACACCAACGGTAGAAAACAGCACCGCACTAAGGATTAAGAAAGCTTGATAAAAGCTATTAAACTGCGTAATTAAAATCAAAGCCATCACACCAAGCGCGACAATAAAAGCATTTTGCAAGAATGCTGATGAGTTTTCCTGCTCTTCATTTTGACCCCGAATCTTATATTCAATACCTTCCGGTAAGTCGAGCTGTTCCATTCCAGCGGCAATCTTAGGTAACTCAAGCGCCAAATTATAACCTTCCACCATATCCGCTTTAATATTGATAACTCGATGACCGTCGACCCGACGAATAGTGTCTTGCTTATGATCTGGTTTGATTTGAGCAAAATTCGTAATCGGTACCAGACCAGCTGCCGTTTTCACTCTCAGTTGATCAAATCGACCTATGTCGCGCTTATCTTGCGGATAGCGCACCAAAATATCGACTTCTTCATCCGCATCATCAGGCAAATAATCGCCTATTTTCAAGCCGTTCGTAACAAACTGGACGGTATTCCCGACTAAGGTAGCATCCGCTGCAAAGCGAGAGGCGTCATCTCGCTGGATATCAATTTGCCAATCAATCCCTTCCTTATTAGTGGTATCACTCAAGTTGGTCAGTGCAGGATTACCATCAGCCCAATGTCGTACTTTTTTGGCCGCTTCATCTAACGCACTAACACTCAAGTTTCGTGATGATACTTCAATCACGAGATCATGCTCGACAGGCGGTCCTGCGTCCGGGAATTTATACTCAAGTTCAACACCATAAAAGCGGTCTGTCGTCTCTTTTAGTTCCTCAATAATGGTTTTCACTTTGCGTCGATACTGCCAATCCACAGGCGTTATTTGAATCTGGCCAATCTCGTCCCCATTATCGCTCGATCCTGTGCGCGTGTAGACACTTTCAAACTCGTCATGACCGAGCATCACCTTCTCGATTTCGCGCATAACAACATCTTTTTCGTGAATAGACAAGTCACCATAAGAACGAACTTTAACGGTAAAAAAGGCAGGGTCCACTTCAGGGAAAAACTCTGCACCCAAGCCAGCTTTGTTGTAAGTGAAGCCGACACCTGCCGCTAGCAGTATCGCGCTGAGTAAGACTTTCCATGGATGACGAATCGCTACCGACAGAGTCTGGTAATAAAGCTTGGTAATGCCTGTCGCTTTTTCAAAGTTGCCGTTATGCAGCTCCACCATTTCTCGCTGAGCTTTCTGATTGACTACTTGAGGCTTGCCAATGATCCCACCGATGACAGGAACGAACAATAAAGCCATCATCAGCGAAGCGGCCAAGGTAGCAATTAAAGTAAGTGGTAAGTACTTCATGAACTCACCAGTGATGTCTGGCCAGAAAAGTAACGGAGCAAACGCAGCCAATGTGGTTGCTGTGGATGCGGTAATCGGCCAGGCCATTCGCTTTGCTGCATCTCGATAGGCTTCTTTACGTGGCGTTCCTTCTTGCATGCGCCGATCTGCAAACTCTGTCACCACAATGGCACCATCCACCAACATGCCTACCGCCATAATTAAAGCAAACAGTACGACGATATTGACCGTCAGCCCAAATACCGATAACACCAACAACCCAGTCAAGAACGATCCTGGAATAGAAATCCCCACGAGAAGCGCGGTCCTAACCCCCAATATGGCAATAATGACGATAACTACGAGGATAATTGCGGATAAGATATTGTTTTGTAGATCACTGAGCATCAATTTGACATCGTCGGATTGATCCCAAGTGTATTTAACTTGCAAATTGTCGGGCCACTCGGCGCGCTTCTGTCCCTGAGCCAGTACTTCTTTTACCAGCTCAACCGTTTCAATGATGTTTTCCCCTGCCCGTTTTTTTACGTCCAAAACGATGGCAGATTCGCCATCTAAACGAGCAAAACTTTCAGGATCGCGAAATGCACGTCGTACTGTCGCCACATCGCCAAAAGTGATCACCTCTTTGCCATTCACCTTGATCGGTAGTTCAAGCACATCTTTCAGTGAATCAAAAACCGATGGGACTTTTACCGAAAAGCGTCCATACCCTGTATCGACAAACCCCGCTGCCACAACTCGGTTATTCAAGGCAATTAAATTATAGATATCCGCTTGATCGAGACCGTAGCTTTCCATCAATAGCGGATCGACAACTATCTCCACGATGTCTTCGCGATCTCCTGCGATTTCAACCTCAAGAACCTGACGGAAACTTTCCAAACGATCACGTAACGTTCTGGCAATCTGAACAATGGTTCGCTCTGGTACGGTGCCATAGAGCACAACAGTCAAAACAGGCTCTTCAGATGCAAACGTGACTTCGTTTACCGTCGGCTCATCACTGTCCTCTGGTAACTTTGGCTTCGCAAGATCAACCGCATCACGCACATCTGCCATCGCTTTATCAAGATCCACTCCGACACTAAATTCCAGCGTCACCGAAGCATGACCTTCTGATGCCACAGAGGTCATCTCTTTTACGCCTTCAATTGAACGCAGCTCTTGCTCTATTGGACGAACCAATAAACGCTCGGCATCGACAGGAGAAATGCCTTGATGCCCAACAGAAACGTAGATAATAGGAATGGTAATATCTGGACTCGATTCCTTGGGGATAGTGACGTAAGTAATGACACCGGCAATTAAGATCATCACCAGTAATGTCAGCATGGTGCGAGCGCGGGATAACGCAGCATCAATCAGAGTGTACATAAGTGCTCCTTACTGCTCACTAGCCGCTTCAATAACTACGTCATCAACTTTATTGGCCAGTACTTGATCACCATCTCGCACAAAACCTTGTCCCAGCACGATAATGTCTACACGCTCTCCTAACCCAGAGAGCCACACACCATCATCCTCGGCCTTAACGAGTTGAATTGGAACAAACTCAACATGCTCATTACGCAGTGTCTTGACACCTAAGTTACCTTCTTCATCGAGTGCTAACATGGCAGCCGTAATCTTTACTGCCAACACTTCACTCAAAGGCAGCTGTACTTCTGCGCTCATACCAGCAGGAATTCTTGCGTCTTGATTATCAATTTCGATTTCAATTGGAAATGTATAAGTAGAAGCAGAAGAAACACGTCCAATGTAGCGCACACGACCTTGATGATGCTGTTGGTTAATGGTTCTTACGTCGGCTTCTAGGCCTTCCTTAAGGTATTGTATATGCCGTTCACTGACATCGGCTTCAATCACTAAAGTATCCAAATCAATGACCGTCGCAATAGGATCGCCAATCCCGACAAAATCACCTAACTCAACAAAGTGGTGATCTACGATGCCATCAAATGGCGCTTTAACCTCAGTATTTCTTAAAGCCGTTTGCACGTTACTCAAATTCGCACGTGCATCTACCAACGCTGCTTGCGCTGTCGCAAACGCAACCTCACCTTGCAGTCCTCGACTTTTTAGCGATTTAGCTGCATTAAACTCTTTTTCTTTAACCAACAGCATCGCCTGGGCCCGTTTAAGTTGAATGCCAAGGTCGCGCTTATCGATGTTTGCGATCACTTGTCCCTGTTTGACCGCTTGGCCTTTCTTTATGTTAAGACTGACTATTTTACCGGCAACTTCGGCGCCAAGACGCGCTTGACGATTGGGCGCTGTTCGTCCATACAATTCAATGGTTTTACTGGTAGGTTCGGCAAGAAAAGTATCAAACATCACCTTTGCAAGTGGTGTCGTGTTCGTGGATGTTGAAGAGTTAGGATGATCATCTTGTGCTTTGAGTTGGCCGATGGTTAGCCATGCAACAAGAAGTAAGACGAGGATAAGAGATACTAGCCAAGGGCGCTCGACAATTCGGCGTCCAAAAGAAAGTCCAGACATATAAAGTCCTTTTTATTATTTCTCTGCATATCTGCGAGCGTGTGCTTTACGTGACATCCTTCTACATAAAGCACAGGCAGCCATTAGCTGCCTGTTAGGTGTTAATTACACACTGAACGATGCACCACAACCACATGTTGTCGTTGCATTGGGGTTATTTACGAAGAAGCGCGCTCCTTCCAACCCTTCTGTGTAGTCAACAATACCGCCAACGAGATATTGCAGACTCATAGGGTCTACAACCAGTGTTACACCACTGTTTACGATTGTCGTATCGCCTTCGTTTACATTTTCATCAAAAGTAAAGCCGTATTGGAAGCCGCTGCAGCCGCCGCCAGTAATGTATACGCGCAGTTTCAATGCTGGGTTTTCTTCTTCAGCAATCAATGCTTTAACGCGAGATGCTGCTGCGTCAGAAAAAGATAATGGTACGTTTACTTCGCTCACGAAGACCTCTCTCACTCGTGTAATGCGTCAAGCCTGAAGCAAGACGTCAAATTTGTGCTAATTGAGACGATTATCCAATACCTGACAAACTCGTTCAAGTATTCGCCGCCGATTCTTTATAACAGATGCGGATATATAAGATTACACTGCGAAACAACACATAAATTAAGCAAAACGTTTCTAACTTGATTATAGCTAGGTACAATGCGCTCCACTTGGTCCGAGCAATCAAAAGAGGATAACCCCATGACCAAATCATCAGAGCTGTATCAAAAAGCTCAGCAAACCATCCCTGGCGGTGTCAATTCACCAGTTCGTGCATTCAACGGCGTTGGCGGTTCTCCGCTATTTATCGAACGAGCAGACGGTCCACTGATTTTTGATGCCGATGGTAAAGCGTATATTGATTACGTTGGCTCTTGGGGTCCAATGATTCTTGGCCACAACCACGCAGTTATCCGCGAAGCAGTAATTGATGCAGCGCAACGCGGTCTTAGCTTCGGTGCGCCAACAGAACTTGAAATCGCGATGGCAGAATTAGTTTCTGAGCTTGTTCCATCAATGGAGCAAATCCGCATGGTAAGTTCTGGTACTGAAGCTACGATGAGCGCGATTCGCCTTGCACGTGGCTTCACCGGTCGCGACAAGATCATGAAATTTGAAGGTTGTTACCACGGCCATGCTGACAGCTTGCTAGTAAAAGCAGGTTCTGGTGCACTAACTCTAGGCCAACCAAGCTCTCCTGGCGTTCCTGCAGATTTTGCTAAGCACACGCTAACAGCAACATTCAACGACCTAGATTCTGTACGCGAGCTATTTGCTGCTAACAAAGGCGAAATTGCTTGTATCATCGTTGAGCCAGTAGCAGGCAACATGAACTGTATTCCACCAGTGGAAGGCTTCCACGAAGGGCTACGTGAAATCTGTGATCAAGAAGGCACGCTACTAATTTTTGATGAAGTAATGACAGGCTTCCGTGTTGCTCTAGGCGGCGCGCAAGCACACTACAACATCAAACCCGACCTAACGACACTGGGTAAAGTGATTGGTGGCGGTATGCCAGTAGGTGCTTTCGGTGGCCGTAAAGAAGTGATGCAATACGTTGCACCTACAGGCCCAGTTTACCAAGCTGGTACCCTTTCCGGTAACCCTGTCGCAATGGCAGCAGGCTACGCATGTTTGAACCTTCTAAAAGAAGAAGGCAACGAAAAGCGCCTAGCTTCTAAAACGAAACAACTTGCTGAAGGTTTTAAGTCTCTAGCAGAAAAACACGGTATTCCGCTAGTTGTTAACCAAGTGGGCGGTATGTTCGGCTTCTTCTTCACTGACCAAGAAAAAGTAACTTGCTACGAAGACGTAACGAAGTGCGATGTAGAACGCTTCAAGCGTTTCTTCCACTTAATGCTAAAACACGGTGTCTACCTTGCGCCATCTGCGTTTGAAGCGAGCTTTACTTCACTCGCTCATGGTTCAAAAGAGATTGATGCCACACTAGAAGCGGCTGACCGCTGTTTTGCTGTTCTTGCAGAAGAAGCGAAATAATCGCTAAAAACGGCGATAACGCATTTAGAAAAGGACCGTAACGGTCCTTTTTTATTGCCAATTCAAAATAACCAATATCGCTAATACCCCAACGACAATGCCAAACCACGGTATTCGCTTAGCTTTTTTCTCGGTTTGACACTTTTTATCACCGTTGCAACAACCCATAGCTCATCTCTTGATTGATAACCGACTGATTTGTAGTCATTATAGCAAGGTACATCGCCCTGCTCTAATTCGGCATTGTCATAAGCTTGAAAGAGTTAAGAGTGCAAAGTAATAAAGGTTACACGCCATCATTGAAGGCATAAACCGTAAACGTCACCTGTAAGTTGGACTAATACCATGCCAAATAATGTAAAAATAACGTCGAGTCACCGAGTACTAATGGTTGCTTTACTCGCCGCTGCTTTTGCTTGCTACTTATTGGTTGAGCCATATATCAATTCCATTGTGATGGCTTTTATCATTTCTTTGCTCATGTTTCCGATACACGAATGGTTTGAGCAGAAAATTCCCAAGCACCCCAATATGGCGGCACTGCTGTCATGTGTCGTCTTGACATTTATTATTGTTATCCCGCTTTTATTTGTGTTTGCCGCCATTGTTCAGCAAGGCTCTGTTTTCTCACAAAATACATATAATTGGGTTACCAATGGTGGTATCCAAGATATATTCCAGCATCCTTTCGTTATCAAAGGCTTAGCGATTGTTAATGAGTACTTACCTTTTGATAAAATCGAGCCCAAAGCCATTGCTGAGAAAATTGGTCAATTTGCCACATCGTTTGGCTCTAACTTAGTTGCTATCAGCGCAAAGATTTTAGGAGACGCAACCAACTTCCTAATGAACTTCTTCCTGATGCTGTTTGTGCTGTTTTTTCTGCTTCGTGACCACGACAAAATTATCTCTGCGATTCGTCATATCCTGCCACTCTCACGTAGCCAAGAAGACCGCATATTGACAGAGATAGAGCAAGTTTCTAAATCAGCCGTAATGGGCTCATTCATGACAGCGATTGCTCAAGGTTTGGCTGGCGGTATCGGTATGTGGCTCGCCGGTTTCCCTGGGTTATTTTGGGGAACAATGATGGGCTTTGCATCATTCATTCCAGTGGTAGGAACCGCGCTAATCTGGATTCCTGCAGCAGCGTACTTGTTCTTAACAGGCGATATGACTTGGGCTATCTTCTTGACGGTGTGGAGTGTAGTTATCGTTGGCTCTATAGATAACCTATTACGTCCGTTGCTAATGCAAGGCAGCGCCGGCATGAATACCCTTATGATTTTCTTCTCATTACTGGGTGGTCTGCATCTGTTTGGTTTGATTGGTCTTATCTACGGCCCACTTATTTTTGCCGTGACCATGGTACTGTTTAATATCTACGAGGAAGAATTCAAAGACTTCCTTAACCAACAAGACAACAGCTAGTCACCGCTTAATCACTTCAAGCTTGGGGCAGATTGTGCGAAAATCTGCCCCAAATTATTTCTGATGAACCAAATTTATGTCTGCTTATATCGCTCCTAGCCAAATAGCTCAGCGCCAACTTGAATACTTCAACGGAAAACACGTTTTAGTCGCTGGTGAAGTTGAAGACCTATTTCCTCTTGAGTTAGTGGCTCATTGTGAGTCTGTTGAAGTGTTTACTTCCAACTATAGCTACTACCGCCAAATTCAAACCTCTGACAAAGTGAAAAGTCATTTTGGCTCTGTGTTTGATGCCGAAACAAAAGCAGACATGGTCCTTTTATACTGGCCAAAAGCAAAAGCCGAAGCAGAATACTTGCTGGCGATGTTGATGGCGAAACTGGGCATTAACACCGAAATCGTCATCGTTGGTGAAAACCGCTCCGGCATCAAGAGCATCGAGAAGATGTTCCAAGAATACGGCCCTGTGAACAAGTACGACTCTGCTCGTCGCTGCTCATTTTACTGGGGTAATTGCCTCAATGAACCAAAACCTTTCAACCAAGCAGATTGGTTTAAGTCTTACACTGTTACACTCGGTGAGCAGTCGCTAGCGGTTAAGAGCCTACCTGGCGTATTCAGCCATGGCGAGTTCGACTTAGGTAGCCGATTGCTGCTTGAAACCTTACCTAAGCTGTCGGGCAAAGTGCTCGACTTTGGTTGTGGTGCAGGTGTACTCGGTGCGTTTATGGCGAAAGCGAATCCAGAGATCGCGATTGAGATGTGTGACATTAATGCTTATGCGATCACTTCTAGCCAAGCCACATTAGAAGCGAATGGTTTATCCGGACGCGTATTTGCATCAGATATATACTCGGATACCGCAAAAGACTACCGCTTTATCGTCAGCAACCCGCCATTCCACAGTGGTTTAGACACAAATTACAACGCAGCGGAAACCTTGTTGGGTCAGGCACCACAATATCTAACCAAAGATGGCGAAATGGTGATTGTCGCGAATAGCTTCTTAAAATACCCACCAATTATCGAGCGGGCGTTTAATAATTGCGAGACGCTAAATAAGACCAATAAATTTTCTATCTACTACGCGAAAAAATCATAACTTCCCCCGCGCAGGCATAAACCTGCGCGATTTTTTCTCATAAATTCAACACTCATAAGAAAAACTGCGTCACCCTGCACGCTTTACAACTAACTTTCTTGTCAAAGAAAAAAAACTCGTTAATTTTGTTAATTCTATCTAGTTGAACATCTTATCCGTTTTTAACGAGAACCTCGGCAGCGAAGTATGTTTTAGAACTGCCCATTATGAGTTGTAATCTTATCCATGTTTAAATTCTACAAAAAACAGAAATTTAAGCGCCTTCAGAGTACACTGATGACCGCATTTCTGGTGCTCAGTATCACACCTCTTACCATTACTGCGATCTTTTTCTTGCAGTCCCACAGTAAAGATCTGCAAGAACAAAGCACCTCGCACTTACTGTCTGTTCGAGATACAAAACAGCAGCAAATCATCGACTACTTTGAGGCACGAGAAACCGAAGTCATGGGCTTTGTGCGCTCAGAGCTGGCTTACGCCAGTGGTGGCCGATTCTATGGTCTCGTCAATGCCTTTAGTCGTTTAGGCAATGATATTGAAGAGTCTCGTAAAAACGCCCAACAGCGCTACATCGAGGGCAGCGGAGACCAAATCAAAACCTCAACGTTACCCGAGTCATCCAACTATGTAGGAAGTGAACGTTACCGACTTTTACATAAACGCTATCATTGGGCCTACTTAGAGCTCCTCAAGCGCTCTGATTTTAATGACATTTTGCTGGTCGACATCAATGGTAACGTCACCTACTCGATCAACAAAGACGATAACTACGGAACGAACTTGTTATCAGGCCCCTACAAAGACTCGGCACTTGGCAAAACTTTCAAGCGTCTCGCCGATGATGTGACTGAACGTCGAAAAGTAAACGAAGACTACACTCCTGTGATTGTGTCTGACTTCGAGCTGGAAGGGGGGAAATCAGTCGCTTGGCTAGGTGCACCAATTGTTCAGCAAGGTTATCTACACAGCTATGCCATGTTCCGCTTGCCAAATAATGGCATCACTAAGTTAGCCGCAGACGCCAACCGAGAGTCATCAATTAACACCTTGCTGGTTGGAAATGATCACCAACCTCGCACAATTAACACGAAACAAGACGACATTAAGAACAGTTTAGAAGTGATCGATAAAGCACTCTCTGGTGCATTTGGTGTCGGCACTTACACAAACGGTTTAGGTGAAGAGATCATCGCGGCTTATGCACCGATTGAAACTCGTGGTGTGATTTGGGCGCTCGTCGTACAGTTACCAGAAAACGAAGCTTTCGCTCGTATCCATCAACTCGAAAAACTATTCGTTATCGCTATGTTGATCGCCATTATCCTTGTGGTGATCGCTTCTCACTATTTATCAAACTTTATCACTTCTCCGTTGCTGAAATTGACTTGGGTTGCCGAAAAGGTCTCTGCAGGGGATCTTGATGACACGTCTTTTAATACGGTTCGTAAAGATGAAATTGGTCGGCTTGCGTTAAGCTTTGAACGAATGCAACGCTCTATTCGAGAGAAGATTCAAACCATTAAGAAGCAAAATGAAGAACTAGAAAGCAACATACAGATCATTCAAAAACAGAATGAAGAACTGCAATTGGCCGATAAATTAAAAGATGAATTCTTAGCCACGACTTCTCATGAACTTCGTACACCGTTACACGGCATGGTCGGGATTGCTGAAACCTTAGCGTCCGGCGCCAATGGTGCGATCCCCGCTAGCCAGAAATATCAGCTTGATATCATCATTAAAAGTGGTCAGCGTCTCGCTAATCTAGTCGATGACTTGTTGGATTATCATAAAATGCGTTATGGAAGCATGGATATCCAGAAATCAGCAGTGAGTTTGGGCAGTGCAACACGATTGGTTTTAGAGCTTTCTAGCCATTTACTCGGAAGTAAAACCATCCGCATCATCAACCAAGTCCCAGCGGATTTAAAAGCAGTATCAGCTGACCCGCAACGCCTTGAACAAGTGCTATATAACCTGATTGGCAATGCGATTAAATACACCTCAGAAGGTAAAATTGTTATCTCCGCTAATGTGGTAGATGATCATGTACGCGTACAAGTCGTGGATACTGGACAAGGAATTCCCGCAGAACAACTTGAGCATATTTTTGAACCACTTATCCAAGCAGGGCAAGACGCGAGCCGTTATCGTCAAGGTGCAGGGCTTGGGCTCTCCATTAGCCGGCAATTGATCGAATTAATGGGAGGCTCGTTATACGTCAGTAGCCAACCAATGGTCGGAACTACCTTCAGTTTCACTTTACCGCTCGCCAGTGAAGAAGAAATCCAAGCAACCCAGACTCTAGCTGCGCACGGGCACTTCCAAATTCCTGAAGTTAATGTAGAGAACAGCGAAGACTTATCACTTCCAGAGAACCCAGACGGCCCGTTACTGTATGTTGCTGACGATGAACCAGTAAACTTACGCGTGCTTGAAAGCTTTTTACGTTTAGAGGGCTATCGTGTGCGTACCGTCTCCGATGGGCCAGAAACGTTAGCGCTCGTCGAGCAAGAGAAGCCGGAACTTCTGTTATTGGATATCATGATGCCAGGCATGAGCGGCTACCAAGTTTGTAGTGAACTACGTGAAACCTATGATCATGCCGAGTTGCCAATCATTATGCTCACCGCACTCAGTCAAACAGAAGATCGTGTAAGAGGTTTTGAAGCAGGAGCCAACGACTATTTATCGAAACCATTTAATAAACAAGAGTTGGCGGCACGTATCCAAGCGCATTTAACGGCAAGTAAAGCAGAAATGCGCCATATGGAAAACAAAGTGCTAGAGTCTGAACTTAGACAGCGAGCAGTCGTTGAAGCAAGCTTACTTGAGACTCAAGGTCGTTTGTTGGAACAGCTAGAATCGGCTCCTGAAGCTATCATCTGTCTACGTGAAGACAAGCGTATTCGCTTTGCTAACGAAGCTGCTTGTAAGCTATTCAAGCGCAGCTTAGAACAGCTAAAGCGCTCATCTGCTGATGAGCTGATTGCCCCTAAATATCTAACCGTCAAACAACCTCATTACTGTGGCAAGATTGATATCTATATTGAAGATATTCGTCAGAACATCGAAGCAGACATTCTTAAGCTCCCTGAAGGTTCAGGGTTAGATATCATGTACATCTTTAATGTCGGCGGTGGAGCCAGTGCCGCTCGCATACATAATCTAGAAACCGCCGTAGAAGTGCTTTCAAGTTATGCATTTGATGGTGACAAAGACCAATTGCAAAAGCTAAAAGAGCTTGGCGGAGAATTTACGCGCCTTGCAGACAAAGCACTCGGTAATAAAAAGGACAAGCAAGAACTTATGCGGGAAGTTCTAGTCGACGCAATGACACATGCTTTAGAGTATTGGGAATCTGTAACGGGTGAAAGTAAATTCGCATTTGCAGAGCAAAGTGGCTTGTGGCGCGTTTATCTAGACCGAAGTACTTTACAAACACGCACCTTAGATAAATACATGCGTATAGAAACATTACCCAAAACACCACGTTGGAGAACGGTGCTAAGCTCGATAGAGTTCATTCTCGAACACTGCAAAGAACAGAGCCCCGAGAGAGCATACATAGAAGCACAACGAGATAAACTACAGCGACTATTGACCAGCTAATATTTATCAAAAAAACTAGCCCAGCGTGCATGCTGGGCTTTTTTGTTATTCGAGTATTCCCTTCCTTGAGATAAAAGAGACCGCCTCTTCCTACCCCATTAACATATTTCCAATAACGAACATTCGGTTAGACAACGCTATCTATTGTTGGTCTTCAAAACGTACGACCTTATCCATTTAACTTGTCTTAACTAGGTAAGTTCGAGCAACCGAAAAAACTTCATTCATACAATAAAAAAAGGACAACAAACGGAAGAAAACTGTCGATAAAAAAGGCCATTTTTCAGATAACAAGCGGATTTTGACGAACTATTGATAGAGATTGCGAACTTAATCACAACAGAACGGCAGATTAATTTTTAGCTGATTAATTAACACCATTTCTGCATGTGAGCGAGATCTCCGAACCTAGAAAACAAGCAGGAAACGTATATTTAAAAAGGACCAGCAGGTTAGTAATCACCAACACTTATTATTAACAAGGATATAAACTGCGACGCATATCAACGTTTATTTTTTGGCCCAATGCTGGTTAAAATTAGCCAAAATAACGTTTATAACGGAGAGCTCAGAGATTTTAACGTTTTTAACGGGAATCAAGTTTGATTATTTTATGGATAAGGTGTTTTCTTACTCCTGCCTAAGGCCTACAGGCCACTCTTGGCGAAACTCAATGTTGTAATGAGTAAGGCATGTACAAGAGGTAGGTCTTAGAGAGTGTTTATCAATTGATGACATTCAATTCCATTTAGTGAAATGAAAGCAAATAGTAAGGAACAGCTATGCTTGCCAATATTAAAAAAACAGCACTAGCAACAGCAATTATTGCAACGGCTACTACAGGTTTTGCATCGGTAGCTACTGCGGCTGAACGCAGTGAACTGACTATCCACCCTAAAGAGTTTACAACTTTCGTTCGTAACTTTAACCCTTTCTTGGGTGCAACTAACCTGCACACAACAACCGACTTTATTTACGAGCCGCTCGTTGTTTTTAACGAAATGCACGGTAACACGCCTGTATTTCGTCTAGCAGAAAACTTTACCATGGCTGATGACCTGATGAGCGTAACCTTCGATATCCGTAAGGGCGTAAAATGGTCTGATGGCAAAGCGTTTACCGCTGATGATGTTGTTTACTCTTTCAACCTAGTTAAAGAGAAGCCAGAGCTAGACCAATCTGGTATCAACTCTTGGGTGACTGGCGTAGAAAAAGTTAACGACTACCAAGTTAAATTCCGTCTAAGCGAAGCAAACTCAAACGTTCCTTACGAAATTGCGAAAGTACCAGTCGTACCTAAGCACGTATGGAGCAAAGTAAAAGATCCAGCAACATTCACAAACGAAAATCCAGTAGGCAGTGGTCCATTTACTGAAATCGACACTTTCACACCGCAGCTATATATCCAGTGTGAGAACCCGAATTATTGGGATGCTGACAACCTAGATGTAGATTGTCTGCGTGTGCCACAAATCGCGAACAACGACCAATTCTTGGGCAAAATCGTTAACGGCGAAATGGACTGGACGTCTTCATTCGTACCAGACATCGACCGTACGTACGCTGCAGCAAGTCCGAATCACCACTACTGGTACCCACCAGCGGGTACTCAAGCATTTGTAGTGAACTTCAAAAACCCAGACGCTGCGAAAAACGAAGCACTAACTAACGTTGACTTCCGTCGTGCGTTCTCTATGGCGCTAGACCGTCAAACTATCATTGATATCGCTTTCTACGGCGGCGGTACAGTGAACGACTTCGCATCTGGCCTTGGCTACGCATTCGAAGCTTGGTCTGATGAAGAGACGCACAACAAGTACAAAGGCTACAACACATACAACGCGGAAGGTGCGAAAAAGCTTCTAGCTAAAGCTGGCTTCAAAGATGTAAACAAAGATGGCTTTGTGGATACACCATCTGGCAAGTCTTTCGAGCTTCTAATTCAATCACCAAACGGTTGGACTGACTTCAACAACACGGTACAACTAGCCGTTGAGCAACTAGCAGAAGTGGGCATTAAAGCTCGTGCTCGTACACCGGACTTCTCGGTATACAACCAAGCTATGCTAGAAGGTACTTACGACGTTGCTTACACCAACTACTTCCACGGTGCAGATCCACACTTGTACTGGGATAGTGGCTACAACTCGAAGCTACAAGCTGGTGACGGCATGCCTCGCTTTGCAATGCACTTCTACAAGAACGATAAGCTAGACGGTCTTCTTAACAGCTTCTACAAGACAGCAGATAAGCAAGAACAGCTAGAGATCGCTCATGGCATTCAGAAGATCATTGCTCAGGACCAAGTAACTATTCCTGTGCTATCTGGCGCGTACATGTACCAATACAACACAACTCGCTTCACTGGTTGGTGGAACGAAGAAAACCCTAAGGGCCGTCCAAACATTTGGGCAGGTATCCCAGAGCGTCTACTTCACGTACTGGACCTAAAACCAGTTAAATAAGTAGAAGTTCATTTCAAGCGGCATGCATCCCGTGTGCCGCCTATAAAAATCCCTTGTTAACGAAACCAATATGTGGCGCTCGTCGTCAGGGGATTTTTCGCTCTAAATTTCGCTAGGAGCGACCTGAAACCAGAAACAGGGAAAAAATCTGGGTGAGTAAGGTGTGAGTTATGGGTTATTTTTTAAGACGTTTGTCGTTCTATCTTGTCGCGCTCTTAGTTGCAGCGACGTTAAACTTTATTATTCCGCGAGCAATGCCTGGTGACCCAGTTACCATGATGTTTGCTAATGCTTCAGTACAGGTGACTCCAGAACGAATCGCAGCAATGAAAGAACTGCTCGGTTTCGTTGATGGGCCAATTTACATTCAGTACTTCTCGTACATTAAAAACATTCTAAGTTGGGAGCTAGGTACATCAATCCAGTTCTACCCTCTTTCAGTTAATTCTTTACTAGGTAGTGCATTTGGCTGGTCACTATTTCTAGCTGGTACTGCGGTTGTACTTTCTTTCTCCATCGCTTCTGTCCTTGGTATTTTTGCCGCCTGGAAGCGCGGTAGTAAGTACGATGCATTCGTAACGCCTGGCACATTGATCATTCAAGCGATTCCACAAATGGTTATCGCAATGTTAGCACTGTTTACCTTTGCGATTGGCCTGAAATGGTTCCCATCTGGCTATGCTTACACGCCAGGTACTATTCCTGATTGGACAAGCTGGGAGTTCATCAAGAACGTGGGTTACCACGCTGTACTACCTCTATTCTGTGCAACCATCGTTCAAATTGGTGGCTTCCTAGTTAACATGCGTAACAACATGATCAACCTTCTCGCCGAAGACTATATCACGATGGCTAAAGGTAAAGGGCTGAGTGAAAACCGCGTCGTCTTTAATTACGCCGCACGTAACGCACTACTTCCAAGTGTTACCGCACTGTCTATGTCTTTAGGTATGGCCATCGGTGGTCAATTAATCATCGAGATGATTTTCAACTACCCAGGCCTAGGTACTGTTCTATTGAACGCAATTCACGCTCGTGACTACCAAGTACTTCAAGGTCAGTTAATTATCATGACGATGTTCATGCTGTGCTTCAACTTAATGGCTGACATGCTGTACATGATTCTAGACCCTCGCCTACGTACGGGAGGCAAATAATCATGAAAGAACTATTCAAACTTATTTTAGGTAACGCATTTGCTCGCATTGGTCTTGGCATTGTTACGCTGTTCGTGTTCGTTGCGATTGCCGCTCCTTTACTTACAAAGCATGCGCCAGACAAGCGAACCGGTAACCCACACGAATACCCAAGCTTTGTTGTAAAACAGGCACAAAACAACCCTGATGGTTGGGTTGCTAAAAACCTAGCAGACGATCGTCGTACACTGATTATGTCTAAAAAGGCCGACCACGTATTAGGTACTAGCCGAATGGGTCGCGATATCTGGTCGCAAGTGGCTTACGGTGCACGAGTATCACTGGGTGTAGGCTTTGGCGCTGGCATCATCGTGTGCTTCTTAGCAACAGTCATTGGTATATCGGCAGGTTACTTCGGCGGCAAAGTGGATGACGTATTGAGTGCCGCGATGAACATCATGTTAGTAATTCCGCAGTATCCATTGCTATTCGTGTTGGCGGCCTTTATCGGTGAAGCAGGCCCACTCACTATTGCCTTGATTATCGCTGGTACTTCTTGGGCATGGGGTGCACGTGTTGTCCGCTCTCAAACTATGGCACTACGCGAGAAAGAGTTCGTTAAAGCCGCCGAAGTATTGGGAGAGTCTTCATTCCGCATCATCTTTGTTGAGATTTTACCAAACCTTATCCCAATTGTCGGTGCGAGCTTCATTGGCTCAGTAATGCTGGCGATCAACACTGAAGCGGTCATTTCGTTCCTAGGTTTGGGTGATGCCAACACGATCAGTTGGGGCATCATGCTTTACAACGTGCAAACCTCATCAGCCATGCTGATTGGCGCATGGTGGGAAGTACTAGCACCTTGTATTGCCCTAACATTACTGGTTACTGGTCTTGCTCTGTTGAACTTTGCCGTTGACGAAATTGCGAACCCTCAACTTCGTTCTCACAAAGGCATGAAACGCTGGAAAAAACTAGCAGCAAAAGACAAGAAAGAGCGTGAGCCTGAACTGGCACCACAAAATGCACTATGGAGCGGAGATAAATAATCATGACTGCACCACTAATTTCCATCCGTAACCTATGCGTAGACTACATCACAGACGCGGGCGATGTCCGCGCCTGTAACAACGTGAGCTTCGACATTGCACCCGGTGAAGTATTCGGTCTGGCTGGTGAATCTGGCTGTGGTAAGTCCACTGTTGCCTTCTCACTAATGCGCCTTCATAAGCCACCAGCGTTTATCACAGGTGGTGAGGTGATCTTCAACGGTGAAGATATCCTTCAGTACAGCGATGATCGCATGCAAGCGTTCCGCTGGAGTGAAATGTCGATGGTATTCCAGAGTGCGATGAACGCTTTGAACCCTGTTCTAACCATGGAAGAGCAGTTCTGTGACGTCATCATGCGTCATACCAATATGACTCGCGCTCAAGCAAAAACACGCGCTGAAGGTCTGCTGGAAATCGTTGATATCCACCCTAGCCGATTGAGTGATTACCCGCACCAGTTCTCTGGTGGTATGCGTCAACGTCTAGTAATCGCAATCGCTTTGGCTCTGAACCCAAAAATGATCATCATGGACGAACCGACTACCGCATTGGATGTAGTGGTTCAACGTGAAATTCTACAAAAAATTTACGCGCTTAAAGAAGAGTTTGGTTTCTCAATTCTGTTCATCACACATGACTTGTCATTGATGGTCGAGTTCTCGGATCGTATCGGCATCATGTACTCAGGTGAGTTGATTGAAGTCGCGCCTTCTAAGCAAATTCTGGAAAGTCCTTACCACCCTTACACCAAAGGTTTGGGTAGCTCTTTCCCTCCACTAACTGGACCAAAGACCAAATTGACTGGTATTCCAGGTAACCCTTTGAACTTGCTAGAAGTACCACAGGGCTGCCGCTTCCAAGCTCGTTGCGATCGCGTACATGAAGCATGTACACGTGTACCAACCCAATTACGTCAAATTGAACCAGGTCGCCTCTCAAATTGCCATTTGTACGGCGACACCATTGCTCAAGCTAAGGTTTAACAACAAAAAAACGCTAGCTAAGAACAAAAATTACACTGGAGAGAATTATGAGCAAACAATTCGGCGAACTGCTGATTGAGGGTAAAAATGTCGTTAAGGACTTCCCTTTAAACAGTAACTCAATCAAACAATCTAAGATGCGTGCAATCAACGACGTCTCTTTCAAAATGTACAAGAGCCGCGGCTTGTCAGTGGTAGGTGAATCTGGTTCAGGTAAGTCTACTACTGCAAAAATGATTGCAAAAATGTACGCACCAACCGATGGCATCATTGAATACAAAGGTCGTGATATCCAAGACATCACCTCTCGTCACGATTTAATGACCTACCGTGAAGGTGTACAAATGGTGTGGCAAGACCCGTTTGGCTCGCTAAACCCAACGCACAATATCTTCCACCATATTGCGCGCCCGCTGCTGATTCATAAGAAAGTAGCACCGTGCAACAAGAAAGAACTGGAAGAGCGTGTGTACGACCTACTTGAACAAGTTGGTCTTATTCCACCAAAAGAAACGGCGCAAAAGTTCCCGCACCAGCTATCTGGCGGTCAGCGTCAACGTGTAAACCTAGCTCGTAACATCGCAGTTGGTGCAGAAGTGGTATTGGCGGATGAGCCAACATCGATGCTCGATGTATCAATCCGTGCCGGTGTTCTGAACTTGATGGAAGAGATGAAGTTCGAGAAACAAATGTCTCTGCTTTACATCACTCACGACATCGCAACAGCGCGTTACATTGCTGAAGATCTCGCGGTCATGTACGTAGGTCACATGGTTGAATGGGGCGATACTGAAGAAATCATTCACGATCCTCAACACCCATATACGCAACTGTTGGTATCTGCGGTTCCAGATCCATCGAAGTCTATTCACGAGAAACTGAAAGGCAACAAAGGGGAAATCCCACTTTGGACACCAGAATCTGTCGGCTGTCCATTTGCTGGACGTTGTGTACACGCTACCGACAAATGTCGCGAACGACTACCGGGCGTCACTCAACTGTCCGACAACCACTTTGTCCGCTGTTACTTATTTGAAGATTAATCATCACGAGGGTCAGGTTCAGCCTGGCCCATTCCTGTTTTTATCGTTTCCCGGAGACATTGAATGCTGCTACTGACTAACCACATTGGTTATGAACGTCTGGGCCCAAAGAAAGCCATTATCCAGACCGAACAACCACACTTGTCTTCTTACACTGCTCAATTGATTTGTGCCACTAGCGAGCAAACCGTGGCAACTTTTGCGGTTGAAGAACAAGGTAAAGTGGCGAACTGGCATCAGGGCTATTTCTACCTCATCGACTTTTCCTCTTTCACAACGTCAGGTGACTATTTCTTGCAAGTAGAAGATACGCGCTCTTCCTCTTTCATCGTTGGCGAACACATTCTGTTGGATCAAACTTTGTCAGATGTGATCCACTACTTCAAATCGCAACGTTGCGGCGGGATCTTCGATCAACAAGATCGACAACTTCCAGTACTAAACTCCAATAAAAAGGTTGATGTACACGGCGGCTGGTACGACGCATCAGGAGACGTTAGCAAGTATTTAAGTCACCTTTCATACGCGAATTATTTGAATCCTCAACAAACCCCAATGGTGGTTTGGAACATCCTAAAAGGGGTTTCGTTGCTTGAAGGAAGCGAAGACATTGCAGCTTTCACACGTACACGTCTGATTGAAGAAGCCCTGTTCGGTGCAGACTTTCTTGTGCGTATGCAAAACGAAAAAGGCTTTTTCTACATGACGGTCTTTGACAAGTGGAGCAAAGATACTGCGCAACGCGAGATTTGCGCGTACGAAACTCAACTTGGTCACAAATTTGACGACTATCAAGCAGGCTTTCGACAAGGTGGCGGTGTCGCCATTGCAGCGCTAGCGGCAGCATCGCGTTTAAGTGTTCACGGTGAATACGATCAACAAAAATACCGCAACGCTGCCGAAAATGGTTACTGGCACTTAAAAGAGCACAATACGCAGTACCTCAATGATGGGGAAGAAAACATTATCGACGAATACTGTGCGCTACTGGCTTGTGTAGAACTGTTTAAAGCAACCAAAGAAACTCGCTACTTGGAAGAGAGCCGTTTGTGGGCGCAACGTTTAGTTGCACGCCAAATGAGCGACGAGCAGATTCAACACTTTTGGTCAGCAAACCAAGACGGCAGCCGTCCATATTTTCACGCAGCCGAAGCTGGTCTACCAGTTATTGCCCTATGCGAATATCTATCAATTGAAGACGACTCAGCACGAGCGGAATCGGTAAAACGTATCGTCAACCTAGCGTGTGAGTTTGAGATCACAATATCGAATAAAGTGATCAACCCATTCGGTTACCCTCGCCAATATGTTAAAGGCGTAAATGAGTCAAAACGCGAGGCATTTTTTGTCGCACACAACAATGAATCTGGCTATTGGTGGCAAGGCGAGAATGCTCGACTGGGCTCACTCGCGACCATGGCATACCTTGCTCAACCGCATATAGCGTCGCAAGAAGTACAGCAACAACTTTCTGTGTTTGCTCAAGATGCATTGAACTGGATTGTAGGCTTAAACCCATACGACATGTGCATGCTAGATGGCCATGGTCGTAACAACCCTGATTACCTCCCTCAATATGGTTTCTTCAACGCAAAAGGTGGCGTGTGTAACGGAATCACTGGCGGCTTTGAAGACGAGGAAGACATTGCATTTAACCCACCAGCACAAAAAGAAGACGTGTTACAAAACTGGCGCTGGGGCGAACAGTGGATCCCGCATGGCGCTTGGTACTTACTCGCGATAATGAGTCAAGCTCAGCATGTTTCTCAGTTGGCGACCTCTAAAAATATGAAGGAAGAATAATCATGGGAATGTATTTTGTCGGTATCGATGGTGGCGGCACGTCATGTCGAGCCAGGATTAAAGATTCACAAGGTAATTTTCTTGGCGAGGCCAAAAGCGGCAGTGCCAACATCATGCTAGGTGCTGAAATAGCAATGGCTTCGATTCTTGAATCCATCACTTCGGCTACCGAGCAAGGCGGTCTGACACAACAAGATTTCGCGTCGATGCACGTCGGCTTAGCCCTTGCTGGCGCAGAGCACAAAGCATCTTGGCAAGCCTTCATGTCTCTTCCTCATCCATTTGCCAGTATGACTCTGAATACCGATGCCTACGGTGCGTGCGTTGGTGCGCACAATGGCGAAGATGGCGCAATCATGATTGCGGGAACCGGTTCTTGTGGCATCTACCTTAACGGATTGGAGCAACACGTTGTCGGTGGTCGTGAGTTCCCTATTTCGGATCAAGGTGGCGGCGCAGTGATGGGGCTACGCCTAGTTCAGCAAGTTTTGTTAGCTGAAGATGGCATCAGAGAAAAAACGCCCCTAGCACAACACGTTATGACGCATTTCGAAAATGAGGTCGACAACGTGGTGGCGTGGTCAAAACAGGCGCTTCCTCGTGATTATGGGCAGTTTTCTCCGGCTATTTTCCAACATGCGGAACAAGGCGATGCACTGGCCATTGAAATGCTGAAGCAAACCGCAGCGGATATAGAAATGTTTCTCGTGGCATTAAACAAGCGCGGCGCAACACGTATTTGTTTAATGGGCAGCATAGCTGAACGCATTGTACGTTGGCTTTCACCACCAGTTCAGCAATGGATTGTTGAGCCACAGTTTGACGCGATTGAAGGCGCAATTATGTTTGCTGGCAAACCAGAACATAACCTTTACTCGCTCAGTGCGGCGTAGGAGTAGATATGGAATATCGTGTTGATCTCGTAGTCCTTTCTGAGCAGAAACAAAACTGCCGCTTTGGCCTCACCTTTCATAACTTGAGCGACCAAGACCTAAACAGCTGGAGCTTAACTTTCGCTTTCGATCGTTACATTCTTCCAGACAGCGTTTCAAATGGTCAACTGACTCAAATTGGTAGTTTTTGCACACTTAAACCAGAAGGGGTGGTACTGGCTGCCAACCATCACTATTACTGTGAATTCAGTATTGGTTCGAACCCATTCCGTTATTACTCGGATGGCTTTAACGAAGCGATGATCAACTTTGTCGTTGATGGAAACCCACAGCGCGCACAAGTGGATGTCACGCCTATCGTATTAGCTTCACCATACCGTGAACGCAGTGAGATTCCGGCAAGTTTAACCCATGCACAGCCCTTGCTGCCAAAACCAAACCATATTGAGGTCAGCGATCACTATTTTAGCTTTGATCATCATGCTGGCGTCGCGGTTTATTCAAGCCTGGCCAATTCAGCTAAAGAATGGCTACTTGAAGAGCTTAAGCGCATTCACCAATTTGAGTTCGCATCAGACAATGGCAGTCAGATCATCTTCAAAGGCAACCCAACCTTGGATGAAGGCGCTTACAAACTGAAAGTAGCCGAAGAGTCAATCAAAATTGAAGCAGGATCTTCGTCTGGTTTTACCCATGCTTGTGCAACGTTATTACAACTAGTCAAAGTTGGCGATCAACCTAACTCAATGGAAGTAGTTTGCTGTTCAATCAAGGACAGACCACGCTTTCGTTACCGCGGTATGATGCTGGATTGTGCTCGTCATTTTCACTCCGTTGAGCAAGTCAAACGCTTGATCAACCAACTGGCTCATTACAAGTTCAATACGTTCCATTGGCATCTTACCGACGATGAGGGTTGGCGAATTGAAATCAAATCACTGCCTCAACTGACCGATATTGGTGCTTGGCGCGGATTGGATGAGATCAATGAACCACAGTACACGCACTTTGATGAACGTTACGGCGGCTTCTACACACAAGAAGACATCAAAGACGTTATCGAATTTGCATCGCAACGCGGCATCACCATCATTCCTGAAATTGATGTACCTGGTCATTGCCGAGCCGCCATCAAGTCGTTACCACACCTATTGGTAGAAGCAGAAGATACCACCGAATACCGCAGTATTCAGCATTACAACGACAACGTCATTAACCCTGCTCTGCCGGGGAGTTATGAATTTATCGACAAAGTGCTAGAAGAGGTCTCTGCGCTTTTTCCTGCGCCTTACGTTCATATTGGTGCCGACGAAGTACCTAACGGCGTATGGTCAAAAAGCCCAGCATGCCAAGCACTAATGGAACAACTGGGTTACAGCGACTACAAAGATTTGCAAGGACACTTCTTGCGTTATGCCGAAGACAAACTTCGTAAATTGGGCAAACGCATGCTGGGCTGGGAAGAAGCTCAACACGGCGACAAAGTCAGTAAAGATACGGTGATCTACTCATGGCTAAGCGAAGAAGCGGCATTGAACTGTGCTCGCCAAGGCTTTGATGTGGTGCTGCAACCAGCACAAACCACTTACCTAGATATGACCCAAGACTACGCACCTGAAGAACCGGGCGTGGACTGGGCAAACCCACTGCCACTAGAAAAAGCTTACAACTACGAGCCGCTCGCTGAAGTGCCTGCTGACGACCCAATACGTAAGCGCATTTGGGGCATTCAAACAGCATTATGGTGCGAAATTATCAATAACCAACCTCGCATGGACTACATGATCTTCCCTCGTTTAACTGCAATGGCAGAAGCATGTTGGACAGACAAACAACACCGAGATTGGACCGACTATTTATCACGCTTGAAAGGCCATCTACCTCTGCTTGATTTGCAGGGAGTGAATTACCGTAAACCGTGGAAGTAATACAAAACTGATGTCGAAACATCACGCTTGAAGAGTTTTTAAATTTTGGCTGCTGATGCAGCTTCGTAAAAAGGAAAGACACAAATGAAATACGGCTATTTCGATAACGAGAATCGCGAATACGTCATCACTCGCCCTGACGTACCAGCACCATGGACCAACTACCTAGGTACTGAGAAGTTCTGTACGGTTATCTCGCACAACGCGGGTGGCTACTCGTTCTACAACTCTCCAGAATACAACCGTGTTACTAAATTCCGTCCAAATGCGACATTCGATCGCCCAGGACACTACGTTTACTTGCGTGATGATGAGACAGGTGATTACTGGTCAATCTCTTGGCAACCAGTTGCGAAGAGCCTAGACGAAGCAAACTACGAAGTTCGTCACGGCTTGTCTTACTCTAAGTTCAAATGTGAATACAGCGGTATTACCGCAACAAAAACTCTGTTCGTGCCAAAAGGCGAAGACGCTGAAATCTGGGATGTAGTGATTAAAAACACCTCTGACAAACCACGTACGATCAGTGCATTCTCATTTGTTGAGTTCTCATTCAGCCACATTCAGTCTGATAACCAAAACCACCAGATGTCTCTCTACTCTGCAGGTACGGCTTACAACGAAGGTGTGATTGAATACGACCTGTACTACAACACTAACGATTTCGAAGGCTTCTACTACCTAGCGTCAACGTTTGATCCAGATTCATACGACGGTCAACGTGATAGCTTCCTAGGTCTATACCGCGACGAAGCAAACCCACTAGCAGTAGAACAAGGTAAGTGTTTTAACACCGCACAAACGTGTTACAACCACTGTGGCTCTCTGCACAAGCAATTTACTATCCAACCAGGTGAAGAAGTTCGCTTTGCTTACATTCTAGGTATCGGTAAAGGCAACGGTGAGCGTCTACGTGCTAAGTACCAAGACCTTGCAGAAGTCGACAATGCATTTGCTGGCATCAAAGCACACTGGGATGAGCGTTGTGGCAAGTTCCAAGTGAAATCGCCAAACGAAGGCCTAGACACCATGATCAACGCTTGGACGTTATACCAAGCGGAAACTTGTGTTGTGTGGTCTCGCTTTGCTTCATTCATCGAGGTGGGAGGCCGTACAGGTCTTGGTTACCGCGATACAGCGCAAGATGCAATCTCAGTTCCTCACGCTAACCCAGCAATGACGCGCAAACGTATCGTTGACCTACTGCGTGGCCAAGTAAAAGCGGGCTACGGTCTACACCTATTCGATCCAGATTGGTTTGACCCAGAAAAAGCGGATGTTAAACCATCGAAGTCTCCAACCGTAGTTCCAACACCTTCTGATGAAGACAAAATTCACGGCATCGAAGACACTTGTTCCGATGACCATCTATGGCTAGTTCCAACCATCTGTAAGTACGTGATGGAAACCGGTGAGCACAGCTTCTTCGACGAAGTGCTCCCTTACGCCGACGGTGGCGATGCAACGGTTTATGACCACATGAAAGCCGCGCTAGACTTCTCGGCTGAATACGTAGGTCAAACCGGTATCTGTAAAGGGCTGCGTGCAGACTGGAACGACTGTCTGAACCTAGGTGGCGGCGAATCGTCAATGGTGTCATTCCTACATTTCTGGGCACTGCAGGAGTTCATCGACCTAGCGAAATACCTAGGTAAACAAGCCGACGTTGAAAAATACACGGTGATGGCAGCAAACGTTCGTGAAGCGTGTGAAACCCACCTTTGGGATGACGAAGGCGGTTGGTACATCCGTGGTCTGACGAAGAATGGCGACAAGATCGGTACTGCGCAACAAGCGGAAGGCCGAGTACACCTAGAGTCAAACACACTTGCGGTACTTTCTGGTGCGGTATCTCAAGAGCGCGGCGAAAAAGCGATGGACGCTGTCGATGAGAACCTGTTCTCTGAATACGGCCTTCACCTAAACTCACCATCTTTTGCAACACCGAATGATGATATCGGCTTCGTAACTCGTGTTTACCAAGGCGTAAAAGAGAACGGTGCGATATTCTCGCATCCAAACCCATGGGCTTGGGTAGCTGAAGCGAAACTGGGTCGTGGTGATCGTGCAATGAAGTTCTACGATGCGCTAAACCCATACAACCAGAACGACATCATCGAAAAACGTATTGCAGAACCATACTCATACGTTCAGTTCATCATGGGTCGTGACCACCAAGACCACGGTCGTGCAAACCACCCATGGTTAACAGGCACGTCAGGCTGGGCTTACTTCGCTGTTACCAACTTTATTCTTGGTGTGCGTACAGGCTTCGATGGCCTAACTATCGATCCATGTATCCCAACGAACTGGCCTGGTTTCGAAGTGACTCGCCAATGGCTAGGAGCAACGTACAACATCAAAGTCGTTAACCCAGACTCAGTAAGCAAAGGCGTTAAGTCGATTACCGTGAACGGTGAAGCTGTAAATGGTGCATCTGTACCAGTTCAAGCGGAAGGTTCAGTAAACGAAGTTATCGTTACTCTAGGTTAATCATCTTTTGGGGGAGTCCTTCTCCCCTTTTGATTTATCCGGTGCATTTATGTTTTACAAGTGCATCGGTTCGCTAGCAAAGATTTAAGACGCGGTGGGATGCCGCTCTTATCGAGGATCGAATCATGATCAAATTTGGTACAGGCGGTTGGCGTGCATTTATTGGTGAGGAGTTCACCAAAGATAACGTACGCTTGGTTGCCCAAGCAGTTGCAAACATCACGAATAACGAATCGGTTGCTGATCGCGGTTTTGTGATTGGCTATGACCGTCGTTTTCTTTCCGATAAAGCAGGTCGTTGGTTCGCTGAAGTTCTAGCAGCAAACGGCATTATGGTTAGCTTTATCGACAAATTTGTCCCAACACCTATCGTAATGTTTAAAGCGAAAGAAATGGGCTGCGCATACTCGGCATGTATTACCGCATCACACAACCCTGCCGATTACAACGGCATTAAAGTCTTCATTGAAGGTGGTCGTGACGCAGATGAAATCATCACCCAAAAAATCGAATCACAAATAGACGCGCTCACTGCGCAAGATGTAAAAAGCGTCGACTTTGAACAAGCGGTTGAAGATAAGCTGATTGAAATCATCAATCCGATGAACGAATTCGTTGACTCAATCATCGACTTTATCGACATCGGAGCGATCAAGAAGGCGAATTTACGTGTTTTGATCGACCCAATGTTTGGTGTCGCGAAAAACGCACTGCAAACCGTATTAATCAACGGCCGCTGTGACGTTGATGTGATTAACGATGGCAAAAACCCAGACTTCGGTGGGTTAATGCCTTCGCCAAGCGCTGCAACACTCTACCGTTTGATGCACCTAGTGAAAGAGCAAGGTTACGATATTGGCATCGGTACTGATGGCGATGCGGACCGTCTTGGTATTATCGACGAAAAAGGTAACTTCATTCATCCAAATGAAGTGCTACTGCTGCTTTACTACTACCTACTTGAATACAAAGGCTGGAAAGGCTCCGTGGTACGTAACATCGCAACCACCCACCTTCTCGATAAAGTCGCCGAAGATCATGGCGAGAAATGCTTTGAGGTTCCTGTAGGCTTTAAGCACATCAGCTCCCAAATGGAAGCGGATGACTCACTGATTGGCGGGGAAAGCTCTGGTGGCCTAACCATTCGCGGCCACATCAAAGGTAAAGACGGCGTATTCGCATCAAGCCTATTGGTAGAAATGATTTCAGTAACCGGCAAGAAGCTGTCTGAGTTGCTGGATGAAATCTACGGCAAGTACGGCTATGCCTACATGGCAGAAGGCGATTGCAAGTTCAAACCAGCGCAAAAAGACGTACTGTTCAACAAGATTTATGTTGAAAAGCAGTTGCCTGAGTTTGAGTTTGAAATCGAAAAAGTCAGCTATGAAGATGGTGCGAAAGTCTACTTCAAGAACGGCGGTTGGATCATCGCTCGCTTCTCTGGCACTGAGCCACTGCTACGAATTTTTGCAGAGATGCAAGATAAGGACACTGCGGAACGTGTTCTTCAACAGTTTAAAGACTTCTTGTCTTTATAACTGAACCTTGTGCCCGCTTCGAGCACTATGATGAGAGTCAACGCTGTCTGAAAAGGCGCTCATCAACAGGAGAAGAGCACTTGCCCGGCTCCACAGCCGGGCTTTTTTATTGTATGTTGGGAAGTCGTAAACGAGATAGAAAAGATACTCAGGAGCGTTAAGCAAATGCCAGGACGCCTTGCGTTTCAATTTTCACCGCGACGGACTCACCTATATTTAATGCTTGCGAAGCTGTAGCTAACAAACGGTCACCATTCGCGTTAATCACATAACGGCAGTGATCACCCATAAAATGCTGTTCCAATACGGTTACCGAACTATCTTCATCGGATTGAATTTGCACATGCTGCGGTCTTAGCAGTAAAGAGCACTCCGCCTGTACTGGAATATCTTGTTGAGCCGTGGCTTCAACCACGCCCAAGTGGGTTTCATATTCTGAATTCGAAACCCGTTTAGCAGCAAGGTAACTGCCACCACCTAAGAAATCAGCGACAAATTTACTTGAAGGCTGGTAGTAAAGCTCAGATGCTGTGCCATATTGCTCGATGACTCCATTGTTCATCACTGCCATTTTATCGGCGAAAGCAAAAGCCTCTTCACGGCTATGCGTAACAAAAATGGCAGTCACACCTTGGGCCTTAAAAATCTTACGGATCTCACTTATCAACTCATGGCGAACTTGCGTATCAATATTAGAAAACGGTTCATCAAGTAACAATAAGTCTGGGCTGTAAGCTAATGAGCGAGCAATCGCAACACGCTGCTGCTGTCCACCAGACAATTGATGAGGATAACGATCGCCATAACCTTGAAGATGCACGAGTTCTAACATCTCTTGAACTTTGGCATTTTTCTCTTTTGTCGAGCACTGCTTTAAGCCAAAGGCAATGTTTTGCTCCACCGTCAAGTGAGGAAAAAGTGCGTAATCTTGGAAAATCATCCCGATATTACGCTGTTCTGGCGGCAACCAGTTTTCCCCATCATCAATTGTGACGCAATTTAGACTCATTTCGCCTGACGTTAACGGCAATAATCCCGCAACGGCCTTTAATAGTGTTGTTTTCCCACAGCCACTGGCTCCTAGCAAACAGACAATCTGCCCTTGTTCTACCTCAAGAGACAATGATTCGAGTACAGTTTGATCGTCATATTGGCACGTTAGGTTTTTAATTGATAATGCACAGCTCATCAGTGATTTTGCTCCAGTGAACGGTTAACAACAACAAGCGGGATCAACCCAACAAGAACCAACAGAACCGCTGGCAAAGCGGCCAATTCTAAATGCTCATCCGAGGCGAAGTTATAAACGTATGTGGCTAGTGTTTCAAAGTTAAACGGACGAAGTAACAAAGCCGCATTAAGCTCTTTCATCGACTCGATAAACACTAATAAAGCCGCAATCAGTGCACCGCGCTTAACCAGCGGAAAGTGCACGCGCCACAGCATGACATTGGGCTTACAACCCATAGTGCGCGATGCCATATCTAACGACGGAGAAATTTTATTTAAATTACTTTCGATACTACCAATCGCCACCGCTGAAAAGCGCACAACCATGGCAAAAACCAGGGCGAACATGGAGCCAGAAAAAATAAGTCCCGGTCTTCCCCACTCCATGGCTTTAGCAACGTCGTTGACACGATGATCCATAAACAGCACAGCGACCATCACACCGATGGCTAGTACCGTTCCTGGTACTGCATAGCCCATAGAAGAAAGACGCATAAATGCCAAGCTTTCTCGTTTACCATTGACTCGATGGGTAAAGTTAACGATCAGTGCGACAGCAACACCAATAATCGCAGCAATAACAGACACAACTAAGCTATTCCATGCGTATTCACGAAACTCTGAGGTCCAACTCTGCGCAAAATAAGTGATCGCATAATCAATCAGCTGTAGTAGCGGCAAAATAAAAGCGACTGAAACCAAGCCCCAACACCAAACCAGTGCGGTCCACTTTTTCCAGCCCGTCAACTCGTAACGAAAATCTTCGTGACTGTTAAATTGGCTTTGAAAAAGCTTTTGTTTACGGCGGCTGTATCGTTCGGCACTAAGAAGCAGTACTACAATGACGAGCATCATGGCAGAAATCTTGGCTGCCGCATTAAGATTAGAGTACCCCAACCAAGTATCGTAGACCGCTGTGGTTAACGTATTCACCGCGAAGTAACTTACCGTACCAAAGTCACCGATGGTCTCCATTGCGACCAATGATAAACCTACTGCGATAGAGGGTCTTACTAACGGCATCGAGATGCGCCAAAAGCTTTCCCATGGAGAGCACTTGAGCAAACGCGCGCTTTGCAATAAAGATACATTTTGCTCCATAAACGCAGCCCGGCACAATAAATACACGTAAGGATACAACACCAAAGCCAACACAAAGGTCGCACCAGGCAACGTACGAATGTCAGGGAACCAATACTCGCCAGGTCCCCATCCGGTTACATCACGCAAAAAGATCTGAATCGGGCCTGCAAAATCAAACCAATCAGTAAAAATATAACCAATGATATAACCTGGCATTGCAAGAGGTAGCACCAATGCCCACTGCAACCATTTTTCGGTCGGCAGTTTACACATGGCCATTATCCAAGCGCTTGGAATACCAAGAATTAAGGACAGCACCATTACGCCAACAGTTAGCGCAACCGTGTTAAAAATATAAGTCGGCATGACCGTTGCCATTAAATGAGCAAACAAATCATCCGTTTCACCAATTGCGGTGTAGAAGATCGCTAAGATCGGCAAAACCAGTAGCAGAGTTATTACCCCACTACTGGTTTTCCATAAAGAGTGTTTATCTTTCATCGCCTAATTACTGCAAGGCTGTATGAAATACAAATGCTGTTGCAAATACATCTCATATCCTTTAATCAAATGGGGGTACTGTTATACCCCCACAAGGAATTAAAGGTCAAATTTCACTTCATCTAATAGCTTAATTGCCGCTTCGTGGTTGGCTGCAATATCGTCTAGAGAAAGCTTGTCTGCTTTAAAGTCACCCCAAGATTCCACAAGCTCAGAACGCTTCACGCCTTCTTTAACTGGGTACTCGTAGTTAACTTCTGCGTACATTTGCTGCGCTTTGTCACCCGTTAGGAATTCCATTAGCTTCACAGCATTGTCTTTGTTTGGAGAGTACTTAGCCATCGCCATACCAGAGATATTCACGTGAGTGCCTGTAGTCTCTTGGTTAGGGAAGTTGATGTAAACTGCATCAGCCCAAGCTTTTTGCTCTTTGTCGTTAACCATTTTACCTAGGTAGTAGCTGTTACCTAGAGAAACATCACATAGGCCTTCTTTGATCGCTTTAACTTGTGCACGATCGTTGCCTTGTGGTTTGCGAGCAAGGTTTGCTTTCACGCCTTCTAACCACTCTTTGGTTTCTGCTTCGCCATTGTGAGCAATCATTGCTGAAACTAGAGAAACGTTGTACGGGTGCTTACCGCTACGAGTACAAATTTTACCTTTGAACTCTGGCTTAGCTAAGTCTGCGTAGTTGAAATCTGCGCCTAGTTTACCTACGCGATCACGTGATGAATAAACGCTACGAGAACGTAGAGTTAGAGCAAACCACTCATTCTCTTTATCTTGGTATTGAGCAGGTACGTTTTCTTCAATGATTTTGCTATCGACTTTCTGAACTAAACCTTTGTTTGTCAGTTCAGCTAGACGGCTGATGTCTGTCGTAAGAATAACGTCAGCAGGGCTGTACTCACCTTCTTGAGCTAGCTTTTCTGCTAAGCCTTTTTTAGCAAATTTTACGTTTACTTTGATACCAGTTTCTTTAGTGAACTCATTGAACATAGGTTCAACTAGGAAAGGTTGACGGTAAGAGTAGACGTTCACTTCTTCAGCAGCCATTGCTGTTGGAGCTAGAGTAGCGCAAGTTAGTGCTGAAAGAGTTAGCAGTTTTTTCATTGTTTAATCCTTTACCATGCTAATGATAACGTTTATCAGTTGCGTTATTATATGTATGTTCAATAAGAAGACAATGACGAATATTAAAAAACCTGCTCATCGGAGCAGGTTTTATTGTGTTAAGTGTGTAACCATTTATTACAAGCTAATGATTATTTCACCGTAACAAACTCTGGGTAAGCACCAACACCACAATCATGCATGTCCATACCTTCCATTTCTTCATCTTCTGTAACGCGAATCCCAACGGTCGCTTTCAAGATTGCCCACACAACTAGGCTAGCACCAAATACCCAAGCAAAGATAACTACGGCACCTAAAAGCTGTGCACCAAACGTTGCATCACCGTTGCTCAGTGGCACTACCATTAGGCCGAAGAAACCACACACACCGTGAACTGAGATAGCACCTACTGGATCGTCAATTTTAAGTTTATCTAGAGCAATGATACTGAATACTACTAGTGCACCCGACACCGCACCAATCGCAACCGCGTACAGTGGTGATGGCGATAGAGGGTCTGCAGTGATGGCAACCAAGCCAGCTAGCGCGCCATTGAGGATCATCGTTAAATCGGCTTTACCCCAAGTAGTTTTACAAACGAATAGCGCCGCAATTGCACCAGCAGCCGCTGCTGCGTTAGTGTTTAGAAAGATCTGACCTACCGCTGTAGCATTCTCAAAATCTGAAACCATCAACTGAGAACCACCGTTAAATCCAAACCAGCCAAACCAAAGGATAAAAGTACCCAACGTTGCCAAAGGCATGTTAGAACCTGGAATCGGATAGATTTCACCATTTTTACCGTACTTACCCTTACGCGCGCCAAGCAGTAACACACCAGCAAGAGCAGCAGAAGCACCTGCCATATGTACGATACCAGACCCCGCAAAGTCACTAAATCCAGCTTCTGCTAGGAAGCCTCCACCCCATGTCCAGTAACCTTCCATTGGATAGATAAACGCAGTTAAAATCGCAGAGAAAATCAAGAAAGACCAAAGCTTCATGCGCTCAGCTACCGCACCAGAAACGACGGACATAGCAGTTGCAACGAAGACAACTTGGAAGAAGAAGTCAGACTCTAAAGAGTGGTCGGCCCCTTCACCTTGAGTACCAATTAGCGTACCAAATGAAGGTAACCAGCCTCCTTCTCCATTATCGACATACATGATGTTATAACCGACAATCAGAAACATCGTGCATGCGATGGCGTACAAACAGATGTTCTTCGTAAGAATTTCTGTTGTGTTTTTAGAGCGCACAAGGCCAGCCTCTAGCATCGCAAAGCCTGCTGCCATCCACATTACCAACGCACCGGAAATGAGGAAGAAAAAGGTGTCAAGTGCGTAACGTAACTCGGTTACTGTTGTTGTTAATTCCATAATAAGTATCTCCAATCCTTTGAATTCTTAAAGTGCTTCTGCGTCCATTTCGCCAGTTCGGATACGCACCGCTTGGTTCAGATCGTAAACAAAAATTTTACCGTCGCCGATTTTTCCGGTTTGCGCAGCTTTTGTAATTGCTTCAACAACGCGATCTACATTGTCTGCGTGAGTCGCGATTTCAATTTTCACCTTTGGTAGAAAATCGACTTGATACTCTGCACCGCGATACAATTCCGTGTGACCTTTTTGACGACCGAACCCTTTAACTTCTGATACTGTCATCCCTTCGATACCGACATCAGCCAATGCTTCTCGTACATCGTCTAATTTAAACGGCTTAATAATGGCATTGATTATTTTCATTGAGTTATCTCCGAAGCTTTCATCCTGAAACACTTCTTATAATCCAATCTACGTGCCAAGTTTTTAAGTTATTGAATAATAAAAACTAACCTCAATTTACATATCTATAAACAAAAAGGGCGCACCATATCGGTGCGCCCTTTTCACAAATTTAAAGCAACGGCAGAGAAGTTACCCAAAACTGTGCATTAAATGTTCAAAAAGTCTTTCCACTGTTCGATAAGTGCCATGAAATCCTCTATCCCACAACTTGCTGTACTTTCTGCATTGTAGAAGTCGAACTCACTTTCCATCTCGACATCATATTCATGGGCTAATGCGTTTTCTTGTACAAGAACTTCGTCGCCCTGAATCATCAAGCTAATTTCCGTGCCTGTAAGGTTATGCTCCTGAGAAGGCGCTGAAAATGACCGCTCAATTAGCTTTTCAACCTGTGCAATCTTCATCGGATCTTTACCAATTTCTTCTTGCAACCAGCGCCCTACAATCTCATGTCCCATGCTACATTTTACATAGTACTCGCCCATCAACGTGTTACGAATGAATTCAAATTCCACCGAGATTGCCTATTTCGTATCAATTTGGTGCGAGTATAGCGAATTGCTCCCATAAAAAAAGCACCTCATGTGAGGTGCTTTTGAATTGTGCATTTCTGATTATGCCGGTTCTTGGAAGATCACTTCGTCCGCTTTCTTGGTGTATTGATCCATTTTATGGAAGTTCAAGTAGCGGTACGTATCCGTTGCCGTAGCGTCGATTTGCTTCGCGTATTCTAGGTATTCTTCTTTGGTTGGAATCTTACCTAGGATTGCACCTACTGCAGCTAGCTCAGCTGACGATAGGTAAACATTCGCACCAGTACCCAGACGGTTCGGGAAGTTACGCGTTGAAGTCGACATTACTGTTGATTTATCTGCAACACGCGCTTGGTTACCCATACAAAGTGAACACCCTGGCGTTTCAATACGAACCCCTGCACGTCCGAAGATACCGTAGTAGCCTTCTTCAATCAGTTGGTCTTTATCCATCTTTGTTGGTGGCGCTACCCAAAGGCGCGTCGCTAACTGGCCATTGAACTTATCAAGCAATTTACCTGCTGCGCGGAAGTGACCGATGTTCGTCATACAAGAACCGATGAACACTTCATCAATCGCTGTGCCTTGTACTTCAGACAACAAACGAGCGTCATCTGGGTCATTCGGTGCACATAGTACTGGCTCATTGATTTCAGCCATATCGATTTCAATCACATGTGCGTATTCAGCGTCTTTATCTGCTTGCATCAGCTCAGGGTTTGCTAGCCACTCTTGCATTGCAGTAATACGGCGCTCGATAGTACGGCGATCACCGTAGCCTTCAGAGATCATCCACTTCAGCATCACGATGTTAGAGTTTAAGTACTCTTCGATCGACTCTTGAGACAATTTCACAGTACAACCTGCCGCCGAACGCTCTGCAGATGCATCAGAAAGCTCAAATGCTTGCTCAACCGTTAGCGTTTCTAAGCCTTCAATCTCAAGGATACGACCAGAAAATTCGTTGATCTTGCCCGCTTTTTCTACCGTTAGTAGACCTTGCTGAATCGCGTAGTAAGGGATGGCATGAACAAGATCACGCAGTGTAATACCCGGTTGCATCTCACCTTTAAAACGAACCAAGATTGACTCTGGCATGTCTAGCGGCATAACGCCTGTCGCAGCTGCAAAGGCAACCAAGCCCGAGCCGGCTGGGAATGAAATACCCAGAGGGAAACGAGTATGTGAGTCACCACCCGTACCGACAGTATCCGGTAGTAGCATACGGTTTAGCCATGAGTGGATAATACCGTCACCAGGACGAAGAGATACACCACCGCGGTTCATAATAAAGTCCGGAAGTGTATGGTGAGTGTTAACGTCTACTGGTTTTGGATAAGCCGATGTGTGACAGAAAGACTGCATGACAAGATCAGCAGAGAAGCCGAGACACGCCAAGTCTTTAAGTTCATCACGAGTCATAGGGCCAGTAGTATCTTGCGAACCTACTGTCGTCATTTTCGGCTCACAGTAGGTTCCAGGACGGATGCCTTCTACGCCACATGCTTTACCAACCATTTTCTGTGCAAGCGTGTAACCCTTGCCAGAATCTGCGATTTCACCTGGTTTGCGGAATACGTCCGAAGGCTCAAGACCTAGCGATTGACGCGCTTTGTCTGTCAAACCACGACCGATGATCAATGGGATACGACCACCAGCACGAACTTCATCAATCAGTACTTCTGTTTTTAGCGAAAACTCAGCTAGAACCTCACCAGTTTCGTGGTTGCAAACTTTACCTTCATATGGGTAAACATCGATAACATCGCCCATGTTGAGCTTAGTTACGTCAACTTCGATTGGTAGTGCGCCAGCATCTTCCATTGTGTTAAAGAAGATAGGGGCAATTTTGCCACCAAGCACATACCCACCAGCTCGTTTGTTTGGAACGTAAGGGATATCATCACCCATAAACCAAAGCACTGAGTTGGTTGCAGATTTACGTGAAGAGCCAGTACCAACAACATCACCAACGTAAACCAATTGATGGCCTTTGTCTTTTAACTCTTCAATTTGCTTGATCGGGCCAATAGTACCCGGTTGATCAGGGTTTATTCCTTCACGCTCGTTTTTAAGCATCGCCAGTGCGTGTACTGGGATATCAGGGCGAGACCAAGCGTCAGGTGCAGGTGAAAGGTCATCCGTGTTCGTTTCACCTGTTACTTTAAATACGGTTAGAGTGACTTTTTCTTCAAGCTTAGGCTTAGAAAGGAACCACTCAGCATCAGCCCATGATTGAAGTACTTTCTGTGCATGCGCATTGCCTGCTTTCGCTTTCTCTTCTACGTCATAGAAAGCATCAAACATCAGCAGCGTATGAGACAGCGCTTTTACTGCGATCTCTGCCAGTGCTTCATCATCCAATAGCTCAACTAGCGGTTCGATGTTGTAACCACCTTGCATAGTGCCTAGCAGTTCAGCCGCTTTTTCACGACTCACTAATGGTGATTTAACTTCACCTTTTGCTACTGCTGTTAGGAAACCCGCTTTTACATAAGCAGCTTCATCAACACCTGGAGGGATACGGTTTTCAAGTAGGTCAAGAATGACTTCTTCTTCACCTTGCGGGGGATTTTTCAGAAGTTCTACAAGTCCAGCAACTTGTTCTGCGTCTAGCGGTTTAGGAACAACTCCTTCAGCAGCACGCTCTTCGACGTGTTTACGGTAGGCTTCAAGCACGACTTTTTCCTCTCATTGCGGTTCCTCCTCTATTATTACTATTGTTAAAGTAAAGGAGTGAACATCCTTGGAAACTTGGCTCTCCATTGCCCTTGTTTTCATTCAATTATGATTGAGAAACAGCGCCGTAGAGGCCAAACTGTGGGCAAAATAATAGCAAATTTAACCTTAAATTAAAATCTTATCATTTTGACCAACATAGCAACTTACGACTAAAGTTCTGCTAATTTTGACCAAATATGCCAAGTTTTTGCTTTCTCATACCCGATTAATTAAACGATGTTCCTACGATCAAATACACAGCATCCAAATCTTGCTCGGTACGACCGTATGCCAACATTATTGGTCCTATTGGTGAGTCAACACCAAAGAAGATGGAGCCAGCATTGTAAAGCGGCGCTTCGTTTAGTTTCAGATCATTATCAGACCAAACACCGCCATATTCGACCGATGCGCCCAGGTAGACTGGAGCTTCAAACAATCCGAAATCATTATCAAACCACTTATATCGGTACACCAAACTGCTGAAAAATAAGTTCTGTCCGATCAGGCTATTTCTTGGGATTCCCGATAGGCTTAAGAAGCCGCCCAACTCTCTGGGATCAAGCGGTAAAGATGAGTTTTTACTCTCTACAAAACTATATTCAGCATGTCCGACTAAAGTATGACGCTGATGACTCACTGCACCTTTAAATCGTGCAGAGATTTCATAAACGGTATCTTCAATAATTTTGTCAGTTTCTAAAAGGCTAACGCCTTGAGGACTTTGATCATGAGACACTAAATATTCGAGATCGACTAAAAGCCCACGAGTCGGAAATGCGAAATCATCAAGTGTATCTAGGCGATAATTGGCAAACAGGCCACGACGTTCAAAATCCAATTTACCAGCAGAAGCCAAAGTAGAAAGCTCAATATCTCCGGTTGAGTAGCGAGCGCCAAATCGAAGTTCTTGCCACAATGTGGGTTGGATACCTATCGCTAACTCTGTTGTAAAATCATCGTAAGTGACCGGAAAAAAGTCATTTACTGACTCTAAATCTGGTGCTTGAGGCTCTGTTAAAGGTAAGTTTCGGCTCTCACTACCATAGGAAATTCGCCCCGAAACAAAAAGTTCTTGGCTAGATAAAACAGGGGAATACAACTCAGCTTCAATCAGCTTATCCGTGCCCATTTCTACGTTGAACGCCAACTCCGCGCCATGAGAGTTTAAATTGGTAAAGTTGGTCGATATTCCTATGCCGTACTGGCTATCTGTATCGAAGTCATCTTCAAGAAAAAATCGGAAGTTGAGATAATTAGGCCCCCACGACTTCTCGTTAACATCAAAAACCAACAATGTCTCACCATCAACCTCTTCAAAGTGATAAGTGATGAGCTCGAACCGATCTAACGCGTAGAGGTTTTCAACGGCTTTCTCAATTTCGGCCGTTGAAATACGACGTCCGGTTTCTAATTCAATACGATTCGTCAACAACACATCGCTGTAGTGCGTGTTATTAACAATCACTATGTCATCAACCACACGCTGATCGCCATAAATCAAAGTTTTACGAACTTCTTGTTTGCGATCGATGTATTTTTGATAGTCCGCATTGGACAAGCGCAACCCTTTCAGCTTGTCTTTTAACTGCTTGGTAATATCGTACCCAGCTTGAAAAGCCCAAGGCATTTTGTCGAACTCGACAGTTTCCATGGTGCCCACATTGGGACGAATATAGATATCTTGAGGTTCAAGCTCGTCCACTTGCTGTTGTGTACTACGACGAACGAGATAGTTAGAGAGTTGGTCCGCGACAGTAAACAGCCCCGTAAATTCATCTTCGGTTTTGTAGTCGGTGCTAATATCGACGGCAATAACGACATCAGCCCCCATGGCGCGAGCCACATCGACAGGCATGTTATTGACGACACCGCCATCGACAAGCATATGGCCATTGAGCTTATAGGGAGGAAGCGCTCCTGGTACAGACATGCTAGCCATCATGGCGTCCACAAGGTAACCATTGCCCAGTACGACTTCTTCTAGGGCAAGAATATCTGTCGCAACAGAACGATAGGGAATGGCAAGATCATCAAAAGAATCGAATCGCCCTAAGTTCCCTGTAGTCTCACGCAATACTCGCAACATGTTCTGGCCTTGCACCACACCCGTTGGTGCTCGTACCTCACCGAATCTTAAGCCGAGGTCGGTATTAATTTGATAGCGGTCTTCATACTCTTTGTCACGAACTCTACGTTGGCTACGGTCAACACGATCTCGATAACCGCTGCCCCAATCGACGGTGTAGATAAAACTCTCGATTTCATCAGCACTCATCCCCGTGGCATAAAGCCCACCCACATAGGCGCCCATACTGGTACCGGTCACAATATCCACAGGAATCTGCATTTCTTCCAATGCTTTTAAAACTCCAATGTGTGCCGCCCCTTTCGCTCCGCCACCAGCGAGCACAACCGCCACCTTTGGTCGAGGTTCCAAGTCATCCGTTTTTGTTAGAGAGTTTGCGAGGGAAACAGAAGGAGTGATCATCAAAAAGGTACTAACCCAAAGCGCAAAGTTGCGAACCGATGGGCTTGATAACAGCTTTTTGAACATTCACTTCTTCCTTTATTGAATATCTGATCAAGTAGGGCGTGCTAGCAGTACTGTACTAACACGCCCTAATATGTACTAAGAATTAATCAGATAAACAAGCTAATGTTGTTGATTTGGCGATGCTACCAATCAAATATGCTATTTAACCAGTTTGATTTCTTCTCACACTGTTGCTTTATCTGACCGGTTTTATCCCAAACCGGCAGTTTGTAATCACTACGGCAGTTCATTTCTAAACCTCCATCAGATGTAGGCTTGAACCCTAATGTGGTGATTTCTCTTGGCCATGGGAGCTCTAAGCGCTCAGGAATACGCTGCTTCAAGTACTCTGCGTACACTCGTAATGCACCACTCGACCCCGTTAGATTCACGGGTTTATTATCGTCGCGGCCTAGCCAAATTGTCGTCACCTCACGACCATCAACACCGACAAACCAACTATCGCGGTTGTCATTACTGGTACCCGTTTTTCCTGCCAATGCAGCCCAACCAAACTGGCTTTGTAAGAAGCGGCCAGTGCCTTGAGCAACCCCTTGTTTCATCGCGTAGGTCGTTAGCCATGCAGCTTGTTCATCCACGGCTCTTGATGAACGAGGCAAGGATTGATACAGCACATTACCTTCCATATCCATGACTGAGCGCAGAGCGGTCAGTTTTGCACGCTTACCTGAATTCGTCAGAGTCTGATACATCTGTGCAACTTCGAATGGCGTCAAAGAAAACGAACCCAAAAACATCGAAGGCACTGGGCGAATTTCGTCTTTGTTCACGCCCAAACGCTCTAAAGTATTGGAGACTTCAGGAATGCCAAGTGCCATACCTAAGCGCACGGTTGGTACGTTGAGTGATTTCGCTAAAGCAATGTAAAGTGGTACATCACCACGATATTTTCTATCGTAGTTGCGCGGCGTCCACACGTTACCTTTACTGCTCTTCAGACTTAACGGCGTGTCGTGTAGCGTCGTGCCTAGGTTGTATTTATCCGGTTGTTCTAGAGCCGTTAAGTAAATCGCTGGTTTCACTAAAGAACCAATCGGACGACTGGCATTGAGCGCGCGGTTAAAGCCTTCATAACCGACACGTTTACCACCTACCATCGCACGGATTTCACCACTATGGCGATCAACGGCCACAGCTGCGGCTTCTAACTCTTTACCACCCCGTTTAGCTAGTTCTGGGATCTTTTTCGCGATAGCTTGTTCCATTTTGCTTTGCGATACTGGGTCCAGAGACGTAAATACGCGCAGTCCGGTCTCTGCCTTAAATCGCTCCCCAACTTTTTCTTTTAATTCAATACTCAATTGTTGGAAATAAGCTGGCTGACGGCTCGCAATACGTGGCTTGCTTTGCGTATCGAGTGGACGACTTACAGCTTGTTCATACTGCTCTGAAGTCAACATGTTTTGCTGCATTAACAGGCGCAGAACGAGATCACGACGCTCTTTCGTTCTCTCAGGGTAACGAATTGGGTTGTAGTAAGACGGTCCTTTTACCATCCCAACTAACATCGCCAGCTGATCGATTCGCAACTCCTGAATTGGCTGCCCAAAATAGTAACGCGACGCCAAGCCAAACCCGTGGATCGCTTCACCTCCACTTTGACCTAGGTACACTTCGTTGAGGTAGGCTTCTAAGATACGATCTTTGCTGTAACGGTAATCCAAAATTAGCGCGATATACGCTTCTCGAACTTTACGCCACAGTGTTTTATCACGAGTCAAAAACAGGTTTTTTGCCAATTGCTGAGTCAGCGTACTACCACCTTGAACAGTACGGCCGGCCTTAATGTTCGCAACCAATGCACGTGCAATCGCCAGCGGTGACACCCCGTCATGTTGATAAAAATCCCGGTCTTCGGTCGCAAGCAGTGCATCCACTAAAATTTCAGGGAACTGATCACGACGTAAGAAAAGACGCTGTTCATCACGGTCTTTCTCCAGCATGCCCAACATCTTCGGTTCTAGGCGCAAGTAACCAAGGTCTCCTCGAGATTCTAAAGACTGAATACGTTGCAAGCCGGAATCAGAGAAATGCAGCATAATGTGACGATCCGGCTCGGGACCATCGGCAAACTCGAATGGACGACGAATCAATTCAATCCGAGTGGAAGAAGAGGAATATTCGCCTGGGTAACGAGGTTGACTCACTTTACGGTAATTCAACACATCTAGCTCGTTGCGCAGTTCTTGGATGGTGATATTCTCACCAGGGCTTAGATTCAAGATACGGGCATAAACCACCGTTGGCAGCTCAAACAGCTGGCCTTCAAAGCGTTCTTTCACCACACTATCTAAGTAAATCCCAACAAACAGCAAAACAGCGGCAAGTGCAACGCCAGCTTTCCAGCTAAACGACCACAGAACTTTCAACCACGAACGTTTCTCGTTAGTCGGCTTTTTACTCGGCGTACGTCGAGTCTGTTTTGCGGTTCCTTTATTGGTTGTACTTTTCTTCGCTGGCGCTTTTTTCGCGCTAGGCTTCTTGCTGTCAGTCATTATTCAATTGTCTTTTTGTTTTCGTTGTTGCTACATGATTGGCAGGATCATCTGGCCAAACGTGTTTTGGGTAGCGCCCTTTCATCTCTTTTTGAACGTCTTTGTAGCTTCCGTTCCAGAAAGCCGCCAAGTCCGACGTTACTTGCAATGGACGTTGTGCCGGTGAAAGCAGTTCAAGCACCAAACGCTTGCGGCCAAGAGCCACCGTTGGGGAACCACTCTCCCCAAATACTTCTTGCATACGCACCGATAATATCGGCTCGTGGCCATATTGGTAACGGATACGCTTCTTTGAACCTGTGGGTAGTTGGTAATGCTCAGGTAACCATTCATCCAGTTGTTGATTGAGTGGCCAACCTAATAGAGCATTAAGCGCTTCGACCAAGTTTATCTTGCTCAGGTCTTTAACCGAGCTGACAGACGTCATGTATGGTTCTAACCACTCCTCTAATGAATCCAGCAAACTGGCTTCATCAAACACTGGCCATGACTGCTCAGGTAACCATTCCACCGCACAACGAATCCGAGCCAACAAGCTCTCCGCTGCCGGTGTCCAGTTTAGACTCTGTAAGCCCTGGCGGCGGACATACGTGAGTAAAGCTTGTGTCATTTTTTCTTTGCCCGGGCTTGGCAACGGCTCGCTTTCAACGACTAGCAGGCCGAGTTTTGTTTGTCGCTCAGCTATTAGACGGCCTCTTTTTTCATCCCAGCCCACTACTTCTTCAGACGAAAATAGCGTATCAAAGGTCGTTCGCAATATATTGACATCCAATTCACATGCCGAATGAATTTGACTTGAGTTAGAATGAGAACGCATTAAGTCAACGGCAACCAAATACTCACAGCCACCTAGCATGTCTTCCTGACGACATTCTGCACCATGACCATTAGCCAAAGTAAATCGCCCAAATTGATTTGTGCGCTGCTGCGCAATGCGATCTGGAAATGCCAAACTTAACACCAGCGGTAATGCATCTTCATCCACGCCTTTCAGGTCAAATACCGTATCCAATTTGTACGCTAGAGATTGAGCACGCTTGAACAACATCGACTTTTTTGGATGAGTACCAACAAGCCAACGATGCAAGCTATGAGCGATATTGGTAACACTCCTCTCTGGCTCTTCAATCAGTGCGACCGCCGTCAAAGCAGCATTTAACATCTTATCACTGTAAGATTGCGCTTTAATTAGCATCGCAGCCGCACGAGGCTCAACGCCTAGTTCATGCGCCTGTTTTCCTTCGGACGTTAATTGCCCTTTTTCCGTCAGTAGTCCCAATGACACCAATAGCTGCTTCGCTTGTTCCAATGACGCATTAGCTGGAACATCAAGCCACTTTAGAGCGTGGATATCACTCGCTCCCCAAAAGGCAAGCTCCATAACTAAACTAGCCAAATCGGAATGCAAAATTTCGGGTTGGGGAACCAGCGGTTGCTGCTTGAACTGGCTTTCAGAATAAAGACGAACACAAATGCCCTCTTCTATTCGTCCCGCTCGTCCTGCACGCTGAATCGCTGAAGACTGTGCAATGCGTGTTTGCTCTAAGCGTGTTAAACCGTTTTTCAAATCAAAGCGGGCAACACGCTCTAACCCAGAATCAACGACGAGGCGAATGCCTTCAATCGTTAGTGAAGTTTCTGCAATGTTGGTCGCTAGAACGACTTTACGCTTACCTTGTTCTGCTGGCGTAATCGCTTTTTGTTGATCTGCAAAACTCAGTTGACCATAAAGTGGGCATACGTCGATATCATCCGCTAAATGAGACAACCGCTCTTCAACTTGTTTTATGGCACCAACACCCGGTAGGAAAGCTAACAAAGATCCAGACTCTTTGTTCATAAGACTTTCTATTGTTTTTGCCATACTCGTAGGTAAATGCTCGTTCACACCTAACGGCTGGTAGCGCATTGCCACATCAAAGCTGCGCCCTTCAGATTCAATGTAACTGGCTTCTGGCAACAACGATTGTAATGCTTGTTGGTCAAGCGTTGCCGACATTACCACCAGCTTGAGATCGTCTCGCAATGCCTCTTGAACTTCTAAACTGAATGCCAAAGCGGTATCGGCATGAATGCTGCGTTCATGAAACTCATCAAAGATCAGTAGATCAACCCCATCCAACTCCGGGTCCGTTTGAATCATCCGAGTCATGATCCCTTCGGTCACGATCTCCAGCTGCGTTGCAGAACTTACCTTTGCCTCACCACGGACTCGATAACCCACGCGTTGACCTACTTGCTCTCCCAATTGCTCAGCAAGATAACGGGCAATGTTACGCACCGCGAGTCGTCTTGGCTCAAGCATGATGATTTTTCCAGCAACCGAATGATTTAAGAGTAACTGCAAAGGGAAGTAAGTCGACTTACCGGCACCAGGCGCCGCTTTTACGATCACTTGATGTTGATTTTTGACCGCCGTCAGCAACTCAGGCATCACGGCTTCAATCGGCAATTGTGACAAAGGAAATACCTTATGGTGTAATGATGGCAACATTGTACATAAAAAATTTTTTGTCTAAATAAGCAAATGCATTTCACACCCGCTTTAGAGTCCGCCACTCTACTCAAACGCTATAAACGCTTTCTTGCCGATATCGAGCTCGATACTGGTGAAATCCGTACAATCCACTGCGCAAATACAGGTGCAATGACGGGTTGTGCAACGCCCGGAAACAAGGTTTGGTTTTCTACTTCCGACAACCCGAAACGAAAATACCCCAATAGTTGGGAGTTGAGTGAGACCGAACAAGGCCACCGTATTTGTATCAACACCGCGCGTGCCAATCAATTAGCCGTAGAGGCTATTGAAAATAATGTCATTTCAGAGCTTTGTGGTTATGACACACTTCAAACTGAGGTGAAATACGGCAATGAAAATAGCCGAATTGATATCTTGCTCAGCGCAGACGACAAGCCAAAGTGCTATATAGAAGTGAAAAGCGTCACTCTTCTTGATGAGACCGACTCTACTGGACAAGGATACTTCCCAGATGCGGTCACGACTCGGGGACAAAAACACCTGAGAGAGCTCACAGAAATGGCACAAAATGGAAGTAGAGCCATACTTTTATTCACTGTTTTACATTCAGGTATTGAAAAAGTATCCGCGGCGCACCATATAGACGCGAAATATTCACTATTACTCAAACAAGCACAAGACGCTGGAGTGGAAGTTCTCTGCTACAAAGCTGAACTGAGCGATACTGGAATGAAGCTGATTTCCGCTATTGATTTTATCAATTAAGAGAAAAAATGATGTCGTCTTCACATTGACGATAACTTTGCGATTCAGTATTTGCTTGCACCGCCTCTTTTTGCTATAGATACCCGCCTTAAATTGACTGCGTAGCAGTTGACTAGGTGTAAGTAGGAGATGCTGTATGCCAGAATCAAAGAAGAAAACGATAGGCATCCTAGCCATTGCCGGCGTGGAGCCATATCAGGAAAAACCTGGTGAAGAGTACATGTCACCAGAGCAGGTTGAACACTTTACGAAAATCTTAACAGCTTGGCGCGACCAGCTAAGAGCTGAAGTGGATCGTACTGTTCACCACATGCAGGACGAAGCAGCAAACTTCCCAGATCCAGTTGACCGCGCCTCTCAAGAGGAAGAGTTCAGCCTAGAACTGCGTAACCGTGACCGCGAACGCCGTTTGATCAAGAAGATTGAAAAGACTTTGGATAAAATCAAAGAAGACGATTTTGGCTTCTGTGAGTCTTGTGGCGTAGAGATTGGCGTTCGCCGTCTTGAAGCACGTCCAACCGCTGACCTTTGTATTGACTGTAAAACACTTGCAGAAATCAAAGAGAAGCAAATGCAAGGTTAATCACCCAGCATTATGATTGTTGAAGGGAGCTCAGGCTCCCTTTTTGTTTTGGCTATCTTCGCACCCTATTTGTTTACTAAATTCGAGATACACGCATGACACGCTATGTAGGTCGATTCGCCCCATCTCCTTCTGGTCCACTGCATTTTGGTTCACTGATTGCCGCTCTTGGCAGTTATTTTCAAGCGAAAGCACAAAACGGAGCTTGGTTAGTACGTATTGAGGACTTAGACCCACCAAGAGAAATGCCAGGTGCAGCGCAACTTATCCTAGAGGCACTCAAGGCCTATCAGCTGCATTGGGATGGAGAAGTGGTATACCAGAGCGAACGTCACGACCTTTACCAAGCTCAAATAAACAAATGGCTCGAAAATGGAGAAGCCTATTATTGCCAATGTACTCGTAAGCAAATTAAAGAGCATGGCGGTTTTTATCCTGGCACTTGCCGCGATAAAAACTTGAAAGACGGCGCGATTCGCCTAAAAATGACCAAGCCTGTCGCTCATTTCCTCGACCAAAAGCAGGGAACCATTACGATTCCAGAGCAACTCGTTAATGAAGATTTCATTATTAAACGTCGAGATGGATTATTTGCTTATAATCTTGCGGTAGTATTAGACGACATCGATCAAGGCGTCACAGAAGTCGTGCGAGGTGCAGACTTAATCGAGCCGACAGGGCGTCAAATTAGCCTGTACCAAATACTTGGTCAGCCTGAAGTTAGCTACTTGCATTTACCATTGGCGATGGACAACAACGGCAATAAATTGTCGAAACAAAATCACGCGACGGCTATTGATATAGATACACCAAAACCTACTCTATTGCGCGCCATGACATTTTTAGGTTTCGAGATACCTGAAACCGTAAGGGCGGCCAACATAGAAGATATTCTTCGTTGGGGCTGCGAAAACTGGCGGTTGGAACAGCTTCCAGCAGAGATCGAGATCACACCGTGATTCTCAAATGGCATTGTGTAGGCTATCATTAGCCGCAAATTAGGCCCTAGAGGCGTATAAAACTAACCAAAGCAAGATTGGATTAAACCCAGTTATTGCCAGATGCACATGAATACAAACGACTATACACCAAGCGAACCTGCCACAATTCCAGAGCTCGCTCTCAATGTAATAACTCGTGAAGAGCACAACATTTCGCGTAAGCAGATCAGTGATAATGCGCTGAAGGTACTGTACCGCCTAAATGGTGCTGGTTTCGATGCTTTTCTTGTGGGTGGCGGGGTTCGAGACTTACTGCTTGGACAAAAACCAAAAGATTTTGACATTGCGACCAACGCAACGCCGGAACAGATCAAACAGCTATTTCGTAACTGCCGTTTGATTGGTCGCCGCTTCCGCTTGGCTCATATTATGTTTGGCCGAGACATCATTGAGGTTGCGACATTCCGTGGTCACCACCAAGAGCAAAAGAATAAGAGCATTTCTCAGCAATCAAAAGAGGGTATGCTGCTGCGTGACAACGTCTACGGCACCATCGATGAAGATGCTGAGCGCCGTGATTTCACGATTAACTCGATGTACTACAACATCGCAGATTACTCGATTCACGACTACGCACGTGGTATTGAAGATTTAGAAGATCGCCTAATTCGACTGATTGGTGATCCAGAAACACGCTACCGTGAAGACCCTGTGCGCATGCTGCGTGCGGTTCGTTTCGCGGTAAAACTAGACTTCGATATTGAAGAAGACACCGCAGCGCCAATCGAACACATGGCACCGTTGCTCGGTGACATTCCGTCAGCGCGTCTTTTTGAAGAGTCACTCAAATTATTGCAATCCGGTCATGGCTTAGAAACCTACCACCTACTGCGTGAGTACAACCTATTCCAACAACTATTCCCGACGATTGCAGCGCACTTTACAGAAGATTACTCCTCTCACACTGAGCAGATGTTGGATCTTGTCCTAGATTCTACCGACATGCGCATCGAAGATGGGAAACGCATCAATCCAGCATTTATGTTTGCTGCAATGCTGTGGTACCCACTGTGTGCGAAAGCCGATGAACTGATGGAAGAGCGCAACTTAGGCCATTACGACGCCATTATGGAAGCGAGCAACATCATTCTTGACGAGCAAGTTCGCACAATTGCCATTCCAAGACGCCACACGGCAACCATTCGCGAGATTTGGCAGTTACAGCTTCGTCTTCCACGACGTAACGGTAAACGTGCATTCCGTCTTATGGAGCTCAATAAATTTAGAGCTGGCTTTGATTTTCTTGAAATGCGCGGTGAAATTGAAGGTGGTGACACTCAGAAGCTTGCCAAGTGGTGGGAAACTTTTCAAAATGCAGGCCGAGAAATGCGTCAAGCAATGGCTGCCGACTTAGACGGTCAATCACCGAAAACAGGCCAGCGCCGCCGTAAAACTTATCGCAAGAAAAAGAGTAAGCCCAAATCATGATTACAGCGTACATTGCGGTAGGCAGTAACTTGGCTGATCCTGTCAGCCAAGCGAAGCAAGCGATTGAAACATTAAAAACGCTGCCTAAATCAGAGTTTGTTCAAGCTTCTTCGCTATACAGCAGCACGCCAATGGGGCCACAAAACCAACCGGATTACATCAATGCGGTTGTGTCTATTAACACCAGTTTGACGCCTATTGAATTGCTCAATTGCACACAAGCCATAGAGCAAGAACAAGGGCGTGTCCGTAAAGACGAACGCTGGGGACCAAGAACCTTGGACCTCGACATTGTGCTTTATGGCAATGAGGTGATTAATTCCGAGAGGCTGATCGTTCCTCATTATGGAATGAAAGAGCGTGAATTCGTACTCTACCCTCTTGCGGAAATTGCACCAAGTTTACAACTCCCTGATGGGACCGAGGTCTCTAAACTACTGGAACAAGTAGATAGAAACGGCCTCAGTATCTGGCAGTCATAGCCAACTCCTAGTAAGGATAAAACCATGAAAAAAATGACCATCAACGACCTAATCAAGTGGAAGCAAGAAGGTCGTAAATTTGCTACTTCAACCGCTTATGATGCGAGCTTTGCCCAACTGTTTGAAAGCCAAGAAATGCCAGTACTTCTTGTTGGTGATTCTCTAGGTATGGTTTTGCAAGGTCACAACGATACTCTGCCAGTAACGGTCGATGATATCGCTTACCATACTCGTTGCGTACGCGCTGGTAGCCCAAATTGTTTGTTGATGGCAGACATGCCATTCATGAGCTACACCACCCCAGAGCAAGCTTGCGAAAATGCGGCTAAACTGATGCGTGCTGGTGCCAATATGGTAAAAATTGAAGGTGGTGACTGGCTTGTCGACACGGTGAAAATGCTCACTGAACGATCAGTTCCAGTTTGTGCTCATCTTGGTTTAACTCCTCAAGCTGTTAATATTTTTGGTGGTTACAAAATCCAAGGTCGCGATCAAGAAAAAGCAGACCGCATGGTAAAAGACGCATTAGCGCTGCAAGAAGCAGGCGCTCAAATCGTCTTACTAGAATGCGTACCAGCTGAGCTTGCTGAACGTATTACGCAAGTGCTTGACGTTCCTGTTATCGGTATTGGTGCAGGTAACGTAACAGATGGTCAAATTCTCGTAATGCATGATATGTTTGGTATTTCTGCCAACTACATGCCGAAATTCTCCAAAAACTTTCTTGCTGAAACAGGTGATATGCGCAAAGCCGTTACTAAATACATTGAAGATGTAGCCAACGGTGTATTCCCAGACGACGCTCATACCATTGCCTAGAGGATAAATGCATGCAAACTTTTGCGGAAATCTCAGCAGTTCGTGAACACCTTAAAACCTTTAAACGTGAAGGTCGTAAAGTGGCGTTTGTCCCTACCATGGGCAACCTTCACGAAGGCCACTTAACTTTAGTGCGTAAAGCACGCGAATACGCTGATATCGTTGTCGTAAGCATCTTTGTTAATCCGATGCAGTTTGATCGTGCAGACGATTTAAATAATTACCCACGCACGCTAGAGGAAGACTTAAGCAAGTTAACCTCTGAAGGGGTCGATGTGGTATTTACGCCAACACCAGAAGTTATCTACCCTGAAGGTCTGGATAAGCAAACCTTCGTCGATGTCCCTGGCCTATCAACAATTCTCGAAGGCGCGTCTCGACCAGGTCATTTCCGTGGCGTGACGACGATTGTGAATAAGCTGTTTAACATCGTACAACCGGATGTCGCGTGCTTCGGCGAGAAGGACTTCCAACAACTTGCTGTTATCCGCAAGATGGTTGATGACCTAGCAATGGACATTGAAATCATCGGTGTACCAACCGTACGTGAAATGGACGGTTTAGCAATGAGTTCACGCAATGGCTTGCTTACGCTGGACGAGCGTCAACGTGCGCCTGTACTTGCTCGTACAATGCGTTGGATCAGCAGTGCCATTCGCGGTGGCCGCGATGACTACGCATCGATCATCGAAGATGCAAGCGACCAACTTCGAGCTGCAGGTCTGCACCCTGATGAGATCTTCATTCGTGATGCTCGTACATTACAAGTGATCACACCAGAAACGACACAAGCTGTCATTCTGATGTCTGCGTTCCTAGGCAAGGCTCGTCTTATCGATAACCAAACGGTAGATATGGTTGTCGAAGCGAAGGAAGAAGCTGAATCTAACAATACAAACTCAGAGAGCGCAGAGTAAGCTCTGAGTCATAAAAGTAAAAAGGTCGACTCTTAGTCGACCTTTTTTATACTCTACGTATAGACGCAATCTAACCCTTCAGGGCGAGTTTTAAACCGCTTGTGCAGCCACATCCACGCTGGAATATCACGTTTTATCATTTTCTCAAGCTCTTGGTTCAAGATGCTTGCCGCTTTAACCGCATTACGTCTCTCGAAACGCTCGCTAATGTCTTTTCCAATGTACAGCGTGTAATGGTGATTTTTACTCACTGTAACGCCAGATATAACCGCGCACTTTGTTGCATCAATGAGAACACTAGACCCGACTGTACTCGCCGCTTGTTCAACAGCAAAAAACGGCGCAAAAACAGAATGGCTAACGCCATAATCATGGTCGGGCAAATACCAAAGTCGATGACCACTCTTCAGAACTTTGAGCATTGATTTCACGTCTTTTCGATCAATCATTTGATGTCCAAAACGAGTTCGACCTCGATGTTGAATAAACTCATAAGCAGGATTCGAATTTGGGCGATAAACGCCATAGCCTTGGGCAAACTGGCTAAAAATACGAGCGGTTATCTCCAAGTTTAAATGGTGACTGCACACCACCAACACACCACGTCCATTCTTTTCCTCAGCGAGTAAACGATCTTTTCCAACAATAGAGGTTATCCGACGTATCCGCCAATCTGGCCAAAACCAAGCGATACCGGTTTCGATGATCGCCATACCAGTATATTGAAAGTTTTTTCGTACTACGTCCTTACATTGCCAATCCGTAAAATCAGGGAAACACAGCTGGAGATTACGCAGAGCGATCTTGTATCGGCGCTTCATTACATGCATCGCAATACAGCCGATGCTTCTACCTAAGATTCGCAATACTACGTATGGCAGTACATTAACAAGAATCGCTAAAGATCCAAATGCCAACCATACAGACCAATATTTGGGCTTAAGTAACTGATAGGAGAAAGGCGGCGGCGGGACAATATTCATAGGATCACTCATTTATTACAAATGATTGAAACCTACCATGATAAAAACCGAAAAATTGTAAGGGTATGTATTGTTATGCACGCGAAAGAGCAGCGTGAATCGCCGCTCTTTGCTTTATGAGAATGGCTTAGCTTCTTAGCCCAATCCCTTTGGTTACTAGATAATGCGCAATGGCATACAGTGCAACAACAAATACTGCAAGTACACTAAATGAAGTGACAATGCCCACATCCGAGACACCTAAAAAGCCGTAGCGGAACGCATTCACCATGTAGACGATTGGGTTGATCTTAGAAACGCCTTGCCAAAATTCAGGCAGCAGACTAATCGAATAAAAGACTCCTCCCAAGTAAGTTAAAGGAGTCAATACAAACGTAGGGATGATCGAAATATCGTCAAACGTTTTTGCGTAAACCGCATTGATCAAGCCACCGAGAGCAAATACCACCGACGTCATGAAGACAGTCGCGACAATAATGCCCCAGTGCTCCACTTGCAAATCAACGAACAAAAGTGACACACAAGTAACAATTGCACCGACCAACAAACCTCGAGTCACGCCGCCCATCACGTAGCCAGCAATAATCACATAGTTTGGTACCGGTGCCACCAGCAGTTCTTCAATGTTCTTCTGTAGCTTTGCACTAAAGAATGACGACGCCACGTTCGAGTATGAGTTGGTGATCACCGACATCATGATCAAACCTGGAACAATGTACTCCATGTAACTAAAGCCGCTCATCTCACCAATTCGAGAGCCAATAAGATTGCCGAAAATGATGAAGTACAACGTCATCGTAATGGCTGGCGGCACTAAGGTTTGCACCCAAATACGTGTAAAGCGAGTGACTTCTTTGCTCAGCAAGCTGCGAAATGCCGTCCAATATAAACCGTACATTTAATTACTCCCCTCTCTTACAATGCTGACAAACAACTCTTCAAGTCGGTTGGCTTTGTTACGCATTGAGAGAACTTTAATGCCATGCTCTGTTAACTGACTGAATACCGAATTCAATCCTTGGCTTTTATCTAGTTCTATCTCTAAAGAGCCATCAACAATACTTTGTCGATTAACACCTTCAAGCTCAGGCACCTCGACTTCTGACTCAATATCCAAGATAAATGTCTCGACGCTTAGCTTACCTAGTAACGCCTTCATGGTGGTATTTTCAATCAGCTCACCACGATTAATAATGCCGATATTTCGACACAGCATCTCCGCTTCTTCTAGGTAGTGTGTCGTTAAAATAATCGTAATTCCTTGCTCTTGGTTGATCTCTTTCAGAAACCCCCACATTGAGCGGCGTAGTTCAATATCCACTCCAGCCGTTGGTTCATCTAAAATGAGTAATTGCGGCTCGTGCATCAAAGCTCTTGCGATCATTAAACGACGCTTCATCCCACCGGATAGGTTACGAGCACGCTCTTGGCGTTTTTCCCATAAATCCAATTTTTTCAGGTATTTTTCTGCTCTTTCTTTGGCTAACACTTTAGACACACCGTAATAGCCAGCTTGCTGCATCACAATTTGCTCAACGGTTTCAAACTGGTTGAAGTTGAACTCTTGTGGCACCAAGCCTAAATTCTGCTTGGCCAATTCGAGGTCGGTATCAATGTCATAACCGAAAACTTTCGTCGTTCCGGAGGTTTTATTCACTAAGGAGGAAATGATGCCAATCGTGGTCGATTTTCCTGCACCATTGGGACCCAGAAGCGCGTAGAAGTCACCCTTTTTCACTTGGAGACTTATACCTTTTAACGCCTCAAAGCCACCTGCATACGTCTTGCGCAGTTGTTCAATTTCTAATGCGTACATAAGGTCTTGATTGCCGTTTGTTTGTGATTACTAATACCGACTCATATTTAGCAGCGGTTTACTACAAAATCGCCTTGGGTATCGTATTGGAGGTCCATCAGTTTATCGTTGAATAACGATGATTACAAATAAACCTTTCGATAATATTGGAAATATAACCCTTACCTCGTAAAGGTTATCTCTGAGTAAGACAAAATAGAGCATAAAAAAACGCAACAGGACACTGTTGCGTTTTTAACTGTCAGAATGATTACGCCGTTATGCGCTGATACTGGTCTGCCTCAACATGTGCCACCGCCGCATTCAATGCTTCGTAACGGAATTGGTACATATTTTCATCAGGCACAAGGTCAATCACATGGAATTTCTCTAGCTGTTCTCGTGTTCGCTCATTCGGGCATAATAAATACACGGCACAATTGGCATCGAGAGCATCCTTAATCGCATTCTCTAACGCCAAACCGACGGTCACATCAATCATTGGTACATCCGTAAGATCGAGAATCATCACGTCATAGTCCGAAATACTAGAGTGCTGACGTGAAATGGCTTTAGAAACACTAAAGATCATCGGACCGGAAAGATAAAAGAACAGCACTTTACCATTAGCACGATCCAACAAACCACGCTCGCTGTCAGTCAGCGGCACATCATCTTCATCCGCGTCGCTGATCGCTTTTACTTGTCGCGCCTGCTCTCGGCTCAAACGCTCGATGATGATAATGTTCGAGATAAAGACGCCTAAACCCACCGCAACGATAAGATCAACGAATACTGTAAGCAACATAACGCCATACATCACCGCCATTCCGGAAAAGCTTACCTTATGTGCCCTCTGAATAAAGCTCCAGTCTAGGATGTTAAAGCCAACATACACCGCAATGCCAGCTAACACAGCCATCGGGATTGGCTCTGTTAATCCGCCAGCAACCAGTACAACCAACGCCAACATTAGTGCACGAATCACACCAGATAATGGCGAACGAGCCCCAACTTGGATATTCGTTACCGTCCCCATGGTAGCCCCCGCCCCCGGCAGCGCACCAAACAAGCCTGAGATCATGTTAGCTAACCCTTGACCTCGCAGCTCTTTATCTGAGTCGTGTTCTTTACGAGTTAATGAGTCACCGATAACCGCCGTTAACAAAGTATCAATACAACCTAATGTGCCGAGCACTAATGCATCAATGACCATCTCGACAAACATATCTGTGTCAATATAAGGGGCGACGAGAGAAGGTAACCCAGCAGGAATTTCACCGATACGACGAATATCTTCTGTATCAAAGAGAATCACAGACAATAAAGTCACCGCGACCAATGCCACGAGCTGTGCAGGAACGTATTTACGATATTGCTTAGGGAAGAAAAAAAGAATCCCCAAAGTCAGTAGTCCCAAAAACAACTCACTGAACTTAAGGTTAGAAATGGTCTCCGGCAAAGCAGATAACGTTCCGAGTACTCCCCCTGAAGGCGCAGCATGCCCCATCAAAGGCGATAACTGCAGAATGATAAGAATCACACCTATGCCAGACATAAAACCGGAAATAACGCTGTAAGGCATCAAGGTAACGTATTTACCCAGTTTTAATGTCCCCAATAGGATTTGGAACGCGCCAGCCATCATGACAACCGTGAAAGTCATAGCCATGCCCGTTTCTGGGTATTTCGCCATCATACTGGTTAATACTGCGGTCATGATTACCGTCATTGGCCCTGTCGGTTCTGATATTAACGTATTAGAACCACCAAATAACGAGGCAAACAAACCGACCATTATTGCCCCCCAAAGGCCGGCCTCAGCCCCGGCTCCGGATGCAACACCAAACGCTAACGCCAGAGGGAGAGAGATAATCGCCGTGGTTACCCCGCCAAATACATCCCCTTTGAAATTGATATCTTCAAAACGACTACCGAACACTGCTGATTTTCCCTGCATTCAATTTTAAAAAGTAAAATATCACTACTTTAACGAGCTAGGCGAAAATTTAAACCATAAATAGATTAAGGCTAAATTCACACCACAAATAGTTTCACCAGATTTTACTTTTTTCTTAATGAAAACTAGTCAGATGAGTCCTATCTGACGAATATTTAACGAGATCGAAATTGTAACATTGTGTATAGTTACAACACTGATCGCTTGCATGTGCACACAAACAGCAGCAGCGATTTTGTCTTTTAAGGGAAGTAGTTTGCAAAATGCCGGAAATAAAACAGTTATTTGAAAACAATTCGAAATGGTCTCAAGAGATCAAATCTGATCGACCTGAATACTTCGCAAAACTCGCTGAGGGGCAAAAGCCTGATTTTCTTTGGATTGGCTGCTCTGATAGCCGCGTTCCTGCCGAGCGACTAACCGGGCTATACTCAGGTGAACTCTTTGTTCATCGGAATGTTGCAAACCAAGTTATCCATACTGATCTCAACTGTCTATCTGTCGTCCAGTACGCCGTAGACGTTCTTAAGGTTAAACACATCATTGTCTGTGGACACTATGGATGTGGTGGCGTAAATGCAGCCATTGATAACCCTAAGCTAGGTCTTATTAATAATTGGCTGTTACATATCAGAGATATCTATTTCAAACACCGCACTTACCTAGATCAAATGCCGCAACAAGATCGAGCGGATAAACTAGGCGAGCTTAATGTTGCAGAGCAAGTGTACAACTTGGGTAACTCAACCATCCTGCAAAACGCTTGGGAGCGTGGGCAAGATGTTGAAATTCATGGTGTGGTATACGGAATTGAAGATGGTCGCTTAGAGTACTTAGGCATTCGTTCTAACTCTAAGGAAACCGTAGAAGCGTCTTACCAGAAAGCTCTTTCGACGATTCTAAATACAGACAACAAGCTCCTTTGTCGCTAAGTCATATCTAAAAGTTGAACGAAAAACGCCCATCTTAGATGGGCGTTTTTTTATATTTTAAATGCTGAACTCAATGATTATTCTTGAGGTACAACTTTACCGATGTATGGTAAGTGGCGGTATTTCTGCGCGTAATCAATACCCACCCCAACGACAAATTCATCTGGAATTTCGAAACCAATCCAATCCACAGGAACATTCACTTCACGACGAGATGGCTTATCTAGGAGCGTACAAATCGCGATAGACTTCGGCTCACGTAGCGAAAGAATCTCACGGATTTTATTTAGTGTGTTACCAGTGTCAATGATGTCTTCAACAAGCAGAATGTCTTTACCTTTGATGTCATCATCCAAATCTTTCAAGATACGAACGTCACGTGAGCTTTCCATCGTATTGCCGTAGCTTGACGCTGTCATAAAATCAACTTGGTGAGTCAGTTCGATAGCACGTGCCAAGTCTGCCATAAATACAAATGAGCCACGCAATAAGCCTACCAACACAAGATCTTCACTACCTTGATAACGCTCTGTAATTTGTTTGCCTAATTCACGAACTCGCTCCTGAACTTCTTGCTCAGAAATCATGACTTCTATTGTATGTTTCATACTGTGCTCAATCTAAATTTGTGGGTTGAGGTAAGTCGCACGCAAACGATCACCTAATCTTACGGCGTGTAGTGTATCACCACGTTCATTGGGTTGAAAGTCGCATCCTGTTGCCAAAAAATCTTGGAAGAAGGTCTTAGTTTTATAAAGTTCATAGCTAAATTTATCAATAATAATGACATTACTGTATATAAATTGTTCTACAGATGTTGACCTTGTGCATATGCACCATTACACTCATCACTGCTTTAAGCAACTATTAAAATAATCAATTAGGGGGTTACCCCCAATATCAACTCAAATGGCAAGGAAAATGGATATGGACTCAATTGCAAAGAGACCTAGAACTAGGCTTTCTCCAATTAAGCGTAAGCAACAGTTAATGGAAATCGCATTGGAAGTATTTGCGCGCCGCGGCATCGGTCGTGGTGGTCACGCAGATATCGCAGAAATTGCTCAAGTTTCTGTGGCGACTGTTTTTAACTACTTCCCTACACGCGAAGACTTGGTGGATGAAGTTCTCAATCACGTCGTACGTCAGTTCTCAAACTTCCTATCGGATAACATAGACCTAGACTTACATGCACGTGAAAACATCGCCAATATTACTAATGCGATGATCGAGCTTGTCAGCCAAGACTGTCACTGGCTAAAAGTATGGTTCGAGTGGAGTGCTTCAACACGTGATGAAGTATGGCCATTGTTTGTTTCAACTAACCGTACTAACCAGTTGCTGGTACAAAACATGTTCATTAAAGCAATTGAACGCGGTGAGGTGTGTGACCAGCACGATTCAGAACACTTGGCAAACCTGTTCCACGGTATTTGTTACTCACTGTTTGTCCAAGCGAACCGCGCTAAAGGTGAAGCGGAACTGAAACATCTAGTGAATTCATACTTAGATATGCTTTGCATTTACAACCGTGAACACTAAAGCTTAACTAGTAATATATGTCAGCCCACCGTTTGGTGGGCTTTTTATTGTCTGCTGTCAGCTAAGCACACATTTATATTCCTATGTAACAAGCATAAAAAAACCGCTGCAATGCAGCGGCTTCTATCATTCAGTCAGAAAAAGCTTACTTCTTCTTAACTGCTTTTTTGTTTGGAAGGTCAGTGATTGAACCTTCAAATACTTCAGCAGCTAGACCTACAGACTCGTGTAGAGTTGGGTGAGCGTGGATAGTCAGAGCGATATCTTCTGCATCACAGCCCATCTCAATTGCAAGGCCGATTTCACCAAGTAGTTCACCACCGTTAGTACCAACAATAGCACCACCGATTACGCGGTGAGTTTCTTTGTCGAAGATTAGCTTAGTCATACCGTCTGCACAGTCAGATGCGATTGCACGACCTGATGCTGCCCATGGGAATGTTGCTACTTCGTACTTGATGCCTTCTTCTTTCGCTTCTTTTTCAGTCTTACCAACCCAAGCCACTTCTGGCTCAGTGTACGCAATTGAAGGGATAACTTTAGGGTCGAAGTAGTGCTTCTTACCAGAGATAACTTCAGCAGCTACGTGACCTTCATGCACACCTTTGTGAGCAAGCATTGGTTGACCAACGATATCACCGATCGCGAAGATGTGAGGAACGTTAGTACGCATTTGCTTATCAACGTTGATGAAGCCGCGCTCGTCAATTTCTAGACCCGCTTTTTCACCGTCGATTAGCTTACCATTTGGTACACGACCGATAGCAACTAGAACCGCATCGTAACGCTCAGCTTCAGCTGGCGCTTTCTTGCCTTCCATTGAAACGTAGATACCGTCTTCTTTTGCTTCAACTGCTGTTACTTTCGTTTCTAGCATTAGCTTGAACTTGTCTTTGATACGCTTAGTAAATACTTTCACGATATCTTTGTCTGCTGCAGGAATTACCTGGTCAAACATTTCAACAACTTCAACTTTAGAACCTAGAGAGTGGTAAACCGTACCCATTTCTAGACCGATGATACCACCGCCCATGATAAGCAGTTTTTCTGGCACTTCTTTTAGTTCAAGAGCGTCAGTAGAGTCCCAAATACGTGGGTCTTCATGCGGGATAAATGGCAGTTTGATTGGACGAGAACCAGCCGCAACGATTGCGTTGTCAAAGTTAACAACTGTTGGCTCACCTTCGCCTTCTACAAGGATAGAGTTAGGGCCAGTGAACTTACCGTAACCGTTAACTACTGTTACGTTACGCATCTTAGCCATACCGCTTAGGCCGCCAGTTAGTTGGTTAACAACTTTTTCTTTCCAGATGCGGATTTTGCTGATGTCTGTTTGAGGCTCACCGAACACAACGCCGTGGTCAGCCATCGCTTTCGCTTCTTCAATTACTTTAGAAACGTGAAGCAGTGCTTTAGATGGGATACAACCCACGTTCAGACATACACCGCCAAGCGTGCTGTAACGTTCAACTAGTACAGTTTCAAGACCTAAGTCCGCACAACGGAATGCAGCGGAGTAACCAGCAGGACCAGAACCAAGTACAACAACTTGGGCTTTAATTTCTTTGCTCATTTTGACCTCTTGTAGTCATTATCCCTAACAGGCTGAGTGGGTATCGATTTTTTATGTTTAAGAGAGATTTGTTTTAAACAGTTATTTTCAGACCGCTAACAGTTTACAGAGATGTTAATGGTGTGAAAAGTAAATCAATTTAGCCTGTGAGCTAGACAACAATTCGATTGTGAAAACCCTGAACGAAGCAAGGCTGATAACCAAATTGTCGGTAATTATGATTAGCAGAGGCGGCTAAGTTGCCGCCTCTCATTCATCTAATTTCTATTACAGAACTAGACGACGAATGTCAGATAGACATGAGTTTAGGTAAGTGATGAAGCGCGCACCTTCAGCACCATCGATCACACGGTGGTCGTATGATAGAGACAGTGGAAGTTGTAGACGCGGTTCGAACTCTTTACCGTTCCATACCGGTTTCATTTCTGACTTAGACACACCTAGGATACCAACTTCTGGCGCGTTTACGATTGGAGTAAACGCCGTACCGCCGATACCGCCTAGGCTAGAGATAGTGAAACAGCCACCTTGCATGTCAGCAGCTGTTAGCTTGCCTGCACGTGCTTTCTTAGAAACCGCCATTAGCTCTTCAGATAGCTCGTAGATGCCTTTCTTGTTCACGTCTTTAAATACAGGAACAACTAGACCGTTTGGTGTATCTACCGCGATACCAACATTCACGTATTTCTTCAGAATTAGGCTCTCACCGTCTTCTGATAGAGAAGAGTTGAACGCTGGGAACGCTTCAAGCGCTTTAGCTACCGCTTTCATGATGAACACAAGTGGTGTGATCTTCATGCCAGTGTCTTTCTTCGCTTCAATCGCGTTTTGCTCTTTACGGAATGCTTCAAGAGCCGTGATGTCTGCGTTATCCCACTGTGTAACGTGCGGGATCATTACCCAGTTACGGTGTAGGTTTGCGCCAGAGATCTTCTTAATGCGAGATAGCGGTTGAACTTCTGTCTCACCAAACTTGCTGAAGTCCACTTTTGGCCATGGTAGTAGACCAAGAGCCGCGCCGTCGCCTTTGCCAGATGCTGCTGCACCTGCGCCAGACTCAAGACGCTTAAGTGCATCTTTCACGTAAGCTTGAACGTCTTCTTTTAGGATACGGCTCTTACGACCAGAACCTTTAACCTTAGAAAGATTAACGCCAAATTCACGCGCTAGACGACGAACAACTGGAGACGCGTGAGCGTACTCATCGTTTTCTTTGAAATCGCCAGTCGCTGCTGGAGCTGCTGCCGCTGGAGCTTCTGCTTTAGGAGCCGGAGCTGCAGGTGCTGCCGCTGGAGCTGGAGCTGGAGCTGCTGCAGGAGCAGGTGCTGCACCCGCCACTTCGAATACCATGATTAGTGAGCCAGTAGACACTTTGTCGCCAGCTGCAATCTTGATTTCTTTAACTGTGCCAGCGAATGGTGCAGGAACTTCCATAGAAGCTTTGTCACCTTCAACAGTGATTAGAGATTGCTCTTCTTCCACTGTGTCGCCAACCGCAACCATGATCTCAGTAACTTCAACTTCGTCGCCGCCGATATCTGGAACGTTCACTTCTTTTGCCGCAGACGCTGCTGGAGCTGCTGCCGCAGGAGCTTCAGCTGCCGCTGGTGCTGCTGGAGCGCCTGAACCTGCTGTTTCGAATACCATGATAAGTGAGCCAGTCGATACTTTATCGCCTGCTGCAACTTTGATCTCTTTTAGAGTACCTGCGAATGGCGCTGGAACTTCCATAGAAGCTTTGTCGCCTTCAACAGTTAGAAGAGATTGCTCTTCTTCGATGCTGTCGCCAACGGCAACCATGATTTCAGTAACTTCTACTTCATCACCACCGATGTCTGGTACGTGAACTTCTTTTAGTTCTGCCGCTGCTGCTGGAGCTGGAGCTGCTGCTGGAGCTGCTTCTGCCGCAGGAGCAGGTGCAGCGTCAGCTGCACCCTCGGCTTCGAAAATCATGATTAGAGAACCAGTAGAAACCTTGTCGCCTTCTGCAACTTTGATTTCTTTAACGATACCCGCTTGAGAAGCAGGAACTTCCATAGAAGCTTTATCGCCTTCAACTGTGATCAGAGACTGCTCTTCTTCAACCTTGTCGCCAACGCTTACAAGAATCTCAGTAACTTCAACCTCATCCGCACCGATGTCTGGTACATTAATTTCGATTGCCATTTCTTATCTACCTTCTTAATTAAGCGTATAGCGGGTTTGTTTTCTCTGTGTCGATGTCGAATTTCTTAATTGCTTCTGCAACTACAGATTTCTCAACTTCGCCACGTTTCGCTAGTTCAGTTAGCGCTGCTACTACTACGTAACCTGCGTTCACTTCGAAGTGACGACGTAGGTTTTCACGGCTGTCTGAACGACCGAAGCCATCAGTACCAAGAACTTTGAAAGACTCAGCAGGAATGTATGCACGAACCTGCTCTGCGTAGTTCTTCATGTAGTCAGTTGCTGCGATAGCAGGTTCAGTACCCATTACTGTTTGGATGTAAGGTACTTTCGCTTCCGCTTCTGGGTGAAGCATGTTGAAACGCTCTGCATCTTGGCCATCGCGAGTTAGTTCGTTGAATGACGTTACAGAGTAAACATCAGAAGCAACACCGTAATCTTCGCTTAGGATTTGAGCTGCTTTACGTACTTCATTCATGATGGTACCAGAGCTCATTAGCTGAACTTTCGCTTTGTCGCCCGTGTAAGTTTCTAGCTTGTAGATACCTTTACGGATGCCTTCTTCAGCGCCTTCTGGCATTGCTGGCATTGCGTAGTTTTCGTTCATTAGCGTTAGGTAGTAGAACACGTTTTCTTGTTCTGGACCGTACATGCGACGGATACCGTCTTGCATGATTACAGCTACTTCGTACGCGAACGTTGGGTCGTAAGAAATACAGTTAGGAACCGTACCCGCCAAAATGTGCGAGTGGCCGTCTTCGTGCTGTAGACCTTCACCGTTCAACGTTGTACGACCCGCAGTTGCACCTAGTAGGAAACCACGTGCTTGTTGGTCACCAGCCATCCACGCCATGTCGCCAACACGTTGGAAGCCGAACATTGAGTAGTAGATGTAGAACGGAATCATTGGTAGGTCGTTTGTCGAGTATGAAGTCGCAGCAGCAACCCATGAAGACATAGCACCTAGCTCGTTGATACCTTCTTGTAGAACCTGACCTGAAGTCGCTTCTTTGTAGTAAGAAACAACGCCACGGTCTTCTGGTGTGTATGTTTGGCCGTGCGGGTTGTAGATACCGATTTGACGGAACAGACCTTCCATACCGAATGTACGTGCTTCGTCAGCAATGATAGGAACGATGTTCTTACCAATGTTCTTGTTCTTAAGTAGAACGTTTAGTGCACGTACGAATGCCATAGTAGAAGAGATATCACGCTTCTGTTCTTCTAGTAGTGGCTTGAATTCTTCTAGCTCAGGAACGATGAATTCTTGAGTGAATTTTGGTAGACGCTGTGGCGTGTAGCCGTGTAGCGCTTTACGACGAGCGTGTAGGTATTCGTACTCTTTTGAACCTTCTTCAAGTTTCAGGTACGGAAGTTCTTTCACTGCTTCGTCAGTTAGGATGTCTTGAAGACCTAGACGATCACGTAGGTGTAGTACGTGAGTCATGTCCATCTTCTTAACTTGGTGCGCGATGTTCTTACCTTCAGCCGCTTCACCCATGCCGTAACCTTTAACAGTCTTAGCTAGGATTACTGTTGGACGACCTTTAGTTTCTGCCGCGTTTTTGTATGCCGCGTATAGCTTAGAAGACTCGTGACCACCACGCTTAAGTGCGAAGATTTCGTCATCAGTCATGTCAGCAACAAGTGCAGCTGTCTCTGGGTACTTACCAAAGAAGTGCTCACGTACGTACGCGCCATCTTTTGATTTGAATGTTTGGTAGTCGCCGTCGATCGTTTCATTCATAAGCTGTAGAAGCTTACCAGTCGTATCTTTAGCTAGTAGTGAATCCCAGTTGTTACCCCAGATTACTTTCACTACGTTCCAACCAGCACCTTTGAACAGACCTTCAAGTTCTTGAATGATCTTACCGTTACCCATTACAGGGCCATCTAGACGCTGTAGGTTACAGTTGATTAGGAAGCATAGGTTATCTAGTTTCTCACGCGCAGCAAAAGAGATAGCACCACGTGATTCTGGCTCATCCATCTCACCGTCACCTAGGAACGCGTAAACGCGCTGCTCTGAAGTATCTTTAAGACCACGGCCTTCTAGGTACTTAAGGAAACGAGCTTGGTAGATAGAAGCGATTGGACCTAGGCCCATCGATACTGTCGGGAACTGCCAGAATTCAGGCATCAGTTTAGGGTGCGGGTATGAAGGAATACCTTTGCCGTCTACTTCTTGACGGAAGTTGTCTAGCTGCTCTTCAGTTAGACGACCTTCAACGAATGCACGTGAGTAGATACCTGGTGAAATGTGACCTTGGTAGTAAACTAGGTCGCCACCATCCTTCTCGTTTGGTGCACGGAAGAAGTGGTTGAAACATGTCTCGTAGAACGCAGCAGAAGACTGGAAAGACGCCATGTGGCCGCCTAGCTCTAGGTCTTTCTTGGATGCACGTAGAACGATCATGATAGCGTTCCAACGAATAATTGAGCGAATACGACGCTCAAGTGTTGTGTCACCTGGGTATGCTGGTTCTTGGTCTGCAGGAATCGTGTTGATGTAGTTAGTTGTGATACCTGTTGGCATATCAACACCGTCTAGACGTGCTTTATCTAGAACTTGCTCTAATAGGAATTGAGCACGCTCTAGACCTTCTTCACGTACAACTGACTCAAGCGCTTGTAGCCATTCTTGAGTTTCCAGTGCATCTACGTCATGCTTCATATCAGACATGGCGATCTATCCTTCTGTTGGTTGGATCTACTTATTTAAGTAACGCTCTTACGAGTCATTACCCTGCTGAATTCGACGTAGAGAACGCTCTCGTCGAGACTCTTCTCGAGTCAAATCCAACAATGTTTCTTCGATGTAAGCCAAGTGCGAGTGGGACATTTCTCGCGCCTTTTCAGGCTGACCAGAAACAATCGCATCCACGATATTGGCTCGGTGTTTACTGACTTTCTCGACCGCTTCTGGGCGGCGACGTAGTAATTTAAAATTTTGTAGAATATTTTGCTCAAGCAAAGGTGCTAAGCTTCGAACAATGTGCAACAAAACCACGTTGTGCGCGGCCTCTGTCAAAGCGATCAAAAATTGCATTACTTCCGCAGATTCAGCTTCGATATCGTTGTTTGCTTGCTCTTGGCTAATGCGCTCAAGGCAACCTTGAATACGCGCAAAATCTTCTTCGGTACCACGTAAAGCTGCAAAGTAGGCTGAAATTCCTTCCATCGCATGACGAGACTCAAGCACATCAAGCTGGGTTTCAGAATGACTAGACAACAAATTCAACAAGGGATCTGAAAAGCTCTTCCAGATATTCTCACTTACGAATGTTCCGCCACCTTGGCGACGAGTCAACAAACGCTTCGCTTCCAAGCGTTGAATGGCTTCTCGGACTGAAGGACGAGACACATCGAACTGTTTTGCCAGTTCACGCTCTGGAGGCAGTTGTTGCCCCGGAGACAATGTTCCTTCCACTATCAACCTTTCTAACTCTTGTTCTATAACATCAGAGAGTTTTGGCTGACGAATCCTTTGATAAGCCATAATTTATTGTTCTTCTACTCTTGCAGGTAATTGGTAATACCAATTTTAAGTTGGTGCAGAAATTAACATAATTAAAACGCCACTGTCCAGCCGAAAATTGACCTAAATCATAGAACGAGCTTACTTCCAACACTCTGATAACAATCGACTGTTAAAACAGCAATAGAATTGGTATGACCAATTACATAAAGCATACAAATGGGAAGTCGACGTGCTAGCAGTTTTGGAAAAGAAATACAGAAAATGACAAAATCATCAGTCTATTTATTCACCAAAACGGCATGTACGAGCGTAAAAATGTAGTTAACTTTTAACAATCATTAATATTTCTGGTATCAAAAAAAGGCATACCTGATCGTATGCCTTATTTATTTCGCTTTTTTGAATTTACACTTTCGCTACAAATCAACGCTGTATAAGCAGTCTATATTTCACCCAATCAAAGCTTAGACCAGGATCGCTTTTTCTCAAGGGCGCAATATATTGATGACCGGTAATTCGTGGCGGGGTGATTTGAGGATAAGATTGCATAATCACCTCAGTGATCTCTGCAAGTGATTGATATTGCGCTTCTGTGTAGGCAGTAAATTCTGTCCCTTCAAGCTCGATACCAATGGAATAATCATTACAACGCTTCCTGCCCGCGAAACTGGATTGACCGGCATGCCATGCTCTATCGAGAAAAGAAACAAATTGAACAACCTCGCCGTTTCTTTTAATCAAGCAATGTGCAGAAACGCCCATTTTGTGAATAACTTCAAAAAATGGATGTGCATTTGGGTCTAGCTTGCCAGTGAAGAAGTCCTCAATATACGTTCCACCAAACTGCCCAGGAGGCAAACTGATGTTGTGTACCACCAGCAGAGAGATGTCGTTTGTATCAGAGCGAGCATCAAAAAATGGTGACGGAACATGCTTTGCCTGTGTCAGCCAGCCATTCTCGATAATTGGGCGCATATCAACCTCTCTACTTTGCAAATTAACTGCTGAAATTATTGACACCGGAGAGTATCATTCGTTGCCATCTCCCTTTCAAGACAAGATTTGCGATGAAGAACACACACAACATTCAAGAACGCCTAGAATACCTTAAACAACAACTCCCTTTAGAGATCACTCGCTCTGTCGCTGATACCTTAAAAGAAGATCTAGGTGGCAGTGTCGACGCAGATAACGACATTACTGCATCTTTGATCCCTGCCGATGCGGTTAATACCGCAACGATTATTACTCGTGAGCATGGTGTGTTCTGTGGTCAAGCATGGGCTGATGAAGTTTTTAAACAGCTCGGTGACAAGGTCAGTATTGAATGGCACGTAAAGGACGGCGATAAAGTCGAGCCTAACCAAACCCTTTGCACGCTGACAGGCCCTGCTCGTGACTTGTTGACTGGTGAACGTAACGCAATGAACTTCATCCAAACGCTGTCTGGCTGCGCAACAGTTACCGCAGAGTACGCTGAAAAAATCGCGCATACTGAGTGCCGTCTACTAGACACACGCAAAACCATTCCTGGTCTGCGTAGCGCACTAAAATACGCCGTGACCTGCGGTGGTGGCTTTAATCATCGCATCGGTGTGTTCGACGCTTACCTTATTAAAGAAAACCACATTATTGCTTGTGGTGGCATCACTCAAGCCATCCAAAAAGCGAAAGAGCTTAACCCAGGCAAACCGGTAGAAGTAGAAACGGAAAGCTTAGAAGAGTTGAAACAAGCGATAGAGGCTGGTGCCGACATCATCATGCTCGATAACTTCACAAAAGAAATGATGCGTGAAGCCGTAGCGATTAACGCAGGTCGTGCCGCTTTAGAGAACTCCGGCAACATTACGCTAGAGACCATCGCAGAATACGCAGAAACCGGTGTCGATTACATTTCGGTAGGCGCGTTGACTAAGCATCTAAAAGCGATGGATCTTTCGATGCGCTTCAAATAATAAAAGCAACACAATCTCAATTACTTCAACTAACTCAGTGAGTTGTGAGTAACTAATCATTTAAAAGGGCCAATTGGCCCTTTCTTTTTATCCACTAAAAAAATAGTACTACTCGCAAAACTCTGCATGCGATATGCAACTTTTCACCAAAGAGTTTTATCTCACTCGAGAGCCCATCCCTTCCCCATTTTCAACCCACCTTAACTCTCCATAATCTTTCGCCAATGCAAGAGCATTATTAATTTTTAGGAAAGGGTTAAAAATGAAAAACAGTAAACAGAAAAAACAACAGGGTTTTACTCTGATTGAGTTAATGATTGTGGTGGCGGTAATTGGTGTTTTAGCTGCAATTGCAGTTCCACAATACCAAAAATATGTAGCTAAAAGTGAGGCAGCGTCTGCACTAGCATCCATCACTGGGCATAGAATAAATGTTGAAACTTATGTTGTTGAAAATGGCTCATTTCCAACAGCAGCCCAGCTACCAGTTCCGACTTCTCCACTTGGTGTAATTAGCTATACAGCTTCAGCTTCAGGAGCAAGTACGTCGTCAGGTGCAATAAAATTCACATTTAATAGCACCGGTGTAAGTCCAGACGTTATCAGTAAAGACGTTACTCTAGGGCGTGATGGAACAGGTCAATGGAACTGTACCTCTGGCATTACTGCTACAGGTGTAAAGCCTAAAGCATGCTCGTAAGAAGTTAAGCAGTGCTAACTAACCTCTCCACGGTTCTTCGCCAAAAAGGGTTACTGACTTTTTCCCAAGAAGAATCGTTAATAGAGCAAGTCAAAGCTTCTGGCATTTCGATGCCAGAGGCTTTACTCAGTTCTGGATTATTTACATCAAGCGAACTCGCTGAGCACTTAAGTTCTCTCTTTGGTTTAAATCAGCCCGAGTTATCTCAGTACGAGTATGCTTCGCTTTGTCAGCAACTTGGCCTTAGGGAATTAATCACGCGGCATAACGCACTCCCACTCCAGCGTACGTCTTCAACGTTATTATTAGCGGTTGCCGACCCCACCAACCAACAAGCAGAAGATGATTTTCGCTTTGCCACTGGTTTACAGATTGAATTGGTGTTGGCGGATTTTCGTCAACTCAGCGCGGCAATTCGACGCTTATATGGTCGTTCATTGAGTCATGAGAAGTCCGGGTTAAAAGAGATCAACCAAGAAGAGTTAGCCAATCTGGTTGATGTGGGCGCAGATGAAATCGACAACATTGAAGACTTGAGCCAAGATGAGTCTCCTGTTAGCCGTTACATCAACCAAATTCTGTTGGACGCTGTGCGCAAAGGCGCATCCGATATCCACTTTGAGCCTTATGAAAAGATGTACCGTGTGCGCCTACGCTGTGATGGCATCTTAATTGAAACACAGCAGCCACCAAGCCACTTAAGTCGCCGCTTATCCGCTCGTATCAAAATCCTCTCTAAACTTGATATTGCAGAGCGACGTTTACCACAAGATGGGCGTATTAAGCTCAAGTTGAATCAAGACACCGCAATTGATATGCGTGTATCCACGCTACCGACTCTATTCGGAGAGAAAATTGTACTACGACTGCTCGACAGCAGCTCTGCGTCATTGGATATCGACAAGCTTGGTTATAGCGAACAACAAAAACAATTGTACTTGGATGCGCTGCGTCGCCCACAAGGCATGATTCTGATGACAGGCCCAACCGGGAGCGGAAAAACCGTTTCTCTGTACACTGGGCTGAGTATCCTCAATAAGCCAGAAATCAACATTTCCACGGCAGAAGACCCAGTAGAAATTAACTTATCGGGCATTAACCAAGTTCAAGTTCAGCCTAAGATTGGTTTTGGTTTTGCCGAAGCCCTGCGCTCTTTCTTACGTCAAGACCCGGATGTGGTAATGGTCGGTGAGATTCGTGACTTAGACACTGCGGAAATCGCCATAAAAGCATCGCAAACCGGTCACTTAGTACTTTCAACCTTGCATACCAATTCTGCAGCTGAAACGGTGATTCGTTTATCAAACATGGGCGTAGAAAGCTTTAACTTGGCCTCCTCTCTTAGTTTGATTATTGCCCAGCGCTTAGCCCGTAAACTGTGCTCGGTCTGCAAGCAACCACAAGAGCTTACCGTTCAGTTGCAACATCTCAGTATTCAAGCAAGCGACAACATTTTTAAAGCCAATCCCGATGGATGCAATGAGTGTACCCATGGTTATTCCGGCCGAACGGGGATTTATGAAGTGATGCGCTTTGATGAATTTCTTTCCGAAGCGCTTATTAAAGGCGCCTCTGTACATGAACTAGAAAAACTCGCCATCGCAAATGGTATGAGCACGTTACAAATGTCGGGCATAGAAAAACTCAAACAAGGGATCACAAGTTTTAGTGAACTACAGCGCGTACTTTATTTTTAATCCTTTAATCAGCAGTCACATCCATGAAAAGCACTACACCACAACTTAAAAACTTCCGCTGGAAAGGCATCAACAGTTCAGGCAAAAAGACATCTGGGCAAACCCTCGCGATGACAGAAATTGAAGTACGCGAGCGTCTAGACGCACAGCACATCAAGATCAAGAAGTTAAAGAAAAGCAGTATCTCGTTTCTCACTAAACTCAGCCATCGCGTGAAAGGCAGAGACATCACGGTGTTTACCCGTCAGATTTCGACGATGTTGATAACCGGTGTGCCCTTGGTTCAGGCTTTAAAATTGGTATCAGAGAATCACAAAAAAGCAGAGATGAAATCCATTTTGATGAGCGTGACACGCGCCGTTGAAGCAGGGACGCCCATGTCAAAAGCCATGCGCACTGCAAGTGAACACTTTGACCCACTCTATACCGATCTTATCGCCACAGGTGAGCAATCCGGTAACTTAGCAGAAGTGTTCGAGCGCTTAGCCACCTACCGAGAAAAAAATGAACAACTCCGTGCGAAAGTGATCAAAGCACTGATCTACCCAGCCATGGTAGTGCTAGTAGCGTTAGGCGTGTCGTTTATCATGCTCACCAAAGTCATTCCCGAGTTTGAAAAAATGTTTGTTGGTTTTGGTGCTGACTTACCGTGGTTTACCAGGCAAGTATTAGATCTTTCCGCCTGGACACAAAACTGGAGTCCGTTTATCGCACTAGGCTCCATTAGTTTATTCATTTCGGCGAGAATCCTCTCTAAGCGTTCAGATTCTTTTCGCTTAATGCTCAACCGCTCTGTGCTTAAATTTCCTGTCCTGGGCCCTGTATTATCAAAAGCCGCTATCGCCAAATTTAGTCGAACACTCGCCACAAGCTTTACAGCGGGTATTCCAATTCTAACCAGTTTAAAAACCACATCAAAAACCTCAGGAAACTTACACTATCAACTCGCCATAGAAGAAGTTTACCGTGATACCGCCGCAGGTATGCCAATGTATGTTGCCATGCGTAACTGTAATGTGTTCCCTGAATTAGTGTTACAAATGGTCATGATCGGTGAAGAGTCTGGTCGACTTGACGATATGCTCAATAAAGTTGCAACGATCTACGAGTTTGAAGTCGACAACACCGTCGACAACCTTAGTAAAATTCTAGAGCCGCTAATTATCGTATTTTTAGGTATCGTTGTTGGCGGATTAGTGACAGCAATGTACTTGCCAATCTTTAACTTAATGAGTGTATTGGGCTAGAATGAGCTGTTAACTCCTTTAAAACAGCATCTTGCTGATTTCACTCATCGCTCAAGAGACAAATATGGAAGTATTCCAGTACTACCCTTGGCTATTCGTTGTGTTTGCCACCATCTTCGGTCTGATCGTGGGTAGCTTCCTCAATGTGGTTATTTATCGACTACCTAAAATCATGGAACTAGAATGGCGACGCGAATGTGCCGAGTCATTTCCTGAATACAAAATAGAACCTCCTAAAGAAGTGCTGACCTTGAGCGTCCCACGCTCCTCCTGCCAGAAATGCGCAACACCGATACGTATTCGCGACAACATTCCTGTGATTAGCTGGCTGCTTTTAAAAGGCAAATGTCACAACTGTCAGACAACCATTAGCACACGCTATCCACTGATTGAACTGCTCACTGCATTCTGCTCAGGCTTTGTCGCTTACCACTTTGGTTTTAGTTACTTTACCGTTGCCCTACTCTTTTTCACTTTTATCTTAATCGCTGCAACATTTATCGATCTCGATACTATGTTGTTACCTGACCAATTAACATTACCATTAACTTGGGCTGGCATTGCCTTAGCATTAGTCGAAATAAGTCCTGTTACTCTACAAGATTCTGTCATTGGTGCTATTGCTGGTTACCTATGTCTCTGGTCCGTTTACTGGGGCTTTAAGCTACTTACTGGTAAAGAAGGAATGGGATATGGTGATTTTAAACTACTAGCAGCACTAGGGGCTTGGCTAGGTTGGCAGTCACTGCCGATGATCATTCTACTTTCTTCTGTGGTTGGCATCGTATTTGGCATCATTCAACTACGCTTGCAAAAGCAGGGAATTGAAAAAGCTTTCCCTTTCGGTCCTTACTTAGCAATTGCTGGTTGGATAAGCTTAATTTGGGGCGAGCAGATTTTAAACTGGTACTTTACTTCAGTTCTAGGAGTGTAAATGGCTTTGGTTATTGGTTTAACAGGTGGTATCGCTAGTGGAAAAACAACCGTCGCGAATCTGTTCAAACAACAATTTAAAATCGATATCGTCGATGCCGACATTGTAGCAAGAGAAGTTGTCGAGCCAGGTACTCCCGGCCTAAACGCGATTATTGAACACTTTGGTCACGATATCGTTCGTGAAGACCAAACTTTAGATCGCGCAAAGCTGAGAGAAAAAATCTTTTCGAATTCAGATGAAAAAGCATGGCTCAACGCACTGTTGCACCCGATAATTCGTGAAAAGATGATCGAAGATTTGCAGCAAGTCACTTCAGAGTATGCGTTACTTGTGGTGCCGTTGCTCGTAGAAAACAAGCTAGATAGTTTGTGTGATCGCGTTCTTGTCGTCGATGTAGAACCGAATACACAGATATCTCGCACGATGAAACGAGACAATGTGAGTGAAGATCAAGTTCGCGCCATCCTTGCCTCTCAAGCATCAAGAGAGCAAAGGCTCGCGCTTGCAGACGATGTGGTTAAGAATAATCCAAGTGACCCTGATCTTTTGCTTCAAATCACAGATTTGCACGAAAAGTACCTAGCCATGTGTAAGAAAAATCTGCGAAAATAGGAACGAAACTCACAAAGGCTTATGTCGATGACCACGCACAAATTTGAACATCCGTTAAATGAGAAAACTCGTATTTATCTAAGAGTGGAGTCTCTGCTGCGTCAGGCTCACTTGGCCTCTGGGTTTAGCGAAAATCATCAGTATCAACTGTTTTTCCGTGCGTTATTCGATATGGTTGAGATCTTCGAACAAATCCAACTGAAAAGTGAACTGGCTAAAGATCTTGAGAAGCAGCGGCTGTCGTACCGCCATTGGCTCAATGTTGATGGTGTCGATCAAGACGCATTAAATACCCTACTACAAGAGATAGATGTCGTTCATAGCCAACTAATGGGTGCTGAACGTTTTGGCCAAGCATTAAAAGAAGATCGCTTCCTAAGCTCTATCCGTCAACGCTTTAATCTACCGGGTGGTTCATGCTGTTTTGATCTGCCAGCATTACACTACTGGCTTCATCTACCTATTGAACGTAAAAAGCGTGATGCACAACAGTGGCAAGCAAGCTTAAAGCCCTTATCTGATGCGCTTTCGTTATGGTTAAAGCTCACTAGAGAGACCGGACATTTCAAAGCTCAAATCGGTCGTGCAGGTTTCTTCCAAAGTGACGCTGATGAAGCCAACATTCTAAGACTTCACATCCCAATGGAATATGGCGTGTATCCTATGATTTCAGGCCATAAAAACCGCTTTGCGATCAAGTTCATGTCGTTTGAAAACGGTCAAGCGTGCACACAAGATATTGAATTTGAACTTGCTGTGTGCAGCTAAGACGACACTACGCCTCGCCTCCATAATCTAAAATTCAACGCTTTATTGCGCTTATATTTGATAAAATTTCGTAGCAGCAATAGCGCGTTGAATAAGCCATCTTTAATTCGTTTAGGTATACTACCCTTTAACACCAATTAGTAATGGGACGCTCAACTATGTCTAAAGTTACCATCGTTCAATGTCCACAATGTGGCGCCGACGTAGAATGGGGAGAACAAAGTCCTCATCGCCCTTTCTGCAGTAAACAATGCCAAATGATTGATTTTGGTGAATGGGCAGATGAAGAAAACACCATCCCAGGCGCACCCGATATGTCCGATAGTGATGGCTGGTCTGAAGATCAGTACTAAATTAAGACCTAGGGTAAAGGAAGATCCTAGGTTCCTTCTTGGGGAATCTGAATCACGCTCCTTCGTCGCTGTCCAGAATGACGAATTTTAACCGCGGTACCCTGTAATCTTTGGCTATCAATTCCCGTCATTCAGAGGAGCCATAGCGAAATCAAGAACCTACTCATAGCAAGAATACTGTTGGACAACTGAAACACTAGCATTCTCAGCGAGTAGATTTTTAACCACGCTCCTTCGTCGCTGTCCAGAATGACGAATTTCAACCGCGGTACCCTGTAATCTTTGGCTATCAATTCCCATCATTCAGAGGAGCTATAGCGACATTAAGAATCAACTAACAGCAAGGATGAAGCTAACAACTTAAACACTTACATTCTCAACTAGTAGATTCTGAATCACGCTCCTTCGTCGCTATCCAGAATGACGATTTTTAACCACGGTACTCTATAATCTTTGACCATCATTTCCTGTCATTCCGAGGAGCCATAACGGCATCAGGAATCTACTCATAGCAAGGATGAAGCTAACAACTTAAACAATTGCATGCTCGACTAGTAGATTCTGAATCACGCTCCTTCGTCGCTGTTCAGAATGATGAATTTTAACCGCGGTGCCCTGTAATCTTTGGCCATCATTTCCCGTCATTCCGAGGAGCCATAGCGACATCAGGAATCTATTCACAGCAAGACAGAGGCGTGGAGTGTACGTCAGTGCAGGTCGGGTGAAAAGAAACGAGCAAGCTAATTACACAAATAAAAAAAACGGAGCCCTAAAAGGACTCCGTTTAAGATGAGAACGCTAGTTATAGCATTACTTCTTAGCAAGTTTCTCTTTGATACGAGCAGACTTACCAGAACGCTCACGTAGGTAGTACAACTTGGCACGACGTACTGCACCACGGCGTTTAACTTCGATGCTATCAACGATTGGAGAGTGTGTTTGGAACGTACGCTCAACACCTTCACCGTTAGAGATCTTACGTACAGTGAAAGCAGAGTGTAGACCACGGTTACGGATTGCGATTACAACGCCTTCGAAAGCCTGTAGACGCTCACGGTCACCTTCTTTTACCTTAACTTGAACTACAACAGTGTCACCTGGTGCAAATTTAGGTAGGTCTGATTTCATTTGCTCTTCTTCAAGAGCTTTGATGATGTTACTCATTTTTTAAATTCCTAGAATAAACTGATACTAAATAAATTAGGTTACTTTGCGTTATGTTCTTTAATGGCTTTATGCTCATTAACAAACTCAGCAAGTAATTGTTCCTGTTCGTCAGTCAGAGCTAGGTTTTCCAGGAGCTCTGGTCTTCTTAGCCAAGTACGGCCCAACGACTGCTTGAGTCGCCATTGACGAATGTCCTTGTGATTGCCTGACATCAGTACCGCTGGTACCTCTTTGTCATCCAATACTTCTGGACGCGTATAGTGAGGGCAATCTAACAAGCCATTTGCAAAAGAGTCTTCTTCTGCTGACGCGAAATCCCCTAGTACACCCGGAACAAACCGAGAGACAGAGTCGATTAACGTCATGGCTGGTATCTCACCACCCGTCATCACAAAATCACCAATCGACCATTCTTCGTCGACTTCAGATTGAATGATGCGCTCATCTACCCCTTCATAACGACCACAAATCAGAAGCAAGTTCTCATTCGTTGCCAGTTCTTCCACTCCTTTCTGGTCGAGCTTGCGACCTTGAGGAGAAAGGTAGATGACTTTCGTCTTGCCCGGTGAGGCTGCTTTCGCGGTATGAATGGCATCGCGCAAAGGCTGAACCATCATTAACATACCAGGGCCACCACCGTAAGGTCGGTCATCGACTGTGCGATGTTTGTCGTGAGTGAAATCTCTAGGATTCCAAGTCTCAATCGACAAAAGACCTTTTTTAACCGCTTGACCTGTTACTCCAAAATCAGTAACAGAACGGAACATTTCTGGAAAAAGGCTAATAACGCCAACCCACATGTTTATCTCGCTCTGTAATTTTGGAGATTAGAATCCAGGATCCCAGTCAACTTCGATCCGTTGAGCTTCGCGATCAACATTAATGATCACTTGCTCTTCAAGGAACGGGATTAATCGTTCCTTCTGCCCGAAAGCATCTTTAAGATTTGCTTTAACAACCAGAACATCGTTTGAGCCAGTTTCTAGCATGTCAGTAACGACACCTAGATCGTAACCTTTAGTAGTTACAACTTGCATCCCAAACAATTCGCGCCAGTAGAACTCATCTTCTGACAATTCAGGAAGTACCGCAGGGTCAATAGCAATTTCAAAGTTCGTCATTAGATGCGCGTCTTCACGAACATCCATGCCTTCCAGCTTAGCCACCATACCTTTGTTATGGCGCTTCCAGCTTTCTACTTTGTACTCAACCCACTTGCCCTTTTGGTTAATGTACCAAGGGCTGTAATCGAAAATGCTTTCAGCATTGTCTGTGTAGGAAAAAACCTTAAGCCAACCACGAATGCCGTAAGTAGCACCAAACTTGCCTACAACAATCTTTTCGTTGCTCATTGTTTCTTTACCTTTCATCGACATAAACTAGTTTCTACTTTTCAAGTAAAAAATTAAGCCGCTTTTTGAGCGTCTTTAACTAGCTTAGCAACACGGTCAGATACTGACGCGCCTTGACCAACCCAGTGGTTAACGCGGTCTAGGTCTAGACGTAGACCTTCTTCTTGACCTTTAGCAGTTGGGTTGAAGAAACCAACTTTCTCGATGAAACGGCCAGTTGCAGCGTTGCGGCTGTCCGCTACTACGATTTGATAAAATGGACGCTTTTTAGCGCCGTGACGTGCCAAACGAATGGTTACCATGTCGTCCTCTTTGCTTTCTCAAAAATAAAATTAACCCCAAAAACCATTCAAGAAATTAAACAGTTTGGGGTCTCGTGCCAAAATAAAGCTCCGGAATTTTACTCTTCTCCCGGAGCAATGCAAGGAGTTTAGTTACTTTTTCACCAACATAAATTGAATTTAAAGTTTGTGACGTACCTAACACCCTGAATCTATGCGTGATCGATTAATTAACGACCAAATGGGTTGAAGCCACCGCCACCACCCATGCCGCCCATCATGCCTTGCATGTTGCGCATCATGCCTTTCATGCCACCTTTTTGCATCTTTTTCATCATTTTCTGCATTTGGGTGAACTGTTTTAGTAAGCGGTTTACATCTTGAACCTGCACACCAGAACCAGCCGCGATACGCTTCTTGCGCGAGCCCTTGATAATTTCTGGGCGTTGACGTTCTTTCATTGTCATGGAGCTGATGATCGCTTCCATCTGTTTGAACATCTTGTCATCGACTTTATCTTTCACATTGTCTGGTAGCTGGGACATTCCTGGAAGCTTATCCATCATCCCCATCATGCCGCCCATGTTTTGCATCTGGCCTAGCTGTTCACGGAAATCTTCAAGGTCGAAACCTTTCTTCTCTTTGAACTTCTTCGCTAACTTTTCTGCCTTTTCTTGGTCAACGTTGCGTTGTAGGTCTTCAATCAAAGACAGAACGTCACCCATGCCAAGAATACGTGAAGCAACACGATCTGGGTGGAACGGTTCTAGCGCGTCAGTTTTTTCACCGACACCCAAGAATTTGATTGGTTTGCCCGTGACATGGCGTACTGAAAGTGCCGCACCACCACGAGCATCACCATCAACCTTAGTTAGAACTACACCGGTAAGAGGTAGCGCATCGCCAAAGGCTTTTGCTGTATTTGCTGCGTCTTGACCCGTCATGGCGTCAACAACAAATAGCGTTTCTACTGGGTTGATAGCTGCGTGAAGATCTTTGATCTCCCCCATCATCTCTTCATCAATTGCCAAACGACCTGCGGTATCGACAATAAGTACGTCGTAGAATTTTTTCTTCGCATGGTCAATCGCTGCATTGGCGATATCAATAGGCTTTTGGTCTGGTGATGATGGGAAGAAGTCAACACCGATGTCTGATGCCAGTGTTTCAAGCTGCTTGATTGCCGCAGGACGGTAAACGTCGGCAGACACAACCAAAACTTTCTTCTTGTCACGTTCTTTTAGAAGCTTAGATAACTTACCTACCGATGTGGTTTTACCCGCACCTTGTAGACCTGCCATAAGAAGCACAGCAGGTGGTTGAGCGGCAAGGTTTAGCGCCTCATTCGACTCACCCATTACGGCTTCAAGTTCTGTTTGAACGATCTTGATAAATTCCTGACCTGGAGTCAGAGATTTAGAAACTTCTACGCCCACCGCTTTTTCTTTAACGCGGTTCACAAATTCACGAACGACCGGAAGCGCAACGTCAGCTTCAAGTAGAGCCATTCGGACTTCACGTAGGGTTTCTTTAATGTTGTCTTCGGTCAGACGACCTTTGCCACTGATATTTTTCAGCGTTTTGGATAATCGATCCGTTAAATTCTCAAACATCTTTGTCTCTTCGCTAAAATGGCGATTAATTAGTGTGAGTATACATTAGCCAAGGTCTGAGTCATACCCGTACCGCTGTCCTATTCTTGTCTCTATTTATATATGGTGCGGTAACTTATTAATTTCAATATCTCATCTCTCACGATTGATGTCGGATATAACGTAGCCCCAAAGTGTAATGCAAGGTATAATTTCTCCATCGTGCACAATAATATTTAGGATTCATGGATAGCTTAATAGCCATCGCGGCCGCCATACTTTATGTCTTGGCGATTGCGACCATCATACCCGGACTCTCACAACAGTCAGGAATCAAAGCAAAAACAGTGTTTGCTAGTGCTGCCTGTGCGCTTGTTTTTCATGCGTGGATTTTGAGTGATCTGATTTTTGATGGTTCAGGTCAAAACCTGAGTATTCTCAACGTGGCTTCTTTGATCAGTTTTATTATTTCTCTGGTCATGAGCCTTGCTATGTTGAAAAACCGACTGTGGTTTTTATTGCCTGTCGTTTATAGCTTTGCTGCCATCAATTTATCTGCTGCCACATTTTTGCCAAGCACGTTTATAAAGCACCTAGAGAATGACCCTAAGCTACTCATTCATATTTCATTTGCGCTCTTCTCATACGCGACTTTAACTATCGGGGCACTCTATGCGCTTCAGTTGGCTTGGCTGGATCACAAACTGAAAGCAAAAAAATCTTTGGCGATTAACCCAAACCTGCCGCCTCTATTAATGGTGGAGCGTCAACTCTTCAAAATTATTTTGATCGGTAACTTATTGTTAACTGCCACGCTCATTACTGGCTTTGTCTTTGTGCAGGATATGTTTGCCCAAGGTAAGGCACATAAGGGCATTCTTTCTTTCATCGCTTGGGTGGTGTACTCAATACTACTTTGGGGTCACTATCAAAAAGGCTGGCGTGGTAGAAAAGTCACATGGTTCGCTGTTGCAGGAGCAACACTGTTGACTCTGGCATATTTTGGCAGTCGCTTTGTAAAAGAAATCATCTTGAATTAAGGAGCTCTAGGGCTCCTATCCTTTATATTTTAGGCTAGATAAAATACAGTACGCCTTAACTCTTTGACTTAACGGACTTACTCAACCGTTATATAACCCAATACTTACAAGGAACAGCAACGTTTTGGACGACATCTCTACGGGTATCTTGTTTGCGCTACTCGCGTGTCTTATCGTCATATCAGGTTACTTTTCCGGTTCAGAAACAGGGATGATGTCTCTGAATCGTTATCGCTTAAAACACTTAGCCAAAAACGGGCATAAGGGTGCTAAGCGAGTCGAAAGACTATTAGACCGTCCAGATCGTTTGATTGGTCTTATTCTTATCGGCAACAACCTCGTTAATATTCTCGCGTCTGCTATCGCAACCATTATTGGTATGCGTTTGTATGGTGATTTAGGTGTCGCTATCGCAACCGGTGCACTAACTATGGTTGTATTGGTTTTTGCCGAGGTTACCCCTAAAACAATTGCAGCGCTTTACCCTGAACGTGTGTCCTACGCGAGCAGTATATTATTGACCATACTGATGAAGTTACTGTCGCCTTTAGTGATGCTTGTTAACTTTATTACGAATGGCTTTATCCGCTTACTTGGTGTAAGAGCGGATCACTCAGCAGAAGATCATCTTAGCTCCGATGAGCTGCGTACGGTGGTAAATGAAGCTGGCGGTTTGATCCCTCGCCGACACCAAGACATGCTAGTGTCTATTTTAGATCTTGAGCACGTCACCGTGAACGACATTATGGTCCCACGCAATGAAATTACCGGTATTGATATTAACGACGACTGGAAATCCATTGTTCGCCAGCTAACACACTCACCACATGGACGCATAGTTTTCTATCGTGACCAAATTGATGAAGTGGTTGGCATGCTGCGCTTGCGTGAAGCTTATCGTCTGATGTTGGAAAAGAACGAATTCAACAAAGAAACGCTATTACGTGCTGCTGATGAGGTCTATTACATCCCAGAAGGCACACCACTGAACGTGCAAATGTTGAAATTCCAACGCAACAAGCAACGTATCGGTCTGATCGTGGATGAGTACGGTGATATCATCGGTCTAATCACTCTTGAAGATATTCTGGAAGAGATCATTGGTGAGTTCACGACGTCAATTTCTCCAAGCCTCTCTGATGAAATCAGTCCTCAAGGTGACGGAAGCTTTCTTATTGAAGGCAGCACCAATATCCGAGATATCAACAAAGGCCTGAAATGGGATTTACCAACGGATGGCCCGAGAACGCTAAACGGGCTCATTTTAGAACACTTGGAAGATATTCCTGAGAGCCATCTAAGTGTGAGAGTAGCGGGTCACCCAATGGAACTTGTTGAGATTGAAGAGAACCGAATCAAGCTCGTTCGTGTTTATCCGAAGAAGAAAAAATCGACATCCAAATAACCAAAAGAAAAGCCTGACTCATGTCAGGCTTTTTACTTATTGGGGCAATATGCTTCTTAATGAGCACCTAGTCGATGCGCAACTCTTTTAACATCGACTCAGGCAAAGCAAGTTCATCATTTTTGTTCACCGAAACACCAGCATCCAAAATGTTCTTTGCGATCTGTTGTGCTTCTTTTAAAGAGTGCATTGCTGCCGTGCCGCATTGGTATTCGTTAAGTTCAGGGATCTTATTCTGACTTTCTACCTTCAGCACGTCTTCCATTGCTGCAATCCAAGCATCTGCGACTTGCTGCTCTGATGGTGTGCCAATCAGACTCATGTAAAAACCTGTGCGGCAACCCATAGGCGAAATATCGATGATCTCAACAGAATCACCGTTTAGGTGATTACGCATAAAGCCTGCATAAAGGTGCTCTAGGGTGTGAATACCTTTTTCAGAAAGAATGTCTTTGTTTGGCGCAGTAAAGCGTAAGTCGAAAACAGTAATCGTATCCCCTTTTGGGGTCTGCATGGTTTTCGCCACTCGCACTGCCGGTGCATTCATACGAGTGTGGTCCACGGTAAAACTATCGAGTAAAGGCATTACATCTCTCCTGATTGTAACTCCAGTACCTTTCGGTAATGGATAAATGTCATTCATCCCTACAGCACATGAACTGACTGTGGGCTAAAAGAACCAGCTGCTGTTGTCTTCTAATTCCTGACGACATTGCTTCAGCTGCCAGCCATAAGTTTTCGCTGTTTGTTCAACACGTCGAGCGACTTTGATTAAACTAGGCTTTCGATTATAAGTACCTCGCTTATACCCACCTCGCCCTTCATGATAAGCCAGATACTGGTTATAGGGATCCCATAATGAAATCCCTAGCTGACGCCGTGTTTCATGAGTATACCAACCGACAAACATCATAGAATCATCGAAGTTGGTACGAGAGCCACCCTGACCTGTGGCATCTTGGAAGTCTTCCCAAGCAGGGTCTTGAGCTTGAGCGTAACCATACGCACTGCTGACTCGTCCCCAAGGAATAAACCCTAGCAAATAATCTTTAGGTGGTTTTGCATCGTGCCGAAAGCTGCTTTCTTGTTTAATGATGGCCATAGCGACATGAATAGGGGTCCCCCATTCATCTTCCATATCTTTGGCATCATCGTACCAACCGGATTTCTCTCGGAATATCTCGCATAAGTTATTCTGCTGCTTTGGCGGTGCCGTAGCACAACCTGCAAGTAACACGCTTCCAAGTACCGCTACTACTGACGACTTAATGTTCAACCGCACCAATCCTTAGTTAGTCATTACTGCTTCAGGTAAGCAAAGTAATCTTCCAAAAAATCATCAAAAGAAAGCGTGTCACTCTGCTCTGCTTGCTTTTGTTTTTCCACGGACGACGCTACTTCCGTTTCCATCGTATCTTGTGAATAGTACTGATAACCGTGAGCTAGGTTTTCATCACGGTACTTCATACCAAGAGTACAACCAACTTTACCTAGCCCACCCAGCTCTTTCGTTAGCTCTAATAGTTGACCAGAGATCGTTAGTTCTGGGTTATCAATCCATGTCTCGAGTTGATTACACACATCTTGGTATGCACTGCCACCAGCAGTCATATCCATTTGCTGTGCTATTTGACGTAACTCGACGAAAACTCGGTGTGCCCAATCTTGTAGAGATAGACGCTCACCTTGGCAACCAATTTGCAGCATTAGACCTTTTTCACGGCCAGAAACAATGACTTTATTCCAGTTATCGCGCCAACACTCTAATTCACAGTTATCCATAGGGTCTGAGTCTGACAAGGCCGCCCAGGTAAGGAAGAGATCCAAGAATCGTACTTGCTCTTCATTTAAGCCCACTGCGCTGAATGGGTTAACATCTAGAGAACGAACTTCAATGTATTCGACACCACCGCGTCGTAACGCATCTGAAGGCTTCTCACCACTTTTCGATACACGTTTTGGACGAATCGGAGCGTACAGTTCATTCTCAATTTGTAAGATATTGGAATTAAGCTGGCGGTATTCACCATCCACTTTTACCCCAATTTTCGCAAACTCTTCTGATGGGTGGCGAATCGCATCACTCAAACCATCGAGGTATTGGTCAATGCTGTTAAAACCAATTTTCAGCACACTTTGAGCACTATTGGTATAGCCAAGATCGCTCAAACGCAAAGACGTCGACTTCGGCAAATATAATGTCCCGCCAATCTTCTCGAATGGCAGATCGGTTTCACGACCTTGAATAAAAGAGCCACATAACGCTGGTGATGCACCAAAGAAGTAGGGAATCATCCAGCCAAAGCGGTAGTAATTACGGATCAACGCAAAGTACGCATCAGACTTAGCATCTTGGCGGGCTTGTTCATCTTGCTCGCCATAGAGCGCATCCCAAAATGTTTCAGGAAACGAGAAGTTAAAATGGACACCTGAAATAATTTGCATCAGGCTGCCATAGCGACGCTTTAGGCCTTCTCGGTACAGCGTTTTCATTTTCGCTGCATTCGAAGAGCCATACTGGGCTAACTGAATATCATCCTCTGAGCCTACGTAGCAAGGCATTGATAGTGGCCACATTTTCTCTTCACCCATTTTGGTTTGAGTGAAATGATGGATATCTTTCAGCTGTGCCATCAGTTCTGGAATTTCATGTGACACAGGCGTAATGAACTCTAACAATGATTCCGAAAAATCCGTTGTGATCCATTGATTTGTGAACGCAGAGCCTAACCCTTCAGGATGAGGAGTTGTAGCTAGATGTCCATCCTGACGATAGCGCAAAGTTTCTCGCTCAACACCGCGTCCAAACTGCTTAAATACTTCGGGGTTTGATGCAACTTTTTTTAGTCGCGCAGCAAAATCAGTCAAAATGAGGTTCGCTTATATTGGGAGCAGGACACTTGTTACATAACACAAGTGTAAGCTAAGTTATTGATAGTTAATGCATCTAGATAAATAACCCACGAAAAGTTGCTTATCTAGATGAATAGCGGAGAAACGTTTCTCCGCTATTAAATGTGTACTCTATCGAATGATTTCAAGCTCTTCTACGTCTTTCCCCAACTTTTCTAATTGAGGACGCAACGATTTAGCATCACCAACGACGATAATTTGATAGTCATTTGGATCAAACCATTTCTGAGCCAGCGCATTCAACGTCTGCTTATCGACTTTTTCTACGATAGCGTTTCTTTGCTGCAAGTAATCATGATCGAGGTTGTACTTAAGAATATCACTGATGAGCTCCGCTTTTTGTGTTGGCGTTTCATATTTCAGTGCATCTTTTTGACCGACCGCTTGACGCATAAATTTCATCTCTTCATCAGTAATACCTGACTGCGAGTATTCATTTAGCTCATTTTCCATCTCAATGATCGAAGCAACCGTTGCATCCGCTCGTACTTGCGCGGTGAAAACCACCGAGCCTGTTTCTGGATTACCAGAGAAATATCCGTAAGCACCGTATGTGTAACCCTTGTCTTCACGTAGATTTTGGTTGATGCGGCTATTGAAGTTCCCAGCTAAGTTGAAGTTTGCCAGTTGGCTTAGGTAAAAATCGCCCGTTGCGTCGTAAGGCATACCTTGACGAACCATCATGACCACACTTTGCGGCGCTCCTGGTTTATCAACAAGATGGATCTTTTGCTCACCTAATGCAGCAATGCTTTGCGGTGCATACAATGGCGCAGCTTCATCTTGCCAGTTTTTCCAGAACGTCAGTTGCTGCTCAATTTCCTGTTTATTGATGTCACCAACAACGACGATTTGCGCACTTTGTGGCGTGTAATGCTTCGAGTAGAATTCACGGACATCATCCAACGTTAATGCACTGACACCTGCTTGCGTGCCGTCTTTTGGTCGAGCAAAAACCGAATCCCCATAGAGCACCTGGCGACTCGCTTGTGACGCCATCCAACTTGGATTTTGGTGCTCATATACCAGGCCTTCTAGCGCTTGCATTTTTACACGCTCGAAATCATCTTGATTAAATGCAGGAGACAGCAACATCTCTTCGACAATTTTTAACGTCGGCTCTAAGTTCTTTTCTAGAGCAGAAACACTGATGTTTGTTGTATAACCTGTGGCATTAACAGAGATAACACTACCCAGTTTATCAAGCTCAGCTTGAATCTCTTCGACACTGCGTTTCGTTGTACCTTCTTGCAACATCGCAGCGGTCAATTGGGCAAGACCTTCTTTACCCTTTTCAACAAAACGTGTCCCTGCAGGTAGACTAAATTGCATCATCACCGTCGGCGTTTCATCGCTAACTGCACCAAGCAGCTCTGAGCCATTCTTGAAATGTAACTCGTACAGCTCTGGCATCGTCGCTTTCACTGGTTCTCCTACTGGCGGTTGCACTGAGCGATCGAAGTTATCGGTCGCACGACGATACGCCAATTGGTCATCGGAAATCTTCTCATATTCTGGCAACGTACGCTTTGGTGTCACAAAGGTCGCAGGTTTTACGACAAGGTCTGTTTTTCCTTTTGGGACCACGCTTAGGGTCACTTTGTTCTTACCTTGGATAAAGTCCGTATACGCTTTTTCTACCGAAGTCGGCGTAACTGCACGGATTTGTTCAAGCTGTTGCTCAAGACGATCAGGATCGCCGAAAAATGTCTCGTTGGAAGCCAACTGAGTCACTTTACCTTTAACGCTTTCTAGCGCAAAAATAGCATCCGCTTCCGCTTTACCCTTCAACTGCTCAAGGCGATCTTCTGTCACGCCTTTTTCCGCAAACTGATTCAGTGATTGTAAAAGCTCGTCGTACAGTTTTGATAGGTCGCCTTTGTCTCCAGAATCGCCCATTGCGTAAACGTAAAAGTTACACGCCAGTTCAGCACAGTCATGGAATGAACCAGCATCGACCGCTTTTTGAGTCTTCACTAGGTCTTGATAGAGCACGCTGTTGGTACCGCCACCCAATACTTCTGATAACGTGTCGAGAGACGCTTGGCTTTCTTCGCCGTTGTAGGTTGTTGGCCACGCGATCATCACCATAGGTTGTTGAATACGATCTTCTAGAGTGATGTATTTATCTTCTTGCAGTTTTGCAGGTTGTTTCGGCGCATTTTCAACCTCAGGACCACGAGGAATCGAACCGAAGTACTTATTTACCCACTCTAGAGTTTGTTCAACGTCTAAGTCACCACCGATCGTGATAGTCGCATTGTTTGGGCCATACCAACGCAAGAAAAACGCTTTGAGGTCGTTCACATCAACACGATCAAGATCTTCAACATAACCAATGGTTTGCCACGAATACGGATGACCTTCAGGATATAGCGCTTCGGACATGCGCTCCCAAATTAAGCCATAAGGACGATTATCGTAACGCTGAGCTCGCTCATTTTTTACAGTCGAACGCTGAATTTCAAATTTGCGTTGAGAAACCGCATCCAACAAAAAGCCCATACGGTCAGACTCTAACCACAGCATTTTCTCGAGCTGGTTAGCAGGGACAGTTTCAAAGTAGTTAGTACGATCGCGGTTTGTTGTACCATTTAACGTGCCGCCAGCCTCTGTGATGATTCTGAAGTGCTCTTGGTCACCAACGTTCTCTGAACCTTGGAACATCATGTGCTCAAAGAAATGCGCAAAACCAGACTTACCCACTTCTTCACGAGCTGAACCAACATGGTAAGTCACATCCACATGGACCAATGGGTCAGAATCTTCAGGAGCTAAGATCACCGTTAAACCATTATCGAGTTTATACTTTTGGTATGGAATCTTAACTTTGCCTTCTTCAGCTTTCGATGACTCAACGAAAGTTACCCCTTTCGGCAGTGATGAAACTGGCGTATTTGATGCACAGCCCGTGATCACCAACAGTGAACACGCGCCAACCCAAAACATCTTCATGTACTTTCCTTAAAATAATCCGAGATAGATGGCCGCAAGTAAGCTATACCTAGCAGCCTTTCCTAAAAATATTAAAATCACGCAAGGCAGAAACTTCATTCTTAGCCACCCTGCGGCTAAACACAGCGGGTCTCCTATTACAGGTAACCAGCTAAAAAATAATCCCCAATAGCCATACTTAGAGAGCCACTTTAATGCGGTATGACCGTGCTTTTCCTCTTGTGCTTTGTTGGGAATCCACAAGCCAAGCCAATAATTTGTTAAGCCACCAAGCGTATTACCGATAGTAGCGACCATAACAATTGAAGAAACGGAGTATTGATTTAATGAGAGAGTGGCAACTAAGCCCGCTTCAGAACCACCAGGCAACAACGTGGCACTGAGAAAACCGGTCATGAAAAGCACCCATAATGCTGAATCTGAAAACCAAAGCGCTAAACTTTCAAAACTCGTGTTAAATGCTTCTAGCATGTCATATCAAGCAACACCTTGCCTCTGGTTCTTCCTGATTCGACCTGCTGGTGAGCACCAATGACATCACTCATAGGATAAACCTGTTGAATTTCAGTCTTCAGTAAGCCAACGCCGACCATATACAACAAGGTATCTAACTGCGCAGGGTCTGGTTCAACCAACATGCCACTAGCCTCAAAGCCTAGGAGTTTGGCTTTTTCACAAATCAGCTCAGCTGTGATGGTTGGAACGGTGATGACTCTCGCATTGTCTTTCAAGCATTTAAGCGCATCTAACGCAGCATCTCCGCCTACTAAATCAATCAAAACATCAACATCTTCCACACGTTCTGACACTGGTGCAAATTGATAGTTCACTGCATGAGCACCGAGCGTCGCAAGGTAGTCTAGATTTCGTTCACTGCAGGTTGTAAAGACTTCCGCTTTCGTCGCGATCGCAATTTGTACCGCGAGGTGTCCAACACCACCGGCTCCAGCGAGGATAAGTACGCGATCGTTTTCCGTCACATTAGCCTTACTGAGAGCTTGTGCCGCAGTTTGTCCCGCCAACGGTAATGCAGCAGCTGCCTCTAAAGTGACAGAGCTAGGAACATGACTTAACTCAGTTTCTGGAACACATATGTATTGGCTGTAACCACCGCCTCGAACTGGGAAACCAATAAATCCAGCCACCTCATCACCTTCATTAAAACGTGATGCCCCCTCTCCACAAGACATCACTTTTCCTGAGATGTCGTAACCTGGCACCCAAGGTAAATTGTCCTTATTCTGCGCTGCCGCCCAACCGAGCCCAGCTCGAGTTTTGACATCAATAGGATTTACGCCTGAAAAAGCGACTTTTACTAAGACTTCACCAGGCTGTGGTGATGGTGTAGAAGCATGTTGAATCGCGAGTACGTTGGCATCACCAAACTCAGTGATAACGATCTGTTTGTGTTCCATAAACCATTCCCTGCAAGAAAACAAAAAGGGATGCGAAAGCATCCCTTTGACTATAAACCATTTTGTTAACCTAAGTTAATCGTGATTTTGTAAATTGGTTGATCATTCCATTTTCAATAATGTCTAACCAACAAGTGCTAACAATATACCAGCCGCAACGGCTGAACCCAGCACACCAGCAACGTTTGGTCCCATCGCATGCATTAACAAAAAGTTTTGCGGGTTAGCTTGTAAACCAACTTTGTTTACGACTCGCGCGGCCATTGGTACCGCAGAAACGCCAGCCGCACCAATAAGTGGGTTGATGTCTTCTTTCGAGAACTTGTTAAGCAGTTTCGCCATCAGGACGCCCGCACCAGTACCGATACTAAATGCAACTGCGCCTAACCCCAAGATACCTAACGTTTCTAGGTTCAAGAACTGCTCAGCTTGCAGCTTAGAACCAACACCAAGACCTAAAAAGATAGTCACTATGTTGATCAATTCATTTTGAGCAGTTTTCGATAAACGATCGACCACACCAGCTTCACGCATCAAGTTACCCAAACAGAACATACCAACCAATGGCGTAGCTGAAGGTAAGAACAGAATCGTCATCAGTAATACAGCAAGCGGGAAGATGACTTTCTCCCATTTACCAACATGACGAAGCTGAGCCATCTTGATTTGACGCTCTTCCTTGGTTGTCAGTGCTTTCATGATTGGTGGCTGGATGATCGGCACCAATGCCATATAGCTGTATGCCGCGACTGCAATCGCACCTAGCAGATCTGGAGAGAGCTTACTCGCTAAGAAAATCGCTGTTGGCCCATCAGCCCCACCGATGATCGCGATAGACGATGCATCCGCCATGGAAAACTCCATGCCAGGTACATAGTTGAGTAAAATAGCGCCAAACAGTGTTGCAAAAATACCAAACTGCGCAGCCGCACCTAACCACAACGTTTTTGGGTTTGCGATCAAAGCACCAAAGTCGGTCATCGCGCCCACACCCATGAAGATCAATAGCGGGAACACACCCGATTCAATCCCAATGTAGTAAACGTAGTAGAGCAAGCCACCAGGCTCAGTAAAGCCAGCATTTGGAATATTCGCCAAAATAGCACCGAAACCAATCGGCAATAACAGTAAAGGTTCAAATCCTTTTTTAATTGCCAAAAACAGCAAGGTACAACCAACCAGCATCATACAGATTTGGCCGAACTCGAAGTTAGCGATCCCTGTTTCTGCCCAAAGGGTTAACAATCCGTCCATGATACTCCCTTACGCCAGGCTCAACAGAGGCGCACCTACTGTGACAGCATCGCCTTCTTTAACGTTCAGCTCTTGAACCACACCACCACGCGCCGCTCGTACTTCAGTTTCCATTTTCATCGCTTCAAGGATGAGCAATACATCGCCTTCAGCTACCTCAGCACCAGGTTGAACATTCACTTTGAAGATGTTACCTGCAAGAGGAGCAGGTACCGCTTCTGCTGAAGCATTAGAAGGTGCGCTAGGTGTAGCCGATTTTGCCGGTGCATTAGAAGGAGCAACAGATGTCAGTTCACCTTGAGGGCCAACTTCCACCTCATACACCTGCCCGTCAACACGTACACTATAAGTTTCTACACCACCAGTTGCTGGTTGAGCTACAGGTACAGCAGGCTTCGCAGCTTCTAGCGTTGGTGCAGGCTCAAATGCTTCTGGGTTTTCACGATTCTTAAGGAACTTAAGCCCAACTTGAGGGAAAAGTGCATAAGTGAGTACGTCATCAACACGCTCACTTGCTAGCTTAATGCCTTCTGATTTCGCTTTCTCCATCAGATCAACCGTAAGCGTCTCCATTTCAGGCTCAAGTAAATCGGCAGGACGACAGGTAATTGGCTCTTTACCATCAAGCACTTTCGCTTGCAGTTCTGCATTTAACTCGGCTGGCGCTTGACCGTACTCACCTTTCAATAGGCCAGCGGTTTCCTTGGTAATACTCTTATAGCGCTCGCCAGTAAGAACGTTAATCACCGCTTGCGTACCGACGATCTGTGAAGTTGGAGTCACCAATGGAATGAAACCAAGATCTTCACGTACACGAGGGATCTCTTCTAATACTTCATCAATGCGATCCGCAGCGCCCTGCTCTTTCAACTGGCCTTCCATATTGGTCAGCATACCACCAGGCACTTGAGCAATCAGGATGCGTGAATCGACTCCTTTTAACTGGCCTTCCCACTTCGCATACTTCTTACGTACCTCACGGAAATATGCGGCGATAGGTTCCAGTTGCTCGAGTTTCAAATTGGTATCTCGCTCGGTGCCTTCTAGCATAGCGACTACCGTTTCAGTCGGTGTATGACCGTAAGTACAACTCATTGAAGAAATCGCAGTATCGAGAATATCAATACCGGCTTCTACTGCTTTTACCGCTGTTGCTGTAGACAGCCCCGTTGTTGCATGACAATGAAGTGCCAATGGCACATCACAAGACGCTTTGATACGCGTGATAAGCTCTTCCGCTTCATATGGCTTAAGTAAGCCAGACATATCTTTAATACACAGCGAGTGGCAACCTAAATCCTCTAGGCGTTTTGCCAAGTCAACCCAAGTGTCTGCGTTATGCACTGGGCTCGTTGTGTAAGACAACGTACCTTGAGCATGCGCACCAACATCAACCGTTGCTTTCACGGCTTTCTGGAAGTTTCGCACGTCATTCATTGCATCAAAAATACGGAATACATCCATGCCGTTAGCATGCGCGCGTTCAACAAACTTCTCTACTACATCGTCGGCATAATGGCGGTATCCTAAAAGGTTTTGACCACGCAGTAGCATTTGCATTGGTGTATTAGGCATCGCTTTTTTTAGTTCACGTAAACGCTCCCAAGGGTCTTCCCCTAAGAATCGAATACAAGAATCAAATGTTGCACCACCCCAAGTCTCTAGAGACCAGTAACCAACCTTATCCAACTCAGCTGCGATAGGCAGCATATCCTCAATACGCATACGCGTAGCAAATAGTGATTGATGGGCATCACGAAGGACCACATCAGTAATAGCTAGTGGTTTAGACATGCTCTTAAACTCCTTTTTAATCCTAGTTCGGCTACTTCGCGAATGAGGCGCGATGTTTATGAATCGCAGCCGAGATCGCCGCCACTACTTGTGGACTAACAGCTGAAGAGGTTGATTGAATATTAGTGTTTGTTTTTGGTGCTACGATCGGCTCTGGTACTTCTTCTGGTACCAATTTCGACATTAACCGAACGAGATAAACAAGAATAGTGAGGAAAATAAATACGACCGCCATCCCCGTTAGCATCAGGGTGGCCGCATCTACTAGCAGGCTTCCTATATTAGTCATGTTGCTTCCTTTCTTTGTCATCCTGACAACGTGCAGGACTTTAATAGTGTCAAATCCCGACCCATGGATTATCTCGATTGGTTAAATTTTGTCAATTTTGTTTAAGGAAGGTTTGTAGTAATCCTGATAAATGATTATTTATTCACTACCCAGATCACAGTTCATGACAAAATAATCACTTCAAATCGCTATCACCTTACGAACAGAGTAAAGGAGGACATAAATAAAAACTGCGATTTAGATTTCAAAATCAAATCGGGACTCACGCAGTAAAAACCAACAAAAACAGAAAGATGAACAAAATTAACAATCAATAAACAAATAACAAACAAAGTAACTACATGAGAGTAATTGAAATGAAAAATGGAAGTCAGTGTATAGGAGGGATAATCAGGATGATTTCACACGATGCGACAGAAGCTTGATAGCAAATTGCTTAGATACGCACATATTCGCTTTTAAAAAAGAGGAACATAGGCTCTAGTGATCCTACGCCATACTCCAGATGTCTAGATACAAAAAAGCCTCGCAATTGCGAGGCTTTTTCAATGAGTGGCGCGTCCTGGAGGATTCGAACCTCCGACCGCCTGGTTCGTAGCCAGGTACTCTATCCAGCTGAGCTAAGGAC